>JBOGEA010000138.1:0-14008 GCA_050743205.1 Egibacteraceae bacterium | reverse complement strand
CCGGCGGGGTGTACGGGGTGGCGTTCAGCCCCGACGGGCGCATGTTGGCCTCCGCCGGCGGTGACGACACGGTGCGGCTGTGGGACCCCATCACCCACACCGAACTGGCCCCCCTGACCGGCCACAGCGACAGAGTGTGGGGAGTGGCGTTCAGCCCCGACGGGCGGACGCTGGCATCCGCCGGGGACGATGGGACGGTGCGGCTGTGGGACCCCGCCGACCGCGCCCCCCTGGCCACGCTGACCGGCCACACCGGCGGGGTGGAGGCGGTGGCGTTCAGCCCCGACGGGCGGACGCTGGCCTCCGCTGGTGTTGATGGAACGGTGCGGCTGTGGGACCCCGCCGCTGAGCTGGCCACGCTGACCGGCCACGACGGGCCGGTGTACGGGGTGGCGTTCAGCGCGGACGGAGGCACCCTAGCCTCCGCTGGCGAAGACGGCACGGTGCGGCTGTGGGACCCCGCCGCCCACGCCGAGTTGGCCACGCTGACCGGCCACACCAGCGGGGTGGGGGCGGTGGCGTTCAGCCCCGACGGGCGCATGTTGGCCTCCGCCGGCGACGATGGGACGGTGCGGCTGTGGGACCCCGCCGACCGCGCCGAGCTGGCCACCCTGACCGGCCACGACGGGCCGGTGTACGGGGTGGCGTTCAGCGCGGACGGGCGCATGTTGGCCTCCGCCGGCGACGATGGGACGGTGCGGCTGTGGGACGTCGCCCGGCGCGCCGAGCTGGCCACCCTGACCGGCCACGACGAGCCGGTGTACGGGGTGGCGTTCAGCCCCGACGGGCTGACGCTGGCCTCCGCTGGTGTTGATGGGACGGTGCGGCTGTGGGACCCCGCCGACCGCGCCGAGCTGGCCACGCTGACCGGCCACGACGGGCCGGTGTACGGGGTGGCGTTCAGCCCCGACGGGCGCATGTTGGCCTCCGCTGGTGTTGATGGCACGGTGCGGCTGTGGGACCCCATCACCCACGCCGAGCTGGCCCCGCTGCCCGGCCACGGCGGCTGGGTGAACGCGGTGGCGTTCAGCCCCGACGGGCGGACGTTGGCCTCCGCCAGCTTCGACGGCACGGTACGGCTGTGGGACCCCGCCGCCCACACCGAGCTGGCCACCCTGACCGGCCACAGCCGCGGGGTGTGGGCGGTGGGGTTCAGCCCGGACGGGCGCAGCATCCTGGCCTCCGCCGGCGACGACGGCACGGTGCGGCTGTGGGATGTGGACGTGATGTCGTGGCAGCAGCGGCTGTGCGGCATTGCTGGCCGGAACTTGACCACACCGGAGTGGGACGAGTTCCTGCCGGGGCGGTCGTACGAGAAGACGTGCCCTAACCTGCCTTGAGCGGTCCGGTTGATGCCCGGTGATCACGCTCAGTCGAGGAGAGTCCGCAGGCAGGCGAGGGTCGAGGGCAGCGGGTGCTGCCACAGCCACGCCGCGTTGATCCAGAAGCCTGGCAGGACGGCTGAGTCGATCCGGCCGCTGCTGTACCGGTCGATGCGGGTTGTTGCAGACCACCGGCGTCGAGCCGGTCCACGCGGATGCTCCGCGTCTGGGGTGAGGCCAGCCAGATCTCGGGGATGCCAGCCGCGCGGTAGCGCGGCAGCTTCTCCCGTTCATCGAAACACGGGTCGCCATCGGAGGCGATCTCGATGACGAGGTCGGCGGGTCCTTCGAGCCGCTGCCGGGTGATCCGGTCGAGGTGCGCGTCGGTGACGACGAGCAGGTCAGGCTCGGGCGACCAGCGCGGGTCCAGGCGCATCGGGTAGCGGGACCCGCGCACGACACCCCCGCCACGCTCATCGAGCCAGCCGCGCAGAAGGGTGGACAGAAACCCGAACAAGTCCTGGTGCCGCTCCGACACGGGGCTCATCACCAGCCTTCCGTCGAGCAGCTCCCACGGGGCGTCTTCATCGGCCAGGTCGTAGAAGGCGCGCTCGTCGGCTACCGGCTTGACGAGCACGAAGGGCGGCTCCACCTCTAGCTGCATGCCGGCAGCCTACCGGTCAACCCCCGAGCGACCGCAGGGCTCACCGCGATGCACTGGTGTCGAGGCCCAGCCCACGACCCGGGTGGGGGTGATCCGGATCCAGGCGGGGCCGAGGCCATCACCGAGGCGCCCGCCGCCCTCGGTGAAGGTCTGGGCGTGGCTGCGGATCTCGATCCTGCGGACCCGCCAAGGGTCGGTGGAGACCAGGTCGTCTACCACGAACGCCACCTGAGGATTCACGCGCGCATCACGGAACTTCTTGGCGCCGGCCAGGGTGTGACCGCCGATGGCGATCACACCATCTCACCGGATCGAACCGGAAGCCGGTCAGCACGACATGCGGCCGGCCCTGCCCATCGACGGTGGCCGGCCGGCCCAGCCGCTGCCCTGCCAGGTACGCGCGCTCTTCTTCGGTGAACGTCGGCATTGTCGCAGTCCTTTTCCACCTATCGGCGACGGCCAGGCCCGCAGCCCGACGCGCTCCGCCCCGAGGCCGATCGCGGATGAGACCTTCGTCCTACACGCTCGGCAACCTGCCAAGTTTCTGTAACAGCTCACAAGCTAGGGTGGCGCTTGCTGGCCACTGGCGGGACAACGATTGCGCGCCACGGCGGGATTATTCAGGAAAGAGACCACTCATGGATGATGCTGTCATCTATTGGAATAATGTGCTGCTCGATGTCATCCGTCAGGCAGGGGGCTCGCCCTGCCCGATCGCCCGAGGCGGGGCGATGATGCACGGCGCGATCGCCGACGCGGTCAACTCGATCATTTCCACTCACGAGCCGTACCTGGTGCGGGTGCCCGCCAGCCCGATGGCCTCGGTCGAGGCCGCGATCGCCTGCGCCGCGCACGACACCCTCGCCGCAGCCTTCCCGAGCACGAGCGTCGACCTAGGGGACAGACGAAACCAAGCGCTGGCGATGCTCCCCCCTGGCACGTCCACCGCAGCTATCGCTGCTGGGAGGTCGGTGGGGCGGGCGGTCGCGCGGGCGATGATCGAGGCCCGCAGCGGGGACGGGGCAGACGACGCCACCCCCTACGTCCCCGGCACGAGCCCGGGCGACTGGCGGCCGACCGGCTCGGGCCCGGCGGCCAGCCCCAACTGGCCGAGGGTCAGGCCGTTCGCGATCGCCTCGGGGTCGCAGTTCCGGCCGCCCCGGCCAGGCGGTTTTCTGTCCAAGACCGAAATGCTGCGCAGCCCGGAGTACGCCGCGCAGGTGAACGAGGTGCAGTCGCTCGGCGAGGCATACTCGGCGACCCGGACCGACGAGCAGACCGAGATCGCGTTCTTCTGGGCCAACGACCTCGACGGCACCTCCAAACCGCCGGGCCAGCTGTTCGAGATCACGCGGATCGTCTCCCGACTGCGGGGTCTCGACATCGTCGAGAACGCGCGGCTGTTCGCGCTCGTGGCGCTGGCCGTGGCCGACGCGGCGCTGGTCGCCTGGGACGCGAAGTACTCGACCGATCTGGACCTGTGGCGGCCCGAGACCGCGATCCGGCTCGCCGACACCGACGGCAACCCCGACACCGTGGAGGATGCCGGCTGGCAGCCGCTGTCCGTGAACCGCGACGGCGTCCGCTTCTCACCACCGTTCCCCGCCTACATCGCCGGGCACGCGGCCTTCGGCGCGGCTCACGCCGCGATCATGCGCCTGTACTTCGGCACCGACGACGTCACGTTCACCGCGACCACCGAGGACCCGAGCGCGCCCGGCGTGACCCGCACGTTCAACAGCTTCACGCAGGCCGCGCTGGAGAACGCGCGCAGCCGCGTCTACCTCGGTGTGCACTTCCAGTGGGACAACGACCACGGCTTCCTGTGCGGCACCGCGCTCGCCGAGCACGTCTTCGCGAACTGCCTGAGGCCGCTCGCGCCGCTGTAAGGCGGGACGGGTGAGGTCGGTCCGAGGCCATGTCGGCGGGAGGAGTGCCGTGACCGCTCGCGTCGTGGCCGTCGGCGCGGGGCCGGCGGGGGCAGCCGTCGCGCTGCTGCTCGCCCGCGCTGGGGTGGCGGTGCGCGTGGTCGAGCGTGAGACCTCGTTCGCGTGCGTGTTCCGCGGTGAGGGACTGATGCGGCTGGGATCGACGCCCTGCCGCGGATGGGCCTGGGGCAGGCGCTGGCCGAGGTGCCGCAGCGGCTCGTGCGCTCGTGGAGCCTCTGGATCGACGGCGAGCAGGCGTTCGTCATCCCGGGAGCCGGTCGCCGAGCTGAGCGAGCGGGCCGTGCGGCCGTCTCACAGCCCGCGCTGCTGGAGCGGATGGTCGCCGAGGGCGTCAGGCACCTGTCGTGCGCGTTCGAGCCAGGCGCCCGGCTCGTCGCCCTGGCGCGGCCCGGACAGCCGCGTCACCGGCGTCCGGCTGGCAACCGCTGGACGCGAGCGTGACCTGCCTGCGGACCTGGTCATCGAATGCGACGGGCGCGGGTCGCTGGTCCGCGCCCGCGCCGGCCTCCAACTGGAGCCCTCGCGTGAGCGCTGCGACGTCCTGTGGCTCACGCTGCCCGCCCCGGCCGCTCTGGCCGAGGGGTGCGCGTTCATGATCATGGCGGCGGCCGGGGGAGACCCGGCCGTCTGCCGCACATCCTGGGACGCCCGGCCGCTGGGCCGCCGCCGCTGGGCGCAGCGAGCCTGGCCGCGTCGCCAGCACGACCCGCGGTTCGGCTCCACGACCGTCCAGCTCCACCACTGACGACGCTGGCGGCTCCACAACGGGAGCCCGCGACCAACGAGCGCGTTGGTCGCGGGCTCGGCATTATCCAGATCGTGGCTGCACCCAATCCTGACTCGATCGACGGGCCGCGGGCCCGTGCGCAGCGTCGCCAGGCGCTCCTGGAGTCCGAGGCCAGCCGACTCACCGCGCTCTTGGCCGCTGAGACCGGGCGTGACCTCGCCTGCATCCGATCCGCGGCCCATCGACGGCAGTGTGAACGGCATCCGTGTGAACGCGGCCTCACCGAGCAGCAGGTACGGGTACTCCCGCTTGTCCACGATCGACGCGGCGGCAACGTGAAGCGCCGCACCGTACTCGTCGACCGCCATCCGGTACGCGGGGTGAGATCACGGACAGCACGACGATGGCGCGGAACAGCGAGCGTCTTTGCGTCATCAGCGCCGCGTGCCGCGCGACCTCGACTGCGCAGGCCACGTCGACCGTCTTCTCCTCCGACGCGGGGATGCGCTCTGGTATGCGAGGTTCTCGGCTTGGGAGCGCGACAGGGCCGTATGGTCCAGTTCGCATGCGAGCGCGAGACCCACATGGGCATCGAGGACGTCGTAGCCGTACAGGCTCAACGCGTCGATGACCCCGGCGACCGTCGGTTGCAGCGGTAACCCAGGACATCCTCGGCCTGGTGGACGTTCCGAGAATCGAGCACGGCAAGGGTCGGCACACCCCCTGGGCGCCCATGGCTCCGAGCGTCAAGCGGCTCATCCCGGCACCATATCTCAGGACCGTAATTACATCATGGTGCGGCGGTGAGCAGAACCCGCAGCCTGTCACTTGTACGAAATCCCGTGTCTGCCGCATGCGGCCGAGGTCGTCCGCTCTGTGCCCGATTTGGGGCTTACAGGTCCCTTACGATCCGCGCTGGAGGGGGGCGGCTGGCGTGACGCCGCTACGGTCTGACCCATGCACAGCAGCCAGGCAGGCGGCGTGACCGGCGCGTTCGTGGTGACCGGCGGGGCCGGGTTCGTCGGGTCGCACGTCGTCGATGAGCTGGTAGGCGGTGGGCACGACATCCGGGTGGTCGACTGTCTCGATGCGTCCGCGCATGGCGGGCGGCCGGATTATCTCAACCCTAACGCGGTCTACGTCGAGGCGGAGGTCGCTGACACCGGGGCGTGGGAGCATCTGCTCGACGGCGTCGGCGGGGTGTGCCACCAGGCCGCGAAGGTGGGGCTGGGCCTGGACCTCCGCGACATCGGCGCGTACGTCGAGGCGAACGACGTGGCCACCGCCGCGCTGCTGCGGGTCCTGTACGAGCGCCGGTTCGCTGGCCGGCTCGTGCTGGCCAGCAGCATGGTCGTGTACGGCGAGGGGCGCTACGCCTGCGCGGCGCACGGGATCGTCAGGCCGGGCCCGCGGTCGGCGGCCGACCTGGAGGCGGGCCGGTTCGAGCCGCCCTGCCCCGCCTGCGGCCGGCCGCTGGAGCCGGAGTCCGTGCCCGAGGACGCGCCCGCGGACCCGCGCAGCGTCTACGCGGCGACGAAGCTGCACCAGGAGCATCTGTGCTCGGTCTTCGGGCGCGAGACCGGGGTCGCCGTGACCGCCCTGCGCTACCACAACGTGTACGGGCCCCGGATGCCGCGGGACACCCCCTACGCCGGCGTAGCGAGCATCTTCCGCAGCGCCTGCGCGGCCGGGCGGGCTCCGCGGGTGTTCGAGGACGGCCGCCAGCGCCGCGACTTCGTCCACGTCCGCGACGTCGCGCGCGCCAACGTCCTGGCGCTGACCGCCTCCGAGCCGGTCCCGGGCGTGCTCAACGTCGCCAGCGGGCAGCCGCACACCGTGGAGGAGATGGCCGCGACGCTGGCCGCCGCGTTCGGGGGCGGCGCCCCACCACCTGAGGTGACGGGCCAGTACCGGCTGGGCGACGTGCGCCACGTGTTCGCCTCGCCCGCCCGAGCCGCCGCCGCGTTGGGCTTCACCGCGACGGTCGGCTTCGCCGAGGGGATGCGCGAGTTCGCCACCGCGCCGCTGCGCCGGCCTCCTGCGCGGTCGCTCGTCCGCAGCGGAGAGGGATCATGACCCCTCGGCCGGTCGCCGGGAGCCCGGTGAGGCGCGCGCCTCGATGGGTGGCGTGGGTGGTCGGGCGGGCCGGTGGGTTGGGCGCGCAGGGGCCGGTCGCCGGTGGCCCGGTGAGGCGCGAGTCCCGATGGGTGGCGCGGGTGGCCGGGCGGGCCGGTGGGTTGGGCGCGCAGGGGCCGGTCGCTGGGAGCCTGGCGAGGCGCGCGTCCCGATGGGTGGCGCGGGCCGGTGGGCTGGCAGGACGCGGGCTGCGGTGGGTCGCGCAGACGCCTGGGCAGGCGCGGCCGTTTCGTCCGGGGTCGTTCCGCAGCGCCCTGCACGACGAGCGTCCGGCCGCCTGGCTGGGGATCGCGCTGGGCGTGACGTTCACCCTGTGCTTCGTCACCGGCCTCTTGTCCCACCTCATCCAGCACGCCAGCCTGCAGTCCCAGCCGCTGTTCACCGTGGGCGGGTGGCTCGCCTGGCCGTCGCGGCCCGCGGGGCTGTACCGGTTGACGCAGGGCGTCCACGTCACGGCTGGCCTCGCGACGATCCCGCTGCTGCTGGTCAAGCTGTTCGTGGTCTACCCGCATCTGTGGTCGTGGCCGCCGGTGCGCGGCGTCGCCCACGCCATGGAGCGCGCCGGGCTGGCGATGCTCGTCGGCGGCGGGCTGTTCCTGCTGCTCACGGGGGCGCAGAACGTCGCGTCGTGGTACCCCTGGGGCTTCTTCTTCCCGACCGCGCACTACTGGGCGGCGTGGATCACGATCGGCGCGATGGTCCTGCACATCTTCGCGAAGGTCCACATCACGCGGCGCGTGCTCGCGGGCAGGCAGCCGCAGGCCGAGGCGCCGCCGCCGGGGGAAGGGCTGACGCGCCGGGGCGTGCTGGCGGTGGCGGGGGGCGCCGCCGGGACGATGGCGCTGGTCACGGTCGGGCAGACGTTCTCGCCGCTGGAGCGTCTGGCGCTGCTCGCGCCCCGCAGGCCCTCGGTGGGCCCGCAGGGGACGCCCGTCAACACCACCGCGATGAGGGCAGGGACCGTACAGGCAGCCATGGACCCGTCATGGCGGCTGCGCGTGGGCGGCCGGGTCGCCCGCGAGCTGACCCTGTCCCTGGACGACCTGCGCGCGCTGCCGCGGCGGGAGGCGGTGCTGCCGATCGCGTGCGTCGAGGGCTGGTCGGCGTCGCGGCGGTGGGGCGGCGTCGCGCTGCGCGACGTGCTGGCGATGGCGGGCGCCGCCCCGGAGGCGTCGGTGCGGGTCGAGTCGCTCCAGCGTCGCGGCCTGTATCGGGCGAGCATCCTCAGTCCCGGGCACGCCCACGACCCCGACACGCTGCTGGCGTTGACGCTGGAGGGCGAGACGCTGCACATCGACCACGGCTTCCCCGTCCGGCTGATCGCGCCGAACAACCCGGGCGTCATGCAGACGAAGTGGCTGGGCGCGGTGACGGTCCTGTGACCACGGGCAGCCCACGGGTGTTCTGGACCGGCGTCGGGGTCGGAGGCGCGGTCATCGCCTTCGGGGTGTTCGGGCTGGTCGCGAACGCGGGCGAGGGCGTCGCCGACGTGCGGCTGGTCCCCTGGCTCGCCTGGGCGCTCGGCGCGCTGGTGCTCCACGACCTCGTCGTCGTGCCGCTGACGCTGCTGGTCGGACGCGGCCTGCGCCGGGTGCGCCCCGCGCTGCTGCGCACCCCGCTGCAGGCCGGGCTCGCGCTGACCGCGATCTTCAGCTTGGCCGCCTACCCCTACCTGCGCGGCTACGGCCGCGCGGCGCAACCGGGCAACGCCTCACTCCAACCCGGCGACTACTGGTCAGCGCTGCTCACGATCCTCGCCGTCGTGTGGCTGGCAGCGGCGGGCCTGACTGCCTGGCGAGCCCGCCGCCGCTGAGCGCGCTAAGGGCTGGAGCGCAGAAAGCTGTCTCCGCCAGAGGCTGCCGCAACATTGTCGGGCGGGGCCGTTCTGCATCCGATCCACATGCACGGCAAGGCGGCTGGCGCCTGCGTGTCGGGCGCGGTTTTCCTCCGTATTCGCCAGGATTGCCGCAGGCGAGCGAGCCAAGGCACCGATTTCTGGTGCAGTTTTCCCGCGAATGGAGCCTGTTGCAAAACGCGGGTTGGTCACGGGGCCAGATGTGCAGCTTTCCTCCGCATCCGAAGGAAAGCTGCGCCTGAACCGGTGTCTTGGCTCGTTCACCTGCGGTTTTCCTCCGCATCCGAAGGAAAACGTACCCGACACGCCGCCGCTGGCCGCCTTGCCCATGCATGACATCGGCGCAGAACGGCCCCGCCCGGCAATTTGCAACATGCTCCATGCGGAGGAAAGCTGGGTGCCAGCGCAAAGCGGGCAGAAAGATCGTGCCCGGCCGCCCGTCTCTCAACGGTACGTTGCTCCGGGCGCGGACGACAAAAGTGGGTCCCGCCCCCCAGCCGGGGGCGGGACCCTGTGTCGGGTGAAGCCCGGTTAGCTGTCCAGGCCGATCGCGAGGTCGACGACGTGGGCCTTGTCCGGGAAGTCGCCGATGGCCGTCGCCTGGCCGGTCAGCAGGTTGATCCGGTAGAGCCGGTACGTCTTGCCGACCAGGAGCGTCGCGAAGCCGTGGTTGGCCACCGTCTTGCCCTTGTCCAGCTCGGAGGAGATGTCGAAGCCGGCCCACAGATCAGCGTCGACGCCCAGCGCGCCGGTCGCGGCGAGAAGCCCCGCATTGGCAGGTGACTGGATGACGACCTGGTCGAGCTTCGTGTCGATGTCGAACAGCGTCGTGGCGGTGGTGGCGTCGAGGTCGTTGTTCGTGTAAGCCGCCGCAGTCACACCCTCGGCGGTGGTGGCGGGCGGGCCCGGGTAGGTCAGGGTGCCGTCCTCGATCGTCGTGCCGTTCGGGTTGACGTTGTGCCGAAGGTTCTGCCCCGTGTCGCTGATGATCCGCAGGCGGTCGGCTGCCGGGTTGAAGTCGACGCCGAACTTGTCGCCGTCAAGGTCGACGGTCAACTGCGAGACCTTCGTCGCGTTCGCCTTGCCGTCGATCGTGTAGATCCCTCCCTGATCACCGACACCGTAGAGCTTGCCGTCCTGAACCCGGTAGTCGATGCCGACCAGCCTCTTGTCGTCTTTGAGGCCGTCGACCTCGCCGATCTCGGTCACCTCCAAGCGCTGGCTGATCGTGAACGCCACGAGCCGCCCGTCGTCGGTCAGCCCGACCGCTTCCAGCGACGAGTCCTCAGCGCTGACCGGCAGCGCCCCAGCCAGAAGTGCGACCACAGTGGCCACGGCCGCCATGAGTGCACGTGTAATCCGACGCATCAAATACCCCTTGCTCATGAATACGATATCCGTATAACCACGCGTTCTCCGCAGAACGCCGAGAGGGATTATTGCGAACGAAACGCGAAAATGGAACGGTTATTTTGACCAGAAAGTCTGTAGCACACCATGTTGCCGCAGGCCGGGACGCACGGGAGCGGGCGAGCGCCGTTGGGCGCGCCAGCTCGGGACCGGTCGGGGTATGGTCGAAATGTCCGGCTGCAGCATCGTGGGCACATACCCGGCGGCGTTCTCATCGCCCTGGCACGCGGGGCTGGGCGTGCGCCACTGCCTGTGGCTTCAGATCGACCCCGCTGGTGCGGCCCCGCACCATGCGACGTGGGGCCGTCGTACCATTGATGCTGGTGGAGGGGGTGAGGGGTGCAGTTCGATGTGTTCCTCTCGCACAGCAGCGCTGACGATCTCGAGCGGATCGCCGAGCGACTGCGGCGTGAGGGGATCCAGCCGTGGCTGGACCGGTGGCGTCTGCGGGGCGGGGATGACTGGCAGCAGGAGATCAGCCAGGGGCTGCGCGCCTGCGGGGCGTGCGCGGTGTTCGTCGGGCCGGCCGGCCTCGGCGACTGGGCCCGCGAGGAGCTGCGCGTCGCGCACGGCCGGGCGGCCAAGGATCGCGCGTTCCGCCTGTTCATGGTGCTGCTGCCAGGCGCGCCGAAGCCCGACGATCCCAGCCTGGCCTTCCTGACCAGCCGCACGTGGGTCGACCTGCGGGCTGGCCCCGACGACCCCGACGCCTTTGCGCGTCTCGTCGATGCGATCACGGATAGGACCCCTCACGCTGTTGTCGAACAGCGCGATGACGTGTGTCCCTACCGGGGGCTGGAGGTCTTCGACGCGGCCCACGCCGAGTTCTTCTTCGGCCGCGACACCGACATCGCGCTGGTGGTCGAGAAGCTCAAAACCAGCCGGTTCCTGGCGGTGCTGGGCCCGTCGGGCTGTGGGAAGAGCTCGTTGGTGCGCGCCGGGATGATCCCCGCGCTCAAGGGCGGCGCGCTGCCCGGCAGCGAGGGCTGGACGGTCGGGCTGGTCACGCCTGGGGCTCGTCCGTTGAGCGTGCTGGCCCCGCAGGTGGCGCGGCTGCTGCCCCAAGAGTCGATGCTGGACATCCGCAAGCAGCTGCGCGCCGACGAGCATCACCTGGACCTGGCGGTGTCGCTGGGGATGGCCGAGCGGCCGGCCGGCGAGCGGATGGTGCTGGTCGTCGACCAGTTCGAGGAGGTCTTCACGCTGTGCGCCGACGAGGCCGAGCGCGCGGCGTTTGTGGCCAACCTGTGCTACGCGGCCAGCATCCCGGGGGGCCGGGTGGCTGTGGTTGCGGCGATGCGGGCGGATTTCTACCACCGCTGCGCGGCCTACCCGGCGTTGGGGGCGCTGATGGCCGCCCGGCAGTTCCTGGTGAGCCCGCTTGATCAGGACGCGCTGCGCGAGGTGATCGAGCGGCCGGCCCGGCAGGTGGGCTTGACGCTGGAGGCCGGGCTGGCCGAGGCCATCCTGGACGACGTGGCCGACCGGCCTGGCAGCCTGCCGCTGCTGGAGCACGTGCTGTGGGAGGTCTGGCAGCGCCGCCGGGGACGGCTGCTCACGTTCGAGGCCTACGTGGCCAGCGGCGGGGTGGAGGGCGCGTTGGCTCAGCGGGCGAACGGCGTGTACGACGGCCTGGAGCCTGTGCAGCGGGAGATCGCCCGCCGAGTGCTGTTGCGGTTGGTTCAGCCGGGGGAGGGCAGCGAGGACACCCGCCGCCGAGCCCGGATGGACGAGCTGCTCACGGGCCTTGCACAGGAGGCGGACCTGGAGGCGGCGGTCAAGGCGCTGGCTGACGGGCGGCTGCTGACCACCGGCCGTGATGAGGTCACCGGCGAAAGGGTGGTGGACGTCGCGCATGAGGCGCTGATCCGCGGGTGGCCCAGGCTGCGGGCCTGGATCGAGGAGGACCGCGAGCTGTTGCGGGCCCAGCGGCGCCTGACGGAAGCGACGGGTGAGTGGGACGTGAACGAGCGGGAGGAGGCGTTCCTGTACCGCGGAGCCCGTCTGGCGGCCTGGCAGGACCGTCCGCTGGAGGACCTGAACGCCCTGGAGCGGGCGTTCCTGGCCGCCGGTCGGGCGCTTGAGGCGCGGGAACGCGCTGGCACACGCCGGCGGGTGCACCTGACGGTGAGCGGCCTGAGCATCACGCTGGTGATCATCACCGTTTTGGCCATCTGGGCGCTGTCCTCACGTGACTTGGCGCGTTCGCGGGAGCTGGCGGCCAGCGCCAGAGTGCAGTTGTCGCGCGATCCGGAGCTGAGCATCCTGCTGGCCAGGCAGGCGTTGGCGGTCCGGCTCACCCCGGAGGCCGAGGCGGTGCTGCGCCAGGCGGTGGTGGACTTCCGAGTACGCGTCACGCTGTCCGGCCACACCGGCCCGGTGTGGGGCGTGGCGTTCAGTCCTGACGGGCAGCGTGTAGCCAGCGCTGGCAACGACGGTACGGTGCGGGTCTGGCCGGCGGCGGGCGACGCCGACCCGACCGTGCTGTCCGGTCACACCGGCCCGGTGCAGGGCGTGGCGTTGAGCCCTGACGGGCAGCAGGTGGTCAGCGCCGGCGAGGACGGCACGGTGCGGGTCTGGCCGGCGGCGGGCGACGCCGACCCAATCATTCTGTCCGGTCACACCGGCCCCGTGTGGGGCGTGGCGTTGAGCCCTGACGGGCAGCAGGTGGTCAGCGCCGGCGAGGACGGCACGGTGCGGGTCTGGCCGGCGGCGGGCGACGCCGACCCAATCATTCTGTTCGGTCACATCGGCCTCGTGTGGGGCGTGGCGTTCAGCCCTGACGGGCAGCGGCTCGCCAGCGCCGGTGCCGACGGCACAGTGCGGATCTGGCCGGCGCGGGGCGGCGCTGACCCGACCGTGCTGGTTGGCCACACCGACCAGGTGCTCGGCGTGGCGTTCAGCCCGGATGGGCAGCGCGTAGTCAGCGCCGGCAACGACGGCACGGTGCGGGTGTGGCCGGCGCGGGGCGGCGCTGACCCGACCGTGCTGTCCGGTCATACCGCTCCGGTGTGGGATGTCGTGTTCAGCCCGGACGGGCAGCGCTTGGCCAGCGCCAGTTTCGACGGCACGGTGCGGGTGTGGCCGGTGGCGGGCGGTGCCGGCCCGACCGTGCTGTCCGGTCATACCGCTCCGGTGTGGGATGTCGTGTTCAGCCCGGACGGGCAGCGCTTGGCCAGCGCCAGTTTCGACGGCACGGTGCGGATCTGGCAGGCGGCGAACGGCGCCGATCCAGTCATCCTCGCCGGCCATACCGGGCCGGTATTCGGCGTGGCGTTGAGCCCGGACGGGCAGCGTGTGGCCAGCGGCGGCAACGACGGCATGGTGCGGGTGTGGCCGGTGGCGGGCGGTGCCGACCCGGTCGTGCTGTCCGGCCACAACGGCGCGGTGCGAAGCGTGGCGTTCAGCCCCGACGGGCAGCGCGTCGCCAGCGCCGGCGCCGACGGCACGGTGCGGATCTGGCGGGCGGCGGGCGGCGCCGACCCGATCGTGCTGACCGGCCACGCCGGCGCGGTGAGGGGCGTGGCGTTCAGCCCGGACGGGCAGCGCGTCGCCAGCGCCGGTGACGATGGCTTGGTGCGGGTGTGGCCGGCGCGGGGCGGCGCTGACCCGACCGTGCTGTCTGGCCCCACCGGCCAGGTGTACGGCGTGGCGTTCAGCCCCGACGGGCAGCGTGTCGTCAGCGCCGGGCGCCGACGGCACGGTGCGGATCTGGCGGGCGGCGGGCGGCGCCGACCCGATCGTCCTGTCTGGCCACGAAGGCCCGGTGATCGGCGTGGCGTTGAGCCCGGACCCTGACGGGCAACAGGTGGTCAGCGGCAGTTTCGACGGCACGGTGCGTGTGTGGCCGGCGGGGGGCGGCGCCGACCCGGTCATCCTCACCGGCCACAACAGCGTGGTGTGGGGCGTGGCATTCAGCCTCGACGGGCAGCGCGTCGCCAGCGC
>JBOGEA010000137.1:0-14154 GCA_050743205.1 Egibacteraceae bacterium | reverse complement strand
GGGCTGGGTGGGACAGGGGACGGAGGCAGGGGTCGGGGCACGATGGTCGTCGGGGGGAAGGTCGGCAGCCAGATGCGTTCGGCGCTGCCACGCAGCGAGCCCGTCGTGAGCCCGCCGGGAGCGGTCGGGTCCGAGACTGTGCAGATGATCACGCGGTCCCCCGCCGCCCAGCGCTCCTGGTTCGGGTGGAACGCCGAGGCCTGCGGTCGCGAGAACAGATCGAGCCCGCCGATATAGTCAGTGTACGGGTCAGCCCGGCATTGCCCGTCAGCCGCCTGCCGCATCACGGTTGGTCCAGGGTAGGGGGCGCCCGGGCCCTCCGGGCTGTCGAGGATGGCGTAGACCTCGCTCTTATGCGGCTGGGCGCAGGGGACGACGAAGACCTGGTCGACCACGGCGGCCGGCAACGAGTTGAAACACTCGCCGATGGCAAGGCCGTTGACCGGCCGGGGCACACCGGGAGGCACGGACTCCTGAAGCCTGGCGGCCTCCTCGGCGGCTTCCCGGATGGACTCAGCCGAGGTCCCCTGGGTGGGGCTGGGTGTGGGGGCAGTGTTGACCGCCAACCAGAGGCCCCCGGCGGTCAAGCCCGCGAGGCCGGTCAGCAGACCGCCGACGGCCGCCCTCGTCCCCGCTGTGTTCGGCCTCCTGGCCCTCGCCACCCCGACACCGCCGAGCGCCAGCGCGATGAGCGCGAGCGCCACCCCAAACGGCGCGGTGAACAGCACCACCCCGGCGATCAGCGCGACCACGCCGACGGTCAGGGCAGCCACCGCCGCGGGGTTCCCCGTGACGCTCCGGGCGGCGGGCCTGGCCTTTGGCTTCCCGACGCTGTGGAGACGGCGGGACGGCGGGCGACACCCGTGATCGCGCACAGCAGGTCCTCGAAGCCGTGCGGGTCACGCAGGTCCACCCACGTGCGGTTGCGCAGGAAGGCCAGGCTGGGGTCGTCAGGCTCGGGCGCCCCTGGGAGCCGCACCATGAACAGGCGGAAGCCGCGGTCCTTCACCGCTCGGTCATACGCCACGCCCAACTCCTCGCGGGCCCAGGCGCTCAGCCCGTGGGGACCGACGATGACCGCGCACCCCCTGGAGGCGCGCAGGCCCTCGACGATCTCCCGCTGCCAGCCGCCGCCAGGCGTCAGCGCCCAGCGGTCCAGCCATGGTTGGACCCCCCGCTCCCGCAACCGCTCAGCCAGACGCGTCACCGCCGCCTCATCCGCGCGGTTATACGACAGAAACACGTCGAACCGGTCTCCCTCCACCAGCACAAAGCGTAACCCGGCACCCATCCCGCGTCGTCACACTCGCCAAGATCCACCCGCCGCCAGCGGTCCAACAGGAAGGTCGGGTCAGACAGTCCGCCAGGCGGCCGTGTCGATATCCCAGGCAGCATCGTCGGCCGCGCTGCCGCCGAGCACCGGACTCCACAGGTCCATCCATCGCGCCCGCAGCGCCTCCGCGTTGAAGACTCCGGCCAGCGGATGCTCCTGGAGGAAGCCCTCCAGCCTGCTGTCCCAGTCGGCGGGCAGCGGCGGAGGCGCGTGGGGCACTGCGGTCTGCCGCAACGTGAACGTGACGCGGACCGCGTCTCGCAGTCGGCCCGCGCTAGGCAGCAGCACCGTTCCACTGAGCGCGGCAGTGTCGAACGCGTCTTTGGGACGGCTGCTTGCTTGGCCCGCGTAGCTGCGCACACAGGCGTGCAGCTTCTCCGCGAGCTGCTGGGCGATCGGGACGACCGGGACCTGGAACGCGGGCTGGCCGGCGAAGCTCAGCAGATGCTCATCGATGATGGCTGTCTCGACTGGGCGCGGGTCGTTGGGCACCACGTTGACGTCGAGCCGGAACCGCTCGAACGTGCGGCCTGCCATGAGCGCGTGCACGGGATAGCGGTACCCGCCTTCGGTCTCGCCTTGGAGCGTCTTGGGTTCCCCGATCTCGAACGCGAAGCCGTCGCCGAGGTCGATGTCGGCCACTTCGTCAATGAACTGGGCCAGCGTGGCGGCGGTGGCCCGCCAGTTCGCGTCGATATCGAGGGGTGCGCGTCGTCGCGCAGTCTGAGCAGCAACGCGACGCCGCCCTTGAGCGCCCACCGGTCGTCGTTCATGTGGGCCAGGCGGGCGAGGAGCCGTTGGAACGCAGCCGTCTTGCGAAGCCGCTCGAGCGGGGTCCCAGTCCGCTCGGCGATGTTTCTCAGGCGCGCGCTTCGAGCGCGTTGCGGAGCGCGGTGGGAGTGGCGTATCCGGTCGTGGGCGAGGTCATGTGCGACTCGAAGAGGTCCCGTCAAGGATCTGGGTCAGCGACGGATAGCGGTCAACGGCCCCGGCCAGCCGTCTTGGGCTGGTCATTCCGGCCTCGCACGCGTCAGCGACCGCGTCGCGGGCCAAGTCGGCGTCGCCTTGGTCGACGAGGTCGGCCAGGGTGCGCGGCAGGGTGGTCGCGGGCACGTCGTTGCGAACGCTCACCTCGTCGGAGTCGAGTGGCGCGCGATGCACCACGACCCCGCGTCGGCGGCCAGTGAACGCGCGCGGGGCCGTGACATGGATGCGCGCGGGCATCACATCGGTGAGCCGGTAGACGACCAGCGCGGACGTATGGCTGACCGCAGCGTCTGGGCCCACCCACAGGCATGCGGCGATGAGGTCCTCGTGCCTGTGCGGCGGCAGCCATTCGACGCGGTACAGACCGTAGGCGATGCGCTTGAGATCACCGCGGCGCGTGTAGTAGCTGAGGGCGCGGCGGGAGACGCCGACGTCCTCGGCCTGGCGGGTGGTGATGAGGCCCCCCTGCTGGCGGGCGACGGGCAGCAGCGCCCGCAGCGCAGTCGCTTCATGCGGCACTGATCGTGGTGACACCGGACCCCGGTCTCGTACTGAACGTTACGAAAATAGTAACGTTCATGCGCCGATGATGCCGCCAGGCTCCGGTGTTTCACGGGGATGCCTCGTAGGCGGAACTCAGCGCCAATGCCATCAATGGAGACTGCCGCGTCGACCGCGGGTTTCCGCCGGATGGAGCGTGTTGGAAAATCTCACGGGCCCGCCAGTCGGGGCGCTCGAGCCAAAGATGCAGGTTTCCTTCGAATATGAAGGAAAGCTGCGCCTCAAGCCCGACAACGCGCGCCTGACCCGCAGGTTTCCTCCGAATACGGAGGAAACCTGCAGTGCGGCTGGCCCAAAGGGCACCCACGGCCCGCGCGGCATTCAGGCATTCCTGGAGAGCCACTCCCATTGATTCTGCAACAGACTCGATCTGACGGAAACCTGCAGTCCACCGCCCGGCGGACTAGCCGGGGCTGGGTGGGGCGGGGGTCGGGGTCGGAGGCGGGGCAGGGGTCGGAGGCAGGGGTCGGGGCACGAGGGTGGGTGGGGGCGATGGCTGGGGGAAGGTCGGCAGCCAGATGCGTTCGGCGCTGCCACGCAGCGAGCCCGTCGTGAGCCCGCCGGGAGCGGTCGGGTCCGAGACTGTGCAGATGATCACGCGGTCCCCCGCCGCCCAGCGCTCCTGGTTCGGGTGGAACGCCGAGGCCTGCGGTCGCGAGAACAGATCGAGCCCGCCGATATAGTCAGTGTACGGGTCAGCCCGGCATTGCCCGTCAGCCGCCTGCCGCATCACGGTTGTTCCTGGGTAGGGGGCGCCCGGGCCCTCCGGGCTGTCGAGGATGGCGTAGACCTCGCTCCGGTGCGGTTGGGCGCAGGGGATGACGGAGACCTGGTCGACCACGGCGGCCTGCAACGAGTTGAAACACTCGCCGATGGCAAGGCCGTTGACCGGCCGGGGCGTGCCTACAGGCACCGACGCCTGCTGCTCCACGGCCGCCTCCTGGACCGACTGTGCATCCGCCACCACCGGGTCCGGCTGCGCGAGGTAGATCGCGATCCAGACGCAAGCCGCGATCAGGCCGAGCAGCCCGATGATCACACCGCTGATCGCCAGTCCCCTGCCCGTGACGCCCCCCCGGCGGCTCTTGGAGATCGCGATCCCGCCGAGCACGAGGGCGAGCACGCCGAGCGCGAACCCCCAGAGCGCCGTGAACGGGAAGAGGCCCGTAATCAGGGCGAGGATGCCGATGACCAGGGCCGCCGCCGCGACTGGGTTCGCGGCCCGCGCCCCGGGCACGACGACGGGCGACGGCGCGACCGGCCGAGGGGGGGTCGGCTCCGGCGGGGACGGCTCAATCGCCACACGGGACGGCAGCGGCTCGGTTGACCCCGGCGGCGGCGGGATCCGCGGCGATGGTGACGCTGGTGGCGGTGGGACCACGGGCTCGCCGCTGGCGGCTGGGTCCTGATCGCCTCGCTCGTCGCTCATGGCGTATCGTCCCTTTCTGTCGCGTCAGGGGTCGCTTGTACCCGTCCGCGAAGCCGAGCGCAACGATCTCGACCGACCGGTAGCCTTGAGCGGTCTGCTTCCGGGCCAAGGACGTTCTCTGCCATGTCGCCACGCGCTGTCAGTCTGCTGCGGACCGCTTCTCAGCGGGCGCGTACCCCTGGCACCGCGGCGGTGCTCGCCGGCTCGATGGCGTCGGGTGTCGGGGCGTACCTGTTCCAGGTCGTGGGGACCAGGACACTGGGGGACGAAGGCTACGCGCCGATCAGCGTATTGTGGACGATCCAGTACTTGGTCCTGACGATCGCTCTGCTCTCGGTCGAGGCGTATGTCACCCGGGCGGTGACCCTGCACGCGAGCGACGCCGCAGCGCTGCGCCGGGGTGTGAAGGGGCTTGCGATCTGGACGGTCGGCGTCTCGGCCGCGCTGTGCGCCGCGACGTGGAAATGGGCCGAGGCGCTCTTCCACGGCGACGGGAGCGGGGAGTTCGCGGTCATCGCCGGGCTGATCGTGCTGTCGTTCGGCGCGTACGTGATCATCCGGGGATGGCTGGCGGGCTCGTACCGTTTCGCCCAGTACGGCATGGCGACGGGGATCGAGTCGATGGGCCGTGTCGCCCTGGTGCTGCCCATCGCCCTGTTCGCGCCCAGTCCCGAGCTGATCGCGTGGACCCTGCCGCTCGGGCCGTTCCTGGTCGTGCTGTGGTGGTGGCTCGCGGTCCATAACCGGCCGTTCGCGGGACCGCGGCGACCGCCCAGCCTCCCAGAGGCCGATGCTGGCGAGAACGGGTCCACGAGCAGGTACCTGGCCGCCACGACGATCGCGAACGTCGCGTCCCAGACCCTGCTCGCCGCCGGACCGCTCGTGCTGCTCCCCTTGGGAGCGAGCGCGGCCGAGACCTCCGTGTTCTTCGTCACGAGCACCGCGGCCCGGGCGCCGCTGGTGTTCGCGATCGGCGGCGTGCTCTCGCGCGTGCTGCCACCGCTGACCCGAGTGGCGCGCGCGGGCGAGTACGCGAGGCTGCGCCGCATCGCGCTGTGGACCGTGGTGACGGGCGCGACGCTCGCCGCGCTGGCGGCGGTCGTGGCCTCATGGATCGGCCCGACCGTGATCGCGCTGCTCTTCGGCGGGGACTTCCGCCCGGACCGGTGGTTCATCGCGCTGACGGCCGCGGGCGTCGTCGGCGCGACCGCCGCGCTGGGGCTGAATCAGATCCTCATCGCGATGAGCGCGGAGAGCCGCCTCATCGGACCGTGGACGTCCGCCCTGCTCGCGGGCGCGCTGACGATCGCCGTCACGGGCGGCAGCCCCACGATGCGCGTCGTGACCGCGTTCGTCGTCGGCGAGGCGGTCGCCCTCCTCGGCCTGATCTCCGCGATCCTGTCCGCACACCCCGCGCCCACGGCGTCCTCGCCGGCCCCGGTGACCGCACTTCACGCAGCCTCGCCGGAGTAGCCGTGCGCATGTGTCATGACCTGCGCGACCCACACGCGGCGATGACGCAAGCGCGTACCGCCTCTGCCGGGCATCCTCGGCCGCCCTGCCGCGCTGTCGGCTGGACCGGCCGATTCTTCTCCTGCAGCGGACTCCGGCTATGTTCGTGGGCGGCTGCTGACGATGGCTCAATGTGGGAGCGGTGTGATGGTGAACCCGGAGCTGGCGTACCTCGAACAGATAATGGCGGAGCTGAACGAGCTGAGCGAGCACACGAAGGCATCACCGGAGCTGCTGCGCCGGTTCGACGAGGCGGAGCAAACGTTCCCCGCAGGCCATACGGTCGTGCTTGCCGCCCGCGACTGCGCGCGGGCCGGCTCGAAATACCCGATCCCCGGCGAGGACCTCATCGGCCTGGCCCGCGACTACGCTGCACGGTTGCGGCCCGGCCAACCGATCGGCGAAGACGAGCTGCGCGCTGGCATCGAGTGGGCCGCCTCGTGCGAGGAGGGTCAGCTGCCGCTGCTGATCTCGGTCGGCGAGGACGCGTACCGGGCCTCGCCAGCCGTCGGCCGTCCGGGGTCCACCGCGCCGGCGATCCCTCCACAGACCTGGGACTGGCTGCTCGCGAAACTACCGCCCGTCCGCCTGGTGGAGCTGGGCGTCGCAGTCCAGCGGGAAGGCGACGAGCAGATGGCCGAGCGGATCTGGACGCGCGCGTTCGAGATCGGCGACGAGCAGATCCGGACAGTGGCCTCGGCCGGGCTCGGCGAGCTGTGCGAAGGCCGCGGAGACGACGAGGGCGCGATCGCGGCGCTGGAGCGGGCAGACGCCAGCCACCAGCTGCTCACACCGGAGGCGGCAGCGATGGTGGCCTACAACCTCGGGCTGCTGTACGACCGTCGCAAAGACGTCGAAAGAGCCCGCAGCTACTACCAGCGGGCGATCGACGCGAACCAGCTGCAAACCTCACCAGTGGCCGCGCGCAACCTCGGACTGCTGCTCGGAGAGCTCGGCGATGCGGACGGGGCTGAGGCGGCGTTCGCCCACGCCATTGAGGCCGAGTACTACCCGGAAAGGGCGAAGGCTGCGCACGCGCTGGCGATCACGCTGCAGAAGCTCGGAGAGCTTGACCGCGCCCAGGTCTACTACGAGCGGGCGATCGTCCTCAGCCGCTCCATGTTCGGGTACGAGGTGGCGGCCCAGGCGGCGCTGGACCTCGGCCGTCTCCACGAGCAGCAGGGCGCGACCGGCCAGGCGATCGCGGCCTACGAGCAGACGTTCACCACCAGCAACACCAACGCCATCGCCGAGGCGATCTGGCGCTGCGGGCGTCTGTCCGCTGGCAGGGACAAGGCCGCTGCGAGGCCCGTCTACCAGCAGATGCTCGCCCGGCTGGACAACTGGATGGCGCCGAGTGTGACCTGCCGGCTCGGCCAGTGGCTCTTCTGGTACGGGGACTGTGACACGGCCGCCGCGCTGTTCGAGCAGGCGATGGCCTGCGAGCAGCGGCCTGTCGCCGCCGAGGCCGCCTTCTGGCGTGGCTGGCTGGCCCACGGCGAGGACGACGTCACGGCCCATGCCGCCTACCAGCAGGCCATCGACTCCCGCGCACCGGAGTGGGCCGCGAAGGCAGTCACCAATCTCGGGGTGCTGCTCGCCGAGCAGGGCAAGCAGGCCGAAGCCCTGGCCGCGTTCAGGTCAGTCCGGAGCTACCCGCACTGCACAGCCACCGCGAAAGCCGCGCTCAACGCCGGCCTGCTCCTTGAGCAGGCCGGACAGATCGACGAGGCCCGCACCGCCTTCGAGCAGGCGATCGACCCAGGCTCCTGGCTCTTCCCGATCTGCCCCGTCTCACTGCCCCGGGCCGTCGCCCGCCTCGCGCGCCTTCTGCGCCGCGGCAACGACCAGGACGCCGCTGAGGCGCTGCTGAACCGCTGGCGCAACGCCGACGACGCCGACCTGGCCGCGGAGGTGGCCCGGGAGGTCGAGCGCCTCCAAACCCACCCCACCTCCCGCGATCCGCGGTTCCTGCTCGAACCCTGCTGGGACGACTAGGCACTGACTTTGTGGAGCATCCGCGACGCATACGTCGCGGATGCTCCACACAACGGCCGCGCCACCCGTCAGCTCTTGGCCGCGATGCTGCGGGGATGGGGCGCGGGGGCGCGGCGCGGGCCGGCCAGGGCCCACCACGGCACTCGCCACAGGGCCTCGAGAACGATCGACCGGCGGATCTTGCTGGCGCCCTCACAGCGCCCAGTGAAGGTGATCGGCACCTCTACGACGCGGAACCCCAGACGCCAGGCGCGCAGCGCCATCTCCAGCTGGAACGAGTAGCCATCGGAGGCGACCGAGGACAGGCCCAACTCCTCCAGCGCCGCGCGACGATACGCGCGGAACCCGGCGGTCGAGTCCTTGACCGGGATGCCGGTGACGATCCGCGCGCAGGTGTTGCCGGCCTTGGACAGCGCGCGGCGAGAGGCCGGCCAGTCCACGACCCGCCCCTGATGGACGTACCGTGTGACCCGATCACGACGTCAGCGCCGCGCAGGGCCAGCAGGAGGCGGGGCAGATCGGCGGGATCGTGCGACAGGTCGGCGTCCATCTCGCAGAGAACTCCAGCCCCACGCGCCATACCCCATGCGAAGCCCTCTCGATACGCCGAGCCCAGCCCGCTCTTTGCGGCCCGGTGCAGCACGTGCACCCGCGGCTCGCACTGCGCGAGCCGCTCGGCCAGCTCGCCGGTCCCGTCCGGCGACGCTTCGTCGACGATCAGCACATCGACGTCGTCGGTCGCCACGAGCGCCGCCTTGACCGCCCGCTCCAGTGTGGCGACCTCGTTGTACGTCGGAACGACGACCAACGTCTCCATCACTGACCGTCCGGCGGCAGTGACGCCCGACCCACGGCCGCGACGTCGAGCCCTGCCGCGGCCAGCGCGCGTGGGTCCCAGACGTTTCGGGCATCGACGACGATCGGATAGGTCAGCAGCTCCGAGAGCCGATCGGGGGAGATCGCGCGGTACTCGTCCCACTCGGTGCACACGACCACGGCATGGGCGCCTCGCAGGGCGTCCTCCGCCTTGTCGCACAGCAGGGCATCGGGGTAACGGTCGCGCACGTTGTCGAGCGCGACGGGATCGTGCAGGCGAAGCCGCGCGCCCTCGGCGATCAGCTCGTCGATGACATCGAGCGCGGGCGCGTCCCGCACGTCGTCGGTACCCGGCTTGAATGCGATCCCGAGCACAGCGATCTCCTTGTCGGCTACGTTCCACAGCATCCGGCGCAGCTGCGCGACCGGCCACGCCTTCGCTTGGCGGTTGATGCGGTCGGTCTCGCGGAGCAGCCCGAAGTCGTAGCCCAAGTCAGCCGCGATGTGCACGAACGCCTCGACGTCTTTGGGGAAGCACGAGCCACCATAGCCCAGACCCGCGTCCAGGAACGCCCGTCCGATGCGTGGGTCGTGGCCCATCGCATCGGCCACCTGGTGGACGTCCGCGCCCGCCGCCTCGCAGATCCGGGCGATCGCATTGATGAAGCTGATCTTCGTCGCCAGGAACGCGTTGCTCGCGTGTTTGATCAGCTCAGCCGTGCGGACGTCAGTCTCGACATAGGGACACTCGTGACGGGCCAGCAGCGGCGCGTAGAGCTCTCGCATCGCCGCATGCCCGCGCGGCGAGTCCGCCCCGACGACGATCCGGTCAGGGCGCAGCGTGTCCTCAACCGCGGTTCCCTCGCGCAGGAACTCAGGATTGCTCACCACGTCGTGGACCACGCGACCCCCGCTGGCCTGCGCCTGCAGCCGCAGCGCTTGGCGGATCCGCTCGCCCGTACGCACGGGGACCGTCGATTTCTCCGCAACGACGGTCGGGCGGACGGCGTGCGTCGCGACAGCAGCCGCGGCCGCTTGGACGTAGGACATATTGGGCGCGCCGCTGCTCAGCCGAGGTGTGCCGACACAGATGAACACGACAGCCGCGTCCGCGATCGCCTCACCGACATCCTCGGTCCACGTCAGCAGCCGGGACGCGACGCCTTTGGCGATGAGCGCCGAGAGCCCCGGCTCCAGGAATGGCACCTCACCGGCGCGCAGGACCTCGAGTTTCGCCCTGTCGATGTCATACCCGACGGCGCTGTGCCCCAACTCGGCCATACCCGCGGCGGTCACGAGCCCGACGTGACCGACTCCGATGACCCCGACCCTCATCGCTGCCTCCTGATCCCGCTGAATCATCTGAGGATAGCGACAGGCCGCCCGCCGGGGTCACGGGCGGCCTGTCCAGGAGGTTGTGGCTAACGGAGTCCCAGCTTGCGGGAGCAGGCTGGCCAGGCTCCCCATCCCTGGCCGGCGAGGACGCGCTCGGCGATCACGATCTGCTGCTCCCTGGTCGCCCGGTCCGCCGTGGGGGCATACTCGCGACCCCCATACGCGGTCCAGGTCTGCGGATGGAACTGGAGACCACCGTCGTACCTGCCGACGGTGCTGCCCCAGTTACCGCCCGACTCGCACTGCGCGAGCCGGTCCCATACTCCTCCGCCACTTTCAGAGGCGAAGGAGCGGCGAGCTGAGCTTGGCGCTGCCTGTCCCCCGCCACCTGAACTGGGCGAGGCCACTGGCAGCGGCCGATGCGGAAGCTGCTCACCGGGAGCAGGGATCCGCAGGGTCATACCCGGAACGATCAGATCCGGGTTGACGACCGACGGGTTGGCGTCGTAGATCAACACCCAACCGGCCTGAGGTTCCAGACCGTGCATGGTCGCGATCTGCGAGAGCGAGTCACCAGGCACCACCGTGTACATCACCGACTGCGTGCGCGGGATTACCGCAGGCCGCACAGTCCGTGTCGTCCCCGTTAGGGTCGAAAGGGGATCGGTGGTTGCAGAGGATTCCGCCGCAAAGATGGGAGCCGGCGGAGCGGTCATCCCAACCATTGCGATGGTCGTGGCGAGTGCCACGCCTGCGCGACGCATAGCGGTTTCCACCTTGCGCGCGCCGGCCTTCTCAGGTTTCACATACATACAACCTCGACTGTCGAACGGTACGAAGGCAGCGCAGCACAACGTCAACACTGACGAAGGGATGCCCTACCCAGCCCGGGTTCCGATCCCGGACCTACTCCGCGAGAGCGCGCCACAATCCCCCATGCGGGGAACTCCCCCTTACCTGATAAGGGGGTGGGAGATGTGACCCGTCGCGCGGGCTTCGAGCGACGGCACTCAGGCCGTCGATATCTGACCCTAACCACATTCTTTGGGAGACTGCAAATCCCAATTTCTTGTACCCTAGTGCACAAGGCGGGCGCGCTCGCGCCAACCAAGTGTGTAAAATTCAACCAACAGTTGCATGAACTGTCGCTTAAATAGAGTTAAAACTGACAAATCGGGCTAGCCGTACGTGGGGCCCACCTTGAGGCTCTGTGTCAAATTTCACACTCACCGAGCCCGCGCTCAGCACAGGCGGTCATGGTTTCGCTGATACCTTCACAAAGCGAAACGAAAGCGACAAATCCAAGATTCTTGAGTTTTACGGTATTCGGGACACGCCGGGAAAGACCTTGAGGCTTGGAGAGATCGAACTCCAGCGTCAACTGCCGGCCGGCAGCGTCCCGCACAATCGTTGACAGCTCCCCCACCGTCGTCGCCTGAGAGCTGTCGATGTTGTAGACCTCGCCCGAGGTCCCATGAACCAGGATCGTAAGCACCGCGCGAGCGGCGTCATCCACGTAGAGGAAGCTGCGCACCGCCGTCCCATCGCCCCACACGACCAGCCGCCCGCCGGGCGGAACCTTCAAGGCCCGCTGCACCAGCGCGTGCACGACCGTCGATGACGGGCCCCCCGGCCCGTAGACGTTGCCGAACCGCCCGGTGACGACCTCCAGCCCATGGCCGTGCGCGTACCAGCCACCGAGCGCCTCATCCGTCAGCTTCGACCAGGCGTAGCCCGAGACCAGCCCGTCGCCGGGGGACACCACGGGCGCGGTCTCATCGAGCGGCTCATCGCCGCGGTACACGGCGGCCGAGGAGGCGAGGAACACACGCCGGACGCCCGCCCGAGCCGTCGCTGCCAGCACCGTGCTGGTCAGGGCGTGGTTCTGCGCGAACACCTCGACGTGCGCCCCCTGCTGGAACTCGATCCCCCCCGAACACGCGGCCAGGTGGACGACCATGTCGACGCCGTCGAGCGCCTGGATCAGAGCATCGCCGTCGCGCAGATCCAGCGCCAGATGCTCCCCGGGCACCTGTGCCACCGGCCCGGTCTCAGGCCGATACGGGCACCGGACCTGCGCCCCGGCATCAACGAGCCGGCGCGCGACCGCACGACCGATGAACCCGTGGCCACCGGTGACGAGCACCCGCGTACCAGCCAGGTCAACCGGGGACACCGCATCCACCGGGTGAGTTCCCCCCAAGCCCTGCCCTGTGGGGGAACTTCACCCCCACCCCCTGCCCTGCCGGAGGACTCCCCCCCCCACCCCCTGCCCTGTGGGAGGACTCCCCCCCCACCCCCTGCGTCGCGAGGTCGGCGTGGACCATTTCCTCGACGAGTTGGGCGAATGTCGTACGCGGCTCCCAGCCCAGCAGCCTGCGCGCCTTCGACGCGTCCGCGCGCAGATGCTCGACCTCGGCGGGCCGGTACAGCCCCGGGTCGATTGCGACATACTCGCGCCAGTCCAGGTCCACGACCGTGAACGCCGCCTCCAAAAACTCGCGGACAGAGTGGCTCTGCCCCGTCCCCACGACCAGATCAACCGGGTCGGGATGTCGGAGCATCAGATGCATCGCCTCTACGTAGTCCCGCGCATGGCCCCAGTCCCGCCGAGCCTCCAGGTTCCCGAGCTTCAAGCAGCCGAGCTCGCCCTTGAGGATGCGCGCGATCCCGTCCGTGATCTTGCGGGTGACGAACTCCCGACCGCGGCGGGGACTCTCGTGGTTGAACAGGATGCCATTGGAAGCATGGATGCCATAGGATTCTCGGGCGTTCACCGTCGCCCAATAGGCGTAGACCTTCGCCACGGCATAGGGGCTTCGCGGGTGGAACGGCGTCTGCTCGCCCTGAGGCGGCGGCGCTGAGCCGAACATCTCGCTGGACGAGGCCTGGTAGAAGCGGATCGCCGGATTCACGAAGCGGATCGCCTCCAGCAACCGGACCGCCCCCAGCCCCGTCACGTCCCCGGTGTGGACCGGCTGGTCGAACGACGCCCGCACATGCGACTGCGCCGCCAGGTTGTAGACCTCGTCGGGCTGCACCGCGGCGATCAGCCGCATCAGGGAGTGCGAATCCCCGAGATCCGCGACATGCAGGCTGACCGCTGGCTCATCGCCCCTGACCAGATGCGCGATCCGCGACACGCTGATATCGCTGGTCGTCGTCCGGATCGTCCCATGAACGTCATACCCCACCCCAAGCAGGTGCTCGGCCAGGTACGACCCGTCCTGCCCCGTCACCCCGGTGATCAGCGCGCGCCTACGGGACACTGCTACACCCCCCGAGCTGCGAGCCTGATCCACATCGGCTGATGCGTTCCGCTCACTATCGCATGACTGAGGTTGCGGGAAACCGTCGGATCTGACGGTTTCCTGCGCCTCAAACGGGCCCAGGCCTGTGCCACCCGCGGGCACCCGTCGAATGCGACGGTTTCCCGCACTCCTGGCGCGGTGCGATCCCCTCTGCGGGATGTGACCGGGCCGAACGGGCAGACCCGGCCGTCCAGACATGGACGCCTGCGCTAGGTTGTCGCCCATGAAGAAGCATCGCCGGTTCACGGAAGACGTGCGGCGGCTGCCGAAGAACCACGCGTGGTCGGCCCGGCCCGGGTTCAAGGTGGTCGTCGCCAATCGCGGCGCGGCGCGCTTCGACATACCCCGCGAATGGGTCGGCGGGCCGGCTGAGGGCAGCGACCTGTGCCTGCACGACCGGACCCCTCCCGACGACGACTGCCGGCTGGAGTTCTCGCTGCTGCCCGTCCCGC
Organism: Egibacteraceae bacterium; assembly: GCA_050743205.1. Taxonomy (GTDB): domain Bacteria; phylum Actinomycetota; class Nitriliruptoria; order Euzebyales; family Egibacteraceae; genus JBOGED01. The sequence continues at coordinate 420 of JBOGEA010000137.1, read as the reverse complement.
CCATCCCCGACCCAGGCCCTGCCCTCGACACGCTGCTCGACCAGGCCACCCGCGACAACGGCGACGACGAGGTGGTGTCCCGGTCCACGTCCCCGATCGAGCGCCGGGACGGCCTCGAGCTGGTGTGGACCGAGGTCTGCTACCGCGATGCCGACACGCAGCGCCTCGCGCTCAGCCGAACCTGCCTGGCCCGGGGCCGCGGGGTGCACGCCGTGCTGACGATGGCGTTGTGGGCAGACGACACGGCCCGCTTCGATCCCGCTTGGCACGAGCTGCTGCGCAGCCTCGACCTGGGGCGGCACCTCGACATCAGCGGCCGTGACTCCCGCCGCAACTGAGAACGTGTTGGAGAAAGCGCGGCCTTGACTTGCGGGCGAAGCGAAGCGGAGCGCGGTTCAGGCGGCTCGATGCCGCCTGAAC
>JBOGEA010000136.1:0-14154 GCA_050743205.1 Egibacteraceae bacterium | reverse complement strand
CATCTTCGCCCCCACCCACCCCCACCCCCCTGCCCAGAACCCCTCAGCCCCCACCGGCCTCGGCTGAGCCCAGCCGCCCGACCCCGGCGGGCGGCCTCGCCGACAAGCGCGGGCAGCTCGGGCGAGCGAACCGCACAACTATCACCGCCCAGGGGCCTTCAGGCCGCCCATGAACTACGAAATGGGACCTGCATCCACATGCTGGTGTGGGTTCGCTCGCATCCCGCAGATCGCTTCCGCCAGGGCAGGCGAGGTGGATGGCGCGATAGGCGCACGTTGCGAGGCTCTGCGTCCCTGCCAGGACGCGTGGCGGGCTTGCCGTGAACCCAGCGGTCGACCTCAAGCGTGCTGACGGCCAGCCTGATGCCCTCTTCCGGGTGGTCTTGGCCGACCAGGCAGGTCGCCAGGATGATCTGCGCCTGGGCACATCAGGTTGGCGGGCGAGTGGAGCGGGGCGTGCTGGTCTCATAGCAGACGGTCGCTTGCCGGGCGTGTGGCTCGGCCTGCTTGGGATCACCGAGCCACCGCCGGGAGATCCCCATGTACAGCTCCAAAGCGCCAGGGCTGAACCATCGACCATCCGCGCCCGGATCGGCGGTGACCGGCTGGCTGGGCATCGCACGATCGGCCCCATCCAACGCGTCGAACGCGTGTGGGCGCTGGCCCATCCGGGCGTAGGCGCGCGCCTCGCACCGGCCGGCCGGCTGGGCGCGTCCAAGCGCTGCTCCAACAGCCTGCAACCGCCGGCTCCCACCCATAAGCAAGCCCGGCAGGGGAACTGGCGCATAACACCGCTGACGCGCTGGCGGCCGACTATCACCTGACCGGGACGGAGTTGGGGTGTGATCAGGGGGTGCGGATGGTGCGGAGGTGGTCGGCGAAGTCGCGGGCGGCGGGCAGGTTGGGACGGCGGGACTGCAGGGCGGTGAGGAACTCGCCTGCCTGCGTCAGGTTCGCCTCTGTGCGCCCGCGATCGGCCGTTAACGCGTCGGTGGCAAGTCTGAGCCCCTCGTCGGGGTGGTCTTGGTGAACCATGCAGATTGCCAGGTTGATCTGGGCTTGGGCCTGGTTGGCAGGATCCTGGAGGGCTGCCGGAGCCGCCTGGTACCAGGCGATCGCTTGGCGCGCGTGCGGCTCGGCCTGCTCGGGCGCGCCGAGCCACAGCAGCGAGATGCCCGTGTACAACTCCAAGGATCCTGGGGTGAACACCCACCAGTCGCCGTCGGCGTCACCGGCCGGGCCGCTGGGCATCGCCCGTTGCGCGCGCCCCAACGCGTCCATGACGCCTGCGCGGCCGCTCATCCGCGCACAGGCACGGGCCTCACACCGGGCGGCAAGCCGGGCGCGCAAACCTCCAGTGGCGTACCGCTGGCCGTCCTGCGCATAAGAAAGCGCCATAGGGAAATCCTTATCCCACAAGGCGATCGTGCTCTGTGACATCCGGACCCAGGCGAGCAGCTTATAATCGCTGACCTCGCGCGCGAGCTGCTCGGCGGTGAGCAGATGGGCGTACGCGACGGGATAGTGGCCCAGATCGAGCGAGAGGTGACCGAGCAGCCCCGACAGCTGCCCCGCGATGCGATACAGCTCCCACCGCTGCGTCAGCGTCTGCTTGCCGTCCAGGAGCACCGTGACCTCCTCGCGCAACGCGGAGGTGGCGTCTAGCATCTGGTCACTCGGCGTTCGGGGGTAGCGCCGTAAGAGGTATGCGACCTGCAGCTCCAGTTGGTCAAGCGTGACCGGGCCGACGTTGGACGCCTCCAGCTCACGGGACAGCCGCAGCGACGCCAGGCCGGTCTGCTCGACCAGCGCGGCCACGCTGGTCACACCCGCCGCTTGGAAAAACTGTCTGCGGTCCGTGGCCGCCTCCTCGCAGTCCGGCTGCGTGTCGTGGCCAGCATAGTTCACCGATGGCTCGTCCTCGCCGTCGGGCTCAGCGTCATGGAGTTCGCCCGCCGTGAGGGCGAGCGGCGCCGCCGGGACAACTCCACCAGCGTATGCGGCAAGCGGCGGTGGGTCGCCCGCGTGACCAACAGCGATGTCGGCTGGTCGGCCCTTGGCGGGCTGGGTGGCTGGGGTGTAGTCGTGGCCGTAGCCGAGCTGGTCGGGGCGGGTCTCATAGACCCGGCACAGCCGGTTGAGGTAGTCCTCGCCGGGGCGCACCTTCGGCTTGTGCTCCCACTGGCACAGCCGCTGGCTGGAAAGCATCGGAGGCTGCTTCCAGCCGTCGGCTCTGTAGGTGGCCCGGATCCGCTCGATCGCCTGCGGGCGGGTCCAGCCCCGCGCCAGCCGGTGGGCCTTCAACCGCGACACCCCGAACCGGTCGACGATCGCCTCGACGACCTCCGGCGTAGACCATCCGTGCGCTCGCCCCCAGGCGCGCAGCGTGGCGATCTCCTCAAGCTCTTCAAGATCCCTTCGGGAGGCCATACCGGTCCCTTCTGATCACTCATCGCCACCACATGGACGAGCGCAACGCATTCGCGTCGCGCACAGTACACCAACGCCGCGACACATCAAGTATTCAATCGGGTGGTATCGAATCCTGGCACTCATGGTGCGCGACGCGACAACTCCAATTGTCAGCGCACGATACATGACTTGGGTGGCATGCCGAGCGTTCTGGTCTGATCGGACTGAGGGGATTGCTGGGGGCGGCGGGGTGTGGGACGGTCATGCACCCGCAGGCCGGGCGACCCGCCCGACCACCACAACCACCGAAGCAAGGAGGACGCCGACCGCCGACCAAACCCGCCCCGCTTGAGCAGCCAAGGCTGCCAGACGCCAGACGCGACACGCACAACCCTATCCCCGTATCCCGAGCGCAGACGAAAGTGAGTGTGACCATGGACTGGAGACACAAAGCGGCGTGTTTGGACACCGACCCTGAGCTTTTCTTTCCCATCGGGCCCAGATCGAGCGCGCCGAGACGGTCTGCCAACGATGCGACGTAGGCACCCCGTGCCTGGAGTGGGCGTTGGAGACCAATCAGGACGCTGGCGTCTGGGGCGGCATGTCCGAAGATGAGCGGCGCACCCTGCGCCGCAGCCGGCAGCGCCGCCGCCGCATCGCGAGCTGACCCCACCGTGGACTCACGGTGGCCGCACGGCCTTGTTTGGCGGATTGTCGCCAGACGCTCTGGTCTGGCAGAACCGAGGGAACTGTCGGCGAGAACCGTTTGATGTGACGGTTCTCGCCGAGATGCACGATCGCGGTCTGGGGCGGCTGGATCCTCCCGCACCCGGCGGGACGGACCCCGCCCCCGGCCGCCCCACCGCAAAGGCCGACCGATGGCGGCACACACGACCCGGATCCTGACCGACATGCGTGGCCAGAAAGCCAGCACGCTCGTTGTTTTGGGCTTGCCCAGGAGGTCGCCGGACGCCCGTGCTGGCCACCGACCTACAAGCCGGGGACGTTCCAGCTGCCGAGGCCGATCTGGGCCTGGCCCGCCGCTTGCTCGGCTACCGGCCCTCGGTCGGCTGCGTGACGGCATGACTCGTCACGCGGATCGGCTGACAGGGCGTACCGGCCCGTTGCGCATGTCCTTGCTGCCCGTCGAATTGGAGGTATCTCGATGATCATGCTCACCGGTGAGTCGGCCAACGATCTCTACGTCGCCGCCTGTCAGGCGGTGCTCCGAGACGGGATGGCGGTCAGCCCTCGTGGGATGGCCACCACCGAGATCATTGGCGTCCACCTGCGTCTGACCGACCCCCGCCGCCGGATGGTCGACCTGCCGCCCGCCAGAGTGATCAACCCGGCGTTCGCGGTCGCTGAGGCGTTATGGATCCTGTCCGGCTCGGATGATCCGTGGATCTTCCAGTACAACCGCGCGTTGACCCGCTATACCGACGACGGCCGTCTGCAGGGCGCCTACGGGCCGCGGATGCGCCGCTGGCATGGGCGAGTAGACCAGCTCGACCAGGTCCGCCGGCTGCTGGCCCATGACCCCGACTCCCGCCAGGGCGTGATCGGACTGTTCGACCCCGAACGCGACAGGCGCGGCCACCGGGACGTGCCCTGCACACTGGGCTACCGTTTCTTCCTGCGCACAGGCCGGCTGCAAATGCACACCACGATGCGCAGCCAGGACCTGTGGCTCGGGTTCCCCTACGACATCTTCACCGCCACCCTGCTGCAGGAGCTGCTGGCCGGCTGGCTTCACGTCGAGGTGGGCGACTACCACCACCATGTCGACTCCCTGCACCTGTACGCCCAGCACGAGGCAGGCGCGGCCAGCCTGCCCACGCAGCCGGAGCCGTCCCCGCCGATGCCCTCAGTCAGCATCGCGTGGGAGGACCTGCCGAGCCTGCTGGCCGACGTCATCGCCGGTTGCCCACCCGCAGACGTCGGCGAGGTATGGACCGCATTCGCAGCGGTGATGGCCAGCTACAGAGCCTGGACCGGCAGCGACCGCGATCAGGCCCGTGCCAGCGCTGCCGCGACCCCTGGCGAGCTGGGACGGGCGCTGGAGCGCTGGTACGACCACCTCACGGCCTCATCACTGGAGAGCGTGGCCGACGGGGTGGGCAGGTGACCCGGCGCGTGACCGCGCCTTCTGGCCCGTCGGCGGTGCTCGGGCTGTGCTCCTACACCCACGACTCGGCCGCTGCGCTGATCATTGATGGGGCACTGGCCGGGTTCGCCGAAGAGGAACGCCTCGTCGGCGACAAGCACACCAAGGCGTATCCCGCACAGGCCGTAGCCTGGCTGCTGTCCGACGCCGGACTCGCGCCGGAGCACGTGACGGCGGTGGGCTACAACTTTCAGGCGCGCCGTTATCTCGGCGCCCTGGCTCAGCTCCCCTGCCAGCTTGCGCGGCCAGCGACCCGGGCGCGCGCCATGCCCCGCGCCCACAGCTTCGCTCGCGTGGCCGGTCGGACCCGAGCCCGGATGCGACAGCTGTCCAGCCGCTTTCCGCAGGCACGCGTGGTCGCGATAGCGCATCACCGCACGCACGGGTTATACGCGTTCTCCTCCTCCGGCTACCAGGACGCTGCGGTGCTGGTGGTCGACAGCCTCGGCGAAACGCAGACCACGACCATCGGCCACGCGCGGCGCACCAGTGCCGGGGGATGCGACTACCGGATCGTCGAGGCAATCGCCGACCCAGCGTCGCTGGGCTACGCCTACGGCGCGGTCACCGAACATCTGGGCTGGCGACGCGGCGACGAAGAAGGCACCGTCATGGCCCTGGCCGCCCTCGGCGACCCTGCCCAGTTCCGGGACCTGCTCGGCCGCGCGATCCCGATCACACCCACCGGGTTCATGTTGAACCCGACACTGCTGCCACTGCGCGTGCTGTCCAGCCGGTACCGCCGGACCAGCCCGGAATTCACTGTGGCCACCTGCCCACCCCGCAGCGCGGGCGAGCCAGTCGAACAGGTCCACGCCGACCTCGCCGCCGCTCTGCAGGAACGCACCGAGCAGATCATGCTTCACCTCGCCCAGCGCGCCCGCCGCATAACGGGCTCCGAGCTGTTGTGTCTGGGCGGCGGGGTCGCGGCGAACTGCGTCGCGGTGGGCAAGATCGTCGACGCCGGCTTGTTCGACGAGGTCCATGTGCCGCCCGCCCCCGGCGACTCCGGGACCGCGATCGGCGCGGCGACCGCCCTGTACCTCGCCCAGACCGGAGCGCTGCCAACCGAGGTGGATCACCGCTGCTACCTGGGGCCGGCCTACCCCGCTGTTGAGCTGCGGGCAATCTTGCGCCCCGGCCTGTCCGCGCATCGGCCCGCCGATCCCGCCCGGTTCCTGGCACGTCAACTGGCCGACGGTCGCATCGCAGGGGTGTTCCGCGGTCGGTTGGAGGCTGGTCCCCGCGCGTTGGGCAACCGGTCGATCCTGGCCTCCCCGCTGCTGCCCGACGTCGTGGACCGGCTGAACGCCACCGTGAAGTTCCGCGAGCCGTTCCGGCCGTTCGCCCCTGTCGTGCTCGCAACCTCGGCCGGCGACTACTTCACCCTGCCGCAGTCCGCGCCCTACATGTCCATCGCCTCCGGTGTCACCCAACTGACCCGCGACAAGATCCCGGCGGTGGTGCACGTCAACGGCACTGCCCGCGTGCAAACGCTGACCGCCGAGCAGAACCCGTTCCTCGCTGCGGTGCTCACCGAATTCGAGGCCATCACCGGTGTCCCGGTGCTGATCAACACCTCACTCAACGTCAAGGGCAAGCCGATCTGCGGCACACCCGACATGGCGTTGGACTGCCTGGTGGCCAGTGGTCTGGACGCGCTGATGTTGGAGGGCTGGTGGGTCACGAAGTGAGGATCGGATACAGCTTCTGGGGATTCCTTGGCCCTGGGGTTGCCGACACTCCCGACGGCGGGCGCAGCCACCGCCGTGTCCTGGTCGATGGCCTGCGTTCCCGTGGCCACGACATCGTATTCCTGCAGCCCGACCGCGACTCCGCCGAGGCCGGCCTGGACCTGTCCGAGGTCTACACCTGGGATGTCGGGTTGCCCGAGATCGATGTGCTGTTCCTGGAGTGGAGGTGGCCGATCCCCGGCCGCAACACCACCTCGTGCGGTGCGGCGGGCCACACCTGTGACCTGCATCGCCAGCAGCAACTGCTCGACTGCTACACCCACGCCCGCGGCACGTCCACGATCTTGTGGGACAAGGACCGGCAGTTGCCACCCGATGACCCGCTGCGCCAGACAGGCAACGTGGTGGTGTGCGAGGCCGCGCTGCATCCCACCCCAGGCGCGGCTTCGCTGCTGTTCCCAGTCGCCGATCACGCCCTGGACGCCGCCGACCCTGCCGCGCTGGCCGCGGCATCTCGAAAGTTGCCGCTGGCCTACGTCGGTAACCAGTACGACCGGGATACCGCGTTCGATGCCTTCTTCGCCCCCGCCGCCGCCACGCACCCGCATCTGGTGGCCGGAAAGTGGACCTGCACCGATGCGTGGCCGCACGTGACGTTCATCGGCAGGGTGCCGTTCACGGCGGTCGCAAAGATCTACAGCTCGACGCTGGCCACCGTGCTCCTGCTGCCCGACCGCTACGCGCGAGTCGGACAGATGACCCAGCGGCTGGGCGAAGCGGTGCTGGCAGGGTGCCTGCCGCTGACCCCTGCCACCATTCGCGGCGCTGCACAGTTCACGCCGGTGGAGCTGCACGTCGCTGACGCAGCCGAGGTGACCGCCACGCTCGCTCACCTTCGCGACATCGCCGGGACGTCGGAGCACGTAACGTTGCTCGCCGGCTGTGTGCGGGCGCTGGATCTGTTCCGACTTTCCCACCAACTCGATGTCCTCGACCGGCTCCTGGCAGGACGCCCCGTCGGGGAAGGTCGCGGCATCGTGACCGGCGCGCCTCCACAAGACGCGACGGGGACGCCGGTAGCCTGCCGGCGCATGGACATGGACAGGATCGCCATCATCGGCTGCGGCGGGTCCGGCAAGACCCACCTGGCCAACCACCTCGCCGCACGTTTCGACCTCCCCTTGACCCACTTGGACGGCGTCTACTACGACGCCGAGTGGAACCCGCTGCCCCAGGAAGCGTTCGCCGCCCTCCAGGGCGACCTGGTGGCCGGGCCCCGGTGGCTCATCGAAGGCAACTACGCCGCAACCCTCCCGATCCGGTTAGCCGCCGCCGACACCGTGATCTTCCTCGATCCGCCCGCGGTCACCTGCCTGATCGGCATCCTCCAGCGCCGGTGGCGCTATCGGGGCGGCCAACACACCAAGGACGGCGTCTACGACCGCATCACCTGGAGCTTCGTCCGCTACATCTGGGGATACCGCAGAAGCATGCGCCCCAGGGTCCGTCAGCTTCTCGACGAGCACGGCGGCAACGTCCGCCTGGTCACCCTCACCAGCCGCCGACAGACCGCCCGGTTCCTCGCCCAACTCCGGGCAGAGACCTCCACCCACACATGACTCGCCCATTGGGAGGCGACCTGTCCATGCCCGCCACTGCCTTCACCGACCCGGACCTCGTCCACACGCTGTATGCCCGTGCCGAGCGGCTCGCCCAGCGCACCAGGGCACTGCACGCGGCGAAGATCAGCGGCGAGGATGCGACCGCCACGATCGTCAACCTCGCCGCGCGGTCCGCCCCCACCGCGCCGGTGGTCTGCGACATCGGCTGCGGACGCGGCACCACCACCCTGGCGCTGGCACGGCGGCTAACGCCCAGCCGGCTGGTCGCGCTCGATCAGTCACCCGCCCTGCTGGGTGTCGTCCGCGACCGTCTCGCACAGGCCAACCGTTCGGTCGAGACGGTGTGCGCGGACTTTCACCAGCTGCCGTGGCATGAGGCCAGCGTCGATGTCGCCGTCGCCGCGTTCTGTCTCTACCACTGTCCGCATCCCGAGCAGGTCGCAGCCGAGATCGCCCGGTGCCTCACACCGGCAGGCGCGGCTGTGCTCGTCACCAAGTCCGCCGACAGCTACCACGAGATCGACCAGCTGATCGCTGAGACTGGCCTGGACCCGCGGGCGGGCACACGGCAAAGCCTGTACGACAATTTCCACAGCGACACGGCGTCCGAGATCGCCGCCACCGCGCTTCGCATCGAGAAGGTGGTGCACCAGCGGCACGTCTTCCGGTTCGACGGGCTCGATCACCTCGCGGCGTATGTGGCCACCTCCCCCCAATACCAGCTGGCTGAGCACCTCACCGGCGAGGCGGCCCAAATCGCCGAGGAGCTGCGCTCCCGAATTGCCGACCGCCCGGTCACCGCCACCTCGACGGTCACCTATGTGGTCGCGGCACGTTCATGACCACCGCCGTGTTCGTCAAGCGCTACCGCGACCCGGACCGCGCCGCCGCGGCCCGCGTCCACCTGGAGTGGCTGGCAAAGCTGGGATGCGGGGTCCGGCTGCCCGCCCTGCGGTCGGCCGGCTCGCATCACCTGGTTTTCGAACACCTCGGCGACTCGCGGCCGGGCCCCGATGACCTCGGCGCGCTCGCCGAGGCGCTGGGCCGCCTCCACGCCGCCGCCTGGACGCGGCACCTGCGCTCCGCCCGGCTCGACGAGCCGTTCCCGGCCCCTGGCGGCCTGGTGATCAGCGACTTCGTGACAGCCAGACGCAAGGCCCTCCACCGGATGCCCATGCCAGCAGCGGGGTTGCCGGTGGCGATCTACAAGGACGCCAACATCCGCAACTTCCTGCTCACCGACACCTGCGTCGCGCTCGTCGACTTCGATGACTTGACACTGGCCCCGTTCGGCTACGACCTGGCCAAGCTCGTCGTCACCACCGCCATGACCCATGGCCCCCTCGACCCGCGCCGGGTCGAGGCGGCCCTTGAGGTCTACAACACCCACACCGCCCAGGCCGGCGGCGACGCCACGACCTGCTCACCGCAGCGGCTGCGCGTCTACGCCGAGTTCCACCACCTGCTCACCGCCCGATACCTCCACCACAACGGCTACACCCACCCATGGCCCGAGGTGCGCCCCTGGCCGGAACCCAAAGCTCCCCGATGAGCACGGACACGCCTCGCCCCGCCCCGCCCCGGTTTCCTCCGCGCACCCCCGGCCTGGACCGTGTCCTCGCCGACATCAGGATTGGGACAACCTCTCATCCCGGTTGGTGCAGTCTACTCCCCCAAGTACTTGTATTTCAGATAACCGATGGCGGAGTGATGTCCAGCAGGAATGGCTCGATATGAAGACCGGCCCTCTTGGCATCTGCGGCCTGCGCTGAAAGCTGTCGCATGAGTTCATCGCGGTTCGACGGACCCGTGTACTTCGAGTTGGCGGGCCGCCGCTCGGGCGCGATCCAGTACACGAGGTAGATGCCGTGCTGTAGGTCGGCGGGCAGGAGGTACTGGCGCACCAGCTGATCCTCCATCGCCGTCATCAGGGTTCGGTTGTTCACGAGCTTCGCTTCCACGATGATCCGTGCGCTGTTCGGAGGATGTGTGGCCGTCGGTGAAGTTGCTGTCAGATCGATGCGGGTACCGATGCCCTGCGGTTTTCGGCGCATGACTTGGATCTCACGGTCGACGACGGTGCCGTGGCCCAGTCGCTGTTCGAGTTGGCGACGTATCCAGTCGGAGATGTCGTCCTCGCTTTTGGGGCGCCCGTCTCCGCTCACGCCGAAGTTCCACAGGTCACGGAATGCGCCGTTGTGAGTCACCTCATGCTGAAGCTCGCGGAGCTGCTCGATGACCACGGTGAGCAGATCGGCGTTGTGTCGGACAAGGCGCGCGTCTCCTTTCGCGAGCAGATCCAGAAGCTCTTTCGGGCTGGGAAACGCGTAGGCGAGATCGGCTGCGCGTGATCGGGCGATCTGCCGATACCACGCAATAACCTTACGATCCGCCTCTGGGCGGCCTTCAGCGAGCTGATCAAGAGTGGACACCAGGCCCAATTCAGCGAGCCGTTGCAGGGCTATGCTGCGGGTTGCACGCGTCTCTGATTCGGCGTCCGCGCCCCAATCGAGGGATGGCGTGGATGGATCTTCCGCGAAGGGGAGCCAATCAAGCAGCAGGCGAGCGAGCACAGCGAGGCGAGCTGCGTCAAGGGCGGCGAGATTGAGCGACGGCACGACCTCGATCAGGTCGTCAGCTGTGGCCCCGCTCGCGAACTCGTCCACGGTATGAGCCGGATCCAGGGAAGGCAAGCTGCGGCGGGCGCGCGCCGCAAGTTCTGGGTCTGGCCCGTTACGTAGCTGATGGCACGCCTGGAGCGCGATCTGTGGCGTGTGCTTGACGAGCAGATCAAGCAGCTCAGCGCCGAGTTGGCCGTTGTAGCGGCCGGCGACCAAATGGTCGGCGATTGTTGGTGCGAGGTCTGGGGCCAAGTGGGCATACAGTTTCTGCGGTGTGAGGTAGCGCTTGTGATTCTGTAGGTCATCGAGGTGGTCAAGGCCAGCATTGAGAACGCTTCTTCGTCCGCAGGACGGAGCGAGGTCGATCAGTTCGCAGCGCAAGTTCGCGTCGTCTTCACGGCTGTAGTCCCATGCGCCGACGATCGCCGGACTCCAACGATCCCAGATCGCAGCCTCAAGTTCGCGGACTCGCTCCGGGTTGTACCGGGTCAGTGTGGTGAGCAGGTAGAGGCCGGCCCAGTCGGGGAGCGCCTTGGGTACGGAGATGTCCTTGTGCCCGCTCCAAGTGGATGGCTCAAGCTCGTGCGTCGCGAGGTAGCGCAGGCCGATATCGATCAAACCGGTACGCTGCCGGTCGTCCAGCAGGAGCCATCCGGGCCGGCTGGTGAGGTTCAGTGAAAACAGGACCTCACTCTCAGGGTATCCATGATCATCAACGGAAAGCCAAGAGACGACGTGCCACCAGCGTGTCGGATCTTGGTCGGCGTCATCGATCGCTGCAGAAAGCTGCGCGAGGCGTTCTTCGCGGCGTGCATCGCTGATATTTCCTTCGTCTCCTGCCGCGCGATGCTTTCGCCATGTGTTGGCCGTCTCCGAGTCGATGCCGAGCGGCTGGCGCAACCGATTCGTGGGGCCGTAAGCCGGGTGGTCTACAGGTAGGGCCAGGATGGTGTCAGCGACTGCCGCGCTGGGCTCTTCCAGCAGGTGCGGCACGCAAGCGGCGAGCGCGGCATGTGCCGCAGCCGGGAGGGCGGGAAGCTGGTCCAGTAGCCAACTGGCGTCGTCGGCAACGACCAGGCGCAGATTGAGGAGGGGATACCAACCCGTGGCGTCGAGACGCTCGGCAACGTCGATCAACAGCTGTCGCCGCCGGTCGACCTCTCCGTTACTCCACGGCGGTCCGTTGCGAGACCAGTTGTGCCAGCTGTGGTCCTTCGCGAGGCTGGCGATGAGCGCGGCTAGAGGCGCCCGCACGGCAACTGAATCGACGTCGTTCCATCCCCTCTGGACAAGCTGCGGCAGAAGCTGCCCGTAGTCTTCGGAGCCGCCGTGGACGTGGGAGGCTGCCCAGCTGAGCATGGCGGGCAGTTCTTCGGGTGGAAGCCGTCTCGGGAGGTCACCGAGCAGCAACAGGTAGCTGCCGAACAGGTTGGTCTTGCGGCGCGGTCGGAGCGCGTTGACGAGGTCGTCCGTGCCGAGGAGCCGTGGGTGTAAGGCTTTGATGGTGTGAGCGAGGACCTCGTCGTCGGGGTCCTCCACTGCGTTGAGGTGGAGGAGTGGTCGAAGCTGGGCCAGGCTCTCGTTGTCGTCAAGCTCTGCGACGGCGTCGATGCCGGCGGTGCGGGCCCACGCAGGCCAGGCGTTGACGACGACGATCTTGAGCAGCGCTGGAGCCAGGGTCGTGCAGCCGCCGGCGACGGCCAGCCGGGAGATCCACCACAGCTGGGCAGGCTGGTTGAGCCCACCGTTGAGATGACCAGCGAGCTGCTTGTCGAGTGCTGGATACGCCAACCCTGTTAGGTCCAGCCCCCAAACGGGGTCGATATCGCCGGCGGCCGCGCGTGACAGCAGCCCATCGACCACCGTGGCGCGAACCTCGTCTGAGGGCAGATCCACTCCAGCCTTCACGAGACCGAGCGCGTTGTCGGCGACCAGCCCGCCGGTACGCTCGGGCGCGATCGCCACGAGCCATGCGGCTGTGCCGATCATGGCCCCGGGCAGGAGCACATCGACATGGACGCCGAGCAACGCGGGCAGCTGGGCGCGGCTGATGCCACGATCGACCAGATAGGCCGCGGCCAGGTACTCGGCGTACTGCTGGTGCCGGAACGACACCGTTGCGTCGGGCGCCGCGTCGAACAACGCGGTCCCTAGGACCTCGGCGTAATGGGAAGGCTCGGCTGGCCTCCCAGGCTCGTCGGGCTCAGGCGTCGATACAAGATCGGCAACGCTGACGATTCCCGGCGCGGCTGTGGGGGCTGTTGCGAAGCGCGCTGCGCCGCAAAACGCCGCAATCGCGCCCAGACGCCCGGCGAGGCAACGCTGGCGATCAGCCGAAAGAGACGGCTTGGGACGGCCGCCGTCGACCTCGCCAAGCAGCCCCCGGACCTCGAACTCGAATGCTTCAATCTGATTGGTCGGCAGATCGCCGGTACTGGCCCAGCGACGCGCCACCGCGCCAAGCTGCAGCGGCGTGGCCGCAAGACGTCCAAGACGGGCCTGGCAGAGCGCGGAGAGAAAGGGCTCAGGGTCTGCGCCGGCGGCAGCGGCCAGCTCACCTGCGGTCGCGCGGGTCAGCGGCAGCAGCCGCAGCTCCTCGAACCCGGAAAGTTCATCGGCCAGCGTTGAGGCGAGGGCTGGGTTCCACGCCGCCGGCCGGCAGGCCAGCCGCCACCGCACACGGCGCGCCAACGGCCCGGTCAGGATGCGCTGAAGCACCCGGAAGACAGCTGGCTCGTACAGGACGGCCTCGTCGAGCGCATCGAGATAGATCGGTCCGTCGGCCTCGATCGCGGCCGTCAGCTCCGCTCGCATGCCCCCGCGGTCAAGCGTCCGAAGGTCGATCTGGATCGCCTCTGGCTCACGTTGCCGGAGTGTGTTGAGAACCGTGGTCTTGCCGGCACCACCGGCGGCGAGCAGCACGAAGCTGCCCGGACGGTCGATGAGTTCGGCAACTGGCCGAGGCTGGGCTTCCGGCTCGACCCACCACCCGTCATCGGAGGGCAGGTCGAGGAACCCGTCAGCATCCAGCGGAGTTGCCCGATCCACGGGCAGGAAATGGCGGTACAGCGCTGGGCTGGTGGCCTGGGCGGTCAGCGGCGTCACCGTCCGTTGGCAGTCAGCGGCCGGTAGCCGCCAGCAGCCCGTAGCCGACTGGCCCATCTGATCAACATGATCCAATTATGAGACCAGGATCGACATCACGCTGTCGACCCTTCCGCGCACGGTAGGCCTCGTCGGCTGGGACCAGCCTCGCCGGTGATCGGTCTGGGGGCGCGTCCTGGGCCAGCGCGCAGTCTTACAACGCAGCTTGCCGTAACCGGCTCGGCGTCCCGAAGGAAGCAGTGTCGCTCGACCCGCAGCTACGTCGCGGGGTGCGTCAGGCGAGGGCGGCGAGGCGCTCGCCCAGCTCGGTCACGCAGGCCAGGCCGTCCCACGGTTACGGCGCCGCGCGGCCTCTGGCGCACGTCCCGCCCTACGATCCCGCCCGCGCCCGCCTCGCCCAGGCGCTGCTGGCCAACCAGCGCAACCCGGCGCTGGAGCGCTGCCTGGGCGCGTTCGAGCGGGCCGAGCACGCCGCCCACGCGCTGGTCCGCCTGTCGGCCGCCTACGAGCAGTACCTGGACTGGGCCGCCGCG
>JBOGEA010000135.1:0-14211 GCA_050743205.1 Egibacteraceae bacterium | reverse complement strand
GCTCGAGACCGAGGGGACCGGAAGAATGTCGCCGAGCAATCCGCGCGGTGTCGGCCACGACGGCGATGCAGTTCGGCTCGTAGCAGAACGACAGCGAGTACGTGTGGCCTTGGAGGTCAGGACAGGTCCGGTCGATCCTCGACTCGACGCTGGCGACCGAGACGACCCGTTTGGGCTGATCTCGGTGCTGCCGTATTTGTGGTCGATGGTGACCCGGAACGCGCCGGGCTCCGGCTCGCCAGTGTCCTGAGCCCATGTAGGGATCGGCAGCGGTGTCAGGGCCCCGAGCCCACGCGCGCCGGTCAGCAACCGGCGGCGGGATCGAGGATCGTGGTGGTCATCTTTCCTTTTCTCCCTTCAGGATCAGTGATGGGGTCGATCAGGTGGGTGGGGAGGTCGGCGCGGCGGTCATCGCCTGGTCTTTGGCGCCAGCGCTTACGGCACGAGGTCGGGGTTCGCGCTGTTGACCGCCTCGGTGAGCAGCTCGAAGTCCTGGGTGTACGCCGGGTAGCTCCAGTTCTCCAACGCCCGGAATGCGACGACCTGCCCCGCCTGGACCGCCGGCAGCGCCCGCCACGTCGCGACCTCCGCCAGCGCGTCGAGACCGGACGAGCCCAGCCGGCTGTCGAACAGGATGAGGTCGCGGGGTACTTCTGGCACCAGCTCCGAGCTGTCCAGCGGACACCCCGCCCGCGCCCGGTGTGCTCATTGTTCTCGTGCGATCATCGACCACCGGCAACCGTGCGTTGGCCGCGAGTTCGCCTTCGGAGGCCGGTGATCGTGGTCACCAGGAGGCTGGGTGTCCAGTCCTCCTGACACGGTGCGATAATCGGTGCGGTGTCGCCGGCCAGGGGCTCGACTCAGTTTTCCGTCGAAACTGACGGAAAGCCGTAGACCCTCACCCCCTCTGCCAACACCTTCATCCCCCTGGGTCAGGAGGTCTGGCGCCTGTCTGTTGCTCTGGGGCGTTTGGGAGGGATCGGGTAGGCCGTGGGTGGTGACGTCTCTGGGTGGGTGCGAAGGTTCGCGCCGCTGATGGCGGAGGGTGGGACCGTTCTTGATGTGGCCTGTGGCGCGGGGCGGCATGCGCGATGGCTGCTGGAGCGGGGCTACCGCGTCGTGGCGGTGGACGTCGACGTGGCGGGTGTGGCGGATCTCGTCGGGCATCCGCGGGTGGAGATCGTCGAGGCCGACCTGCAGGACGGGCGGTGTTTCCCGCTGCGCGGGCGCCGCTTCGACGGCGTGGTCGTGACCCGCTACCTGCACCGGCCGATCCTGCCTGACCTCGTGGGCGCGGTGGCGCCTGGCGGGGTCTTGGTCTACGAGACGTTCGCGTGGGGCAACGAGTGCTTTGGCCGCCCGGCCAACCCCGATTTCCTGCTGTGGCCGGGGGAGCTGCTCGACGCGGTGAGAGGCGAGCTGCGCGTCGTGGCCTACGAGGACCTGGTCGTCGCCGAGCCCCACCCCGCCGCCGTCCAGCGGATCTGCGCCCGACGTCCTTAGACGTATGCTCGGCAGCGTTGCCGGTACGGGAGAGGTGGCGTTGACCCGGCGGGTGTTCGTGTCCTACAGCCATGACGACCGGGCGTGGCGCGACGCGTTCCGCCAGATGCTGGGACCCGCGCTGGCCCGCTACGGCATCACGCTGTGGGCCGACGACCACATCAGGAGCGGGCAGCGTTGGGAACGCGTGATCGACGACGCGCTCGACGGGACCGAGCTGGGGCTGCTGCTGGTCACGCCGGCTTATCTGATGTCGCCCTTCAGCTGGGAGGTGGAGGTCCCCACGCTGCTCGCCGGCGGGGTGCCGGTCGTGTGGGTGCTGGTGGAGGACTGCCTGTGGGAGGACGTCGAGGCGCTCGCGCGGCTTCAGGGGCTGCAAGACCCGCGCCGCGACGGCGCGCTCGCCGACCACCCGAGGCCGACACGGGAGCTGGCCCGGCTGTGCCGCAGGATCCGCAACGAGCATCTCGTCGGTCTGCGCGCAGCGCCGGCAGCGGCGCTTGGCGGCAGCCCGCCGATGGTGAGGCCGGCGGCCGCTGGCACGATCTCGCCAGCGAGCCCGGGCCGTGTGTTCGGCGCGGTCCCCCGACGGCCGCCGATCTTCGTCGGGCGGGATCTGGATCTCGACGGTCTGCGGGCGGAGGTGGTGTCGGGGCTTGCCACCGCGGTCGGGGTGACGGGCACGCCGTCGGTGTTCGGGCTGTATGGCCGGGGTGGGATCGGCAAGACCGTGCTGGCCTCGGAGCTGACCCGCGACCCCCAGACGCTGGCCTGGTTCCCCGACGGGGTGTTCTGGGTGTCGTTGGGCGAGCGGGCGGACGTGATCGGCGCCCAGCGCGAGTTGGTCGGCTGGTTGGGCGGGGACGCGGACGCCGTCCGCTCACCGCTGCAGGGCGCCAAGGTGCTGACCGAGCTGCTGGCCGCCAAGCAGTGCCTGCTGATCGCCGACGATGTCTGGTCGCTGGGCGCGGCGCAGGCGTTGGCCGTGGTCGGCCCCAAGGGTCGGCTGCTGCTGACCACCCGAGACGGTCTGCTGCCGCGGCGGTTGGGCGCGACGGCGATCCAGCTGGACGTGCTCAGCGTCGCCGCCGCGAAACGGCTGCTGGGCACGCTGGTCGGGATGGCGCCTGGCGAGCTGCCGGTCGAGGCTGACGGCATCGTGGAGGCGACCGGTCGGGTGGCGCTGGCGGTGGCGCTGGTCGGCGCCGCGATCGGCCGCGGCAACCAGAGCTGGTCCGACGTCGCCGCACGGCTGGCCGAGGCCGGCGAGATGTTCGCCGGGCACGCGTACACGAACACGTTCAAGGCGTTGGATGTGGCGACCAGCGGGTTGGCGGCCGACGAGGTTGACCGCTACCAGGCGTTGGCCTGCTTCCCCGAGGACACGGTCGTCCCGCCGGTCACGATCGGGCGGCTGTGGGGGCTGGCCCAGCCTGAGCTGAGCGTGCAGCTACGGCGTTTCGCCGAGCTGGGGCTGGTCCGGTTGGAGGCGGGCGGGGTGGCGTTCCACGATCTGCAGCGCGACTACCTGCTGCTGCACGCGGAGGCGGCGGCGTTGGCGCACGAGCAGCTGCTGGCCGCGCACCGAGCATCCCCGGGCGACGACTGGTGCCGGCTGGACCCCGACGACCCCTATCTGTGGGATCGCCTGACCTACCATCTGGCCGCGGCTGGGCGGCATCACGAGCTGATCGCCACCGTCACCGACCCGGCATGGCTGGCGGTGCGGATCGCCCACGGTGGGTCGCTCGCCGCCGAGCGCGATGTGCGCGATGCCCTGCGGTGGGAGCCGACCGAACCCCGCTTGCAGGCGCTGCTCCGGAGGCTTCGGCAGACCACTCACCTGCTCGACCGCGCCTCCGGGGCCGAGTCAGTGGTGGCGACGCTGAGCACGCACCTGTGGCCCTTGCGCGACACGCTGGACCTGGCCCGCCTCGACCGCATCGCGCCCGGCGCGCGGCTGGACGTGGCGTGGATCGCCGATGCGACCAGCCCCCAACTGGTCCGCACGATCACCGGCCACACCGGCTGGGTGACGTCGGTGGCGTGGTCACCCGACGGCGCCCAGCTCGCCTCCGCCGGCGACTACGACCGGATGGTGCGGGTATGGGACACCGCCACTGGCACCCAACTCCATGCCCTGTCGGGGCACACTGGCGGGATGCGGTCGGTTGCGTGGTCACCCGACGCCACCCGGCTGGCCTCCGCCAGCGACGACACGACGGTGCGGGTGTGGAAGGCCACCACCGGCACCCAACTCCACACCCTGTCAGGACACACCGGCGCGGTGATGTCGGTGGCCTGGTCCCCCGACAGCACCCGGCTGGCCTCCGCCAGCAGCGACACGACGGTGCGGGTGTGGGACGCCGCCACCGGCACCGGGCTCCACACCCTGACGGGGCACACCGGCGGGGTGTGGTCGGTGGCGTGGTCACCCGACGGCACCCAGCTCGCCTCCGCCAGCGACGACACGACGGTGCGGGTGTGGAAGGCCGCCACCGGCACCCAACTCCACACCCTGTCAGGACACACCGGCGAAGTGAACGCGGTGGCGTGGTCACCCGACGGCACCAGGCTGGCCTCCGCCAGCAGAGACCGGACGGTGCGGGTGTGGGACGCCGCCACCGGCACCGGGCTCCACGCCCTGACGGGGCACACCGGCTGGGTGCGATCAGTGGCGTGGTCACCCGACGGCACCCGCCTGGCCTCCACCAGCAGCGACGCGACGGTGCGGGTGTGGGACGCCGCCACCGGCACCCACCTGCGCACGCTGTCGGGGCACATCGGCAGGGTGTGGTCGGTGGCGTGGTCGCCCGACGGCACACAGCTCGCCTCCGCCAGCAGAGACTGGACGGTGCGGGTATGGGACACCGCAACCGGCACCCAACGTGACGCGAGGTCGGCGCACACCCACCGGGTGAGATCACTGGCGTGGTCACCCGACGGCACCAGGCTGGCCTCCGCCAGCAACGACGCGACGGTGCGGGTGTGGGACGCCGCCACCGGCACCGGGCTCCACGCCCTGACGGGGCACACCGGCGAGGTGCGGTCGGTGACGTGGTCACCCGATAGCACCCAGCTCGCCTCCGCCGGCGACGACACGACGGTGCGGGTATGGGACGCCGCCACCGGCACCCACCTGCGCACGCTGTCGGGGCACATCGGCAGGGTGTGGTCGGTGGCGTGGGCGCCCGACGGCACCCAGCTCGCCTCCGCCGGCGACGACGCGACGGTGCGGGTGTGGGACGCCGCCACCGGCGCCCAACTCCACACCCTGTCCGGACACACCGGCGGGGTGAGCTCGGTGGCGTGGGCGCCCGACGGCACCCGCCTGGCCTCCGCCGGCGACGACGCGACGGTGCGGGTGTGGGACGCCATCACCGGCGCCGGACTCCACACCCTGTCAGGACACGCCGGCGGGGTGTGGTCGGTGGCGTGGTCACCCGACGGCACCCGGCTGGCCTCCGCCAGCGCCGACGAGACCGTGCGGGTATGGGACGCCACCACCGGCGCCCAACTCCACACCCTGTCCGGACACACCGGCGGGGTGAGCTCGGTGGCGTGGGCGCCCGACGGCACACGGCTCGCCTCCGCCGACAACGATGGAGCAGTGATGCTGCGGGACGCTCTCGCGGGCCGGCGGACAGGCCAAGTGGTGGCCAGCCAGCGGGTGCTCAGCGTCGATTACTCGAGGGCCAGCGGCGCCTTGGCCGTCGGCACCGACCGGGGCATCATCGTCTACAACCCCTGACCGTGATCTGCCATGGGGAGGGCTCGTGGGCCACTGGGATGCGTATCGCGTGCGCAGGGCCAGGGTGAACATCACGATCCCCGATGACCTGCACCGCCGGGCGAAGGCGGCGGGCTTGCACATGGCGCTCGTCGCTCGCCGAGCGGTCGCCGACGGGCTCGACCGGCTCGACAAGACCGCCGGACTCGAGGCGTGCCGTGCCGATCTGGACGCTGAGCTCGGTCCCGTAACCGACGCCGACCGGGCCGACGCCCAAGCCTGGGTCGAACAGGTCTACAGCACGCAATCCGCCCGTCAGCGCCGCGCATGACGACCCCTCCCACAGCCAGCCATCCCCCTCAATCCTCGCCGCGGGCGTTTCCGGAAAGACTGGTTGCAGGTGTGGCAGGTATGCCGATGCCGTGGGGTCAAGCCCCGAGCGAGCTGTTGTCGAGGTCCAGGCCACCCCTGCCGAGCACGACCGGCTGCACAGGGTGCGGCGCATGGTCGCCGCCGACCCCGCCGGGGTGCAGGCCGCAGTGGGCGATGAGACGGTCGAGCTGCGCCCATCGCTGGTGCGTCTGCTGTCAGTGGCCGCCGACGCCCTGGAAAGCGGTGACATCGTGGCCCTGGTCAGCGAGGACCCGACCCCGACCATCACCCGATGCCGCAACGGCCACCGCGATGGCGCCCTCCACGCTGCTCACCGTGAATGTGAAGCACTTCCCGCCCGCCTCTCTGGCCGCGCGGTGCGCTCGTCGCCCACCCGGACCACTGATCCGGGGAACGGGTAGGTCGGTCGTCAGAGACGAAGATGTTGCTTCAGCGGCGACGATGCGCAGTGCTTGAAGGACGCGCCCGCCGGTGCCGTGGGTGATGCGGACAACGCCAACACCGCAACGTCCGGGACGCAAGGGTAGGAGTTCGGCTCCAGCGGGTCGCTGAGCGTCGGCCGGCGGGCGCGGGCAGGCCCATAGGCAAGCACGGATAGGTCTTCGATCGACCATGAGTCGGACGTGCCCGTGCCGTCAACGCCACTAGCCCGGTCTAAGGCAGCCCGGTCTAAGGCGGATGGCTGCGGACGATCCGGCGTTGGTGCGAAGGTCCGCCGTGTTGCGCGTGGTCGGAGGAGCGGGCCGACGGGGTTTGCGTCATGAGGGCGCTGGCTTCAGCGACGATACGGCCTGGCATGAGCTGTGGCTGGCGCAACGCGGAGAGTTGAGGCCTGCGAACACAACGTTGTTGCGCTCCGGGCCCTAAACGTCCCGCGGGACATAGGTCAGCAGCGTGCGCAGGTACTCCTGAGGGAAAGCGCGCAGGTCGTGCCCGCCGATCGTGATCGCGCCGGCGCGGACGTCCCACAAGCGCAGCGGCAGGCTCGCGCACGTCGACGACCGTCGCGGCGATGAACGCTGCCTTTCCCGACGCACTGGTCCAGGGATGGAAGCACCTCGTGTCGGACATGGACAATGATCCCGGCGATCGCCATGTAGCCGCGGTCGCGGTGGCCGCCGAGGCCGATGCAATCGTCACCCTCAACGCTCGTGACTTCCGAGGGGCTGTTCTGGCCAGTCACGGTATCCGCATCCTCACACCAGCCGAGCTTGTCACCCACTGCCTCGACGATCTGCCTGAGCGTGTGCTGCATGCGGTCAGCGAGATTCGGGCCGGTTTTGTGCTGGATCGCGGCGGTATTCCGCCGCGATCCAGCACAAAACCGCGGCCAACTCCGCGCGCTGCCGCCCCACCCGCCCACGACTCGTCGGGCCGGGGCGAGGCCCCGTTAGCTCTTGGGTGAGACGGTAGGCCGATCCTGACCCGTCCTGGCGATCGCGTCATGGTGCAGGTGCGGCTCTTGACAAGGGAGTCTGAGGTCGTGACGGATCCGGCCGGCAACGTCGCCGGAGCGCTCCGCCTCGTCCCGCTGCGAGAGGGAACGGTCCGCTGCCTGCACGACGGCGACGCGGGCGAACTCTGACTGTCTCCACGATGCCGGCGGCGGGAACGCGTCGGGGGTTCGTGGCGTCATGCAAGCAGGGAATGCGACGCTTACGCTGGTGAGGGGCGCGCGGCATGTGGCATGGGCGCGAGGGGTGGGCAAAGTGACGGCAAGCGGGGCAGCGGGGCGTTTCCGCTCTCGGGCTGAGCGGAGGCGGCGGTGAGCGCTGAGGGCGGCGTGCGCCAGGACGATGACCTGTGGGCCACGACGACTGTGCCGCCGCGGTGGATGCTCGTGGCGGCGGTCGTCACGGCCGCGGCCGCGGCGGCGCTCCTGCCCGCCGCGACGTTCGCGTCGCATGTGGCGGGGTACGCGCTCGGGTCGTTCGCCACGATCGGGCTGGTGGCAGCGTTCGCGCAGATCCACGCCAGGCGCCGGCAGCACCCCCGGTACTCGCCGCTGCCCGGGATGCGGGCGCTGTCCGCGCTCGCGCTCACCATCGGCATAGGGGCGGCGGCGGTCCACGTCTTCTCCATCGCGGTGGAGCTGGCGAGCCGATGAGCGCGGTCCGGGGCGCGGTCACCGCCATCCTCCTGATGCTCCTGACGCTCACCGCGACGGGCGCACCCGGGGGCGGTCATGGCCGTCGTCGGCGTGTGCGTCACCTACGGGGCCCAGCTTCCGCAACGGGGCGCGACCACGCTGCTCCGAAGGCTCGAGGGGACAGCCCGGACTGACGTCCTGACGAGGCGGGAGCGCGAGGCGCTCCAAATCGTCGGCCTCGGCCTGTCCAAATCCCGAGATCCGCCCCAGCGCCACAAACCCGCCTCGCCCCCCGTGAGCAGCCTGCTCACGGGAGGCGAGGCCGCGTCGAAGGCGCCGTCTGCGCAACCTGCGGGCGCCCCACCGCCGGCTGACGGCTCGGTGATATGGTTGCCGGTATGGCGTCAAGGAAGATCACCGTCACGATTCCACAGGATCAGCTCAGGGCCATTCGCGAACTCGTCGCTGCCGGCCAGGCCAGCAGCGTGTCGGGGTTCGTGCAGCATGCGATCGGGACAGCTCTCGACGACGTGGCTGGATGGCGGGCGATGCTGGCCGAGGCACTGGCCGAATCCGGTGGACCGCCGACGGAGGAAGAACGGGCCTGGGCCGAGAAGGTGCTGTCGTCATAGGGACTGTCCGGTTCCTCCACCGCGAGAGCGCCGGGCTGGTCCTCGACGCGGGAGCGCTCATCGCGCTCGACTGCGGCGACCGCCGGATCCTCCTGCTGCTCGACCTCGCCGCTCAGACGTCCGCCAGCGTCACCGTGCCGGCATCGGCGCTGGCGCAGGCACTCCGCAGCCCAGTCCGCCAAGCGCGCCTCATGCGGCTCATCCGCCAGCCGACGACTGCGACCATGCCCTTGGACGGCGTCGCAGCCTCCCGGGTCGGCCAGCTGCTCGCCAGCTCCGGCACGTCCGACATCGCTGACGCGCACGTCGTCGTCTGCGCCCATCGCGCCGGCCATCCGGTCGTGACATCGGAGCCCGATGACCTGCGGCGGCTCGCCCCGCCCTGACGCTCGTGATCGTCTAGCTCTCCACGATGTCGGCGCGGTCGAGGGCCGCAGCCAGCCGGTCGAGGCTGTCGGCGACGTTGAAGTAGGTCATGTGGTCACACGCGGTCTCCTTCACCTCAGCGACCGACGCGCCGACCGTGGGACCGACGCTGCGCATGCTGTCCACGCTGACCGCGATGTCGTTGGGGGCTCCCCCGAAGGGGAGGTCGAGGAGGGCGTTGGCCGCCGTGTTGACCGGTTGCAGCACCAGCCGCATCAGTCGCTGGTACAGGCTGAGGTTGTCCTCGGGCCGGGGCTGCGTCGCCGCGTGCCGCAGCGACGTGTTCCCGCAGATCAGCGTGTACGGGATGCCGGGGTTTGGGCTGCCGGCGAGGGTCGTGAGCAGGTCCGAGCCGGGCTCCATCTGCTCCAGCGTGACGTTGGTCTGCTCCAGCCAGCGCACGAGGCTGCCGAGCGCCTCGGCTGGCCACGCGACGGTGGCCAGCCCGTTCAGCCCAATGCTGAGCCACGCCGTCGCCCAGTCCTGCACGGCCGGCCAGGGGGAGCCGCCGCTGGGAGTGCCGAGGAGCACGAGATGGCTGACCAGGTCGTTGCCGCCCTCGCGCTCGACTAGCCAGCGGCACGCGAGTCCTCCCAACGAGTGCGCCACCACCTGCAGCCGCTTGCCATTCCCCGGGGCGATGCCCACATCCGCCAGGCGTGCCCGTAACGCCCGGGCGGTCTCGTCGATCGGCGTGTTGAGGTTCTCATAGTCGAACGCGAGCACAAGCGCCGATGGCCGGATCCGGCACACGCTCGCGGCGATCCCGTGAGTGTCGCCGATGATGCCGTGGATGCACAGGACGATGTCGTCGGCTTCCGCAACGCGCTGCCGTACGACGGCGAGGTTCTTCTCGTAGCGCACAGTGGCGCCGTCGGCCGCCAGGTCGGCCACCGTGAGGATCGGGTACTGGAACGTCCTGCCGAGCCGCTTCGCGACGAGCTTGTGGAAGAGGATCCGGACGGAGCCGGTCAGGCTCTTGCGTCCTTCGCTCACCGGCGTGGGCAGGCGCTGGATCGCGACCGTCGTCACGCCGAGGCCTCGCCTGGCGCTGCCCAGCGGCAGGAAGAACTCCCCGTCGAACGCCACGGGCAGGATGTGCTCGTCCTCCCCCAGATCCACCGCCAGGTCTACGAGGAGCGGCTCCTCGGCGGTCACCACCGTGTGGTCGATGATCCCGCTGATCTCGAGCACGCTCAAACCTGGGTCCTGGCCCCGACTGCGGGTCAGCTGCAACGGCTGCGCGACGGCGGGGTTCTCCCGCAGGATCGGCGGCGACAGCGCGCCGACATCCCCCCGCACCTGCGGGACGGTGGTGAGGCGGGCGGACGCCTCCAAGCGGGGATGCGGCCCGACACGTACGCCAGCACCGAGCGATTGGGTTCCCGCGCCAGGCCGAAGCGCCACCTCGGCGCGAGGTCGGGCCGTCACGATGCTCAAGGTCTGCGTCGTCCAGTCGGTGTAGCCGTCATCGTCCGGCTCGTCGATCTCGCGTGACTGGACCCGGTCGAGCAGCCACTCAAGCCTGGACCGGTGGCCGCCACGAGCCGCCCTGCTTTGCGTCCGAGGCGCCCCCAACGGCCCCTGGTGCATGCGGGATGCGTCGAACTGCTCAGTGCTGACGATCAGCTTGAGCCAGTCGCGACGCTCCGTGACTCCCCGGTCCCAGAGCGAGTCGGGCACCGACGTACGAAACGGCCTGCCGCCCTTGACAGAGCGGGTGTGACCCGGCTCGATCCAATCCCCGAAGCCGCCCTCCCCGACGGCATAGGCCTCGGACAGGTTCAGGACCGCGCAGTAGAGACGTCGGTCCGTGTTGTTGCGCAGCAGGAGCGTGAACGCGGGTCGCTCCGCATGGGTGCTTCCTGGCCCATACGTCAGCCGGACATCACCACCTTGGACCTCGACATCGTCCCGGTAGAGAAGTATCTCGACCGCGTTGGCGGGGAGCGCGCTGCCCGGATGGTCGAGCTTGAGGGTCAGCTCCCAGCAGCCGATGTGCTCCAGCCGCTGCTTGAGTCTGGCAGCGGCCTCCGGCGTGTACCCGATGACCTGCTCGACCAGGGGGCGATCATCCGCTGGTCGGGTGATGAGGTACTCCCCGCCCGCTGCCAGGACGCGGTAGTCCGCGTGGTCCCACGCCTGTTTCACGTAGGGAGACCGCTGGGCGAGCGCCGCCTGGACCAGCTCGATCCCCTCGGCATCGCCCTCCAGGCGCACCGCCACAGGTGGCATCGGCAGGCTTGTGACGACCGCCTTGAACCGGTCGGAGAGGCGCAGCCCGTCTGCCCCGACGATCTTGACCCTGCTGTAGGCCATCTCCACGTCTTGCACCACCGCTGCACCGAGACGCCGCGCCTGCCCGACGTCGGCGTCCTCGGCGAACAGCGCGAGCCGTGTGGTCTCACCGCCCTCGGGCCCGGGGATCGCGTGGACCGCGCCGGCATCGAGCACCCATCCTTGGTGAGGATCGTGGCGCACGGTGAGGGGCCGGCGCTCGGCGATGGCGCCGCCGAGGAACGGCTGGTCGAAATCGGCCGTGTCGAACGCCTCGATCTGCGGGATCTGGGCCGCGACCCTGCCGCTGATCAGCCCGCGCACCCGGCTGATCACGTCCCAGTAGGTCAGCCGGCGGTCGGTCTGGGCGAGGACCTCGTGCAGGCAGTGGGAGAAGGCGCCACGGGTCACGCCGCCGACGCCGATCTCCCTGGCCTCCTGCGCCTCCGCGCACGCGGCGAGCAGCACGTGGCGGCCCTGCGGGAGCAGCCGCCAACCGCTCGCCCCGCCCGAGCCGCCCGCCTGCACGGGCGCCAAGGCGTTCAGGTCGAACAGGTAGGACTCCCGCGGCCGGGGCTGCCGGGCGGGCGCGAGCCGGCGCACCCGGGTCTGCAGCATCTCACCGCGAGTCCCCGAGCCCGAGTGGCAGGAGTCGAGGACCACCAGCACGTACGGGTCACGCGTCGCGACCTCGCCGATCAGCGCGGCCAACTCCTTGTCCGCCAGGTCACACCCGCCCTCGGCGCGACTGTCCCAGCAGACCAGCGTCTCGTCGACCCGGTCTGACTCCATATGCCAGAACTCAGGCTGCGACGGCTCCTGCGAGCCGTGCCCCGAGTAGTAGAACAGCGCGACATCGTCCGCCCCGGCCCCGCACAGGTGCTCGCGGAACCCCCCAATGACCGCGTCCCGTCCCGCCTGCTGGTTGCAGAGGGTCCGCACGTCCAGCTCGATGCCTTCCCCCGACGCCCGCGCCCGCAGCCACGCCTCCATGGCCTCGACGTCGTTGACACAGCCCTCCAGCCGATGCCGTGGATCCGGATACTCATCGATCCCCACCAACAGCGCATACACCCGCTTCAACACAAGCCCCGCCCCCTATGCTTGCCCCACTGGTCGCCTGCCCACGATCCTCAACCGATGGTAGCCGGCCGCCGCCTCAAATAGGCGCGCGATCTTCTTCAAGGCGATAGGTGGGGTCCCCGTACAGCACATAGCTGGCCCAGGTGATCTGTTCCGGACACGTCTCCTTCAGCTCGACACGCGCGAGCCGCAGCGCCTCACCGGCAGGCAGGCCATCGATGAGATAGCCATAGAACTTAATGGCGAAGTCGGCTGCTTGGTCGTCGAAGACCGGCCACAGCGAGCCGATGCAAGCCATGGCGCCGCCGTAGACAAATGCCGAACTCAGGCCTTGGGCCGGCATCCCCATGTAACTCGTGCTTCGCCCGTCCTGCTCGTTCGCTGTGCGGCTCGACTCGCACGCGTTGAGGAACACCAAGGGCTGACCGGCCAGCAGCCGCTGAATCTTCTGCGCGAAGAACATCTCCTTATCGTGGAGCAGAAGCCCACTGAGACCCGGTTTCTCCTTGTCGTAGGTCGCGTGGCCCGCGTAGTGGATCACATCGAATTCGCCGTCACGAAGAAGGCGGTTCAGCACTCTGCCCGTGACCTCTTCGCCCTTCTTGAGCGTGAAATCCACGAGATCCCCCCACTTGTCATGGACCTCGAGCCGACGCTTGATCTCCTCAACCTCCCTGTGCGCATCCTTGAGCTTCCCGTTTGCATCGGCATATAGTAGAAGGAACCGGTACCGGTTCGAACGCCGGAGACGAGGCCGTGGCCGGTGTGGAAAAGCTCCGCCCATCGGCATCCTCGCGAGCGGTCGGGTCAGGCAGAGATAGTTCTCGCCATCGTGCATCAACTCCCAGGGAAGCTCCATGTCGTTCGTCGTGATCGTGAGTGAGGACTTTCCATCTCGCAGCAGGAACTGGATAGCGTTGGGGACAAGCAGGCTGTAAATAAATCCTCCGACGTCGAGGATCTGCTCGGCGAGGCTGCGAGGGCTCGCCGAACCCGTGGACTCCGGGTTCGGCTCAATCTCGCGTGCGGGGTCCAGTACCCGGTTGACCATCGGCGTGATGGTCTTGTCGAGGATCTCGAGCACCCATGCGCGGTCCTGCACGACCCACGGGCTGACATCCTGCACGTTCATGCCATGCGCACCCAGTGCGGTGGGTGTACGCAGCAGGACTGTGTACTCGCAGCTCCCGTTCACGAGCGGACCCTGGATGAGCAGCAGCTCGGTACGGCCGGACAGCTCCTTCGCCTTTTCGGTGGCCGTGTTGAGATCTCGTGCCACTTCTTTGAGCGTGCGCGAATCAGGCGGTGGCGAAGGGCTTGGCGTCACATCAGAGCCAAACGGAGTTGGCGCCGCCTGCGGATTGTCGAGCCGATACAAGTGAAGGTTAACCTGGGCATATTTTTTGTCATCCAGCGCACGCTTAGCATGATCTACTATCGCCTTGAACCATTCGAACTGATCGATCTCCTTCGCAACGGGGGCTCCGGCGTGCTTCGCGTCCGCCATAGCCCTCTGGGCGGTCGCAATCAGTTCAGACCACTCCTGTTTCCGCAACTGCAGCTTCCGCTCCTCCTCATCTTGGCTGCGCTGCTTCTCCAGTAGAGCACCATGGCACGCCCGTCCGTCCTCCCAAACGGAATCGGTGAGCAGCGATTCGAGTTCTGCCAGTTGAACACCGCTCTCGCTGGACGTCGTCATTCGTTCAAGGATCTCCTTGGAGTGTTCTAGACGCTGTTGCAGCTCTTGGAGCAGCTCAGCCTCCCCGCTGACGCCGATGATCCCCCCGCGCTCCAGGGGCTCAAGTGCCTTCTGCATCTCATCACCGAAGCACCGGTTACGTTCCAGGGTTATCATGAGCTGCGCAAGCCGCTGTGTCTCGTGAGCTTGGGAGTCCGCCTCGATCATCCTGACTCCCCAGATTGCTTATGAGTCTGAGCCAGTCGCTCCTCGATGGTTCTGATCTGGGTACGTACGATTTCGGGCACGGCGTCGCCTAGCCACTGCTGCTGCCCGAGGAGAGCCTTGAGATTGAGTTCATCGATGCGCCGCTTCCGCCGCAGGCTGAGAGCTTCGTCGC
>JBOGEA010000134.1:0-14255 GCA_050743205.1 Egibacteraceae bacterium | reverse complement strand
CCGTGGATACGGCGCGCTTTCTGCTTCTCACGCAGCTGCAGCAGGTACTCACTCTCCCGGATGCGCCCACGGCCATGCTCGCCCGGAGGGTATGGCCGCTTCTCGATGGCGCACTTGGGCCCCTCGCAGCGCGTGCCCTTCAGATAGAGCTTCTGCCGTTCGCGGCGGCACAGCTTGCAGTCGGGTCCGGTATACCGAGCCATGGAGCTTCTCCTCTTTCAGACCCGACGGCGCTTCGGTGGGCGGCAGCCGTTGTGCGGGATCGGGGTGACGTCTTTGATCGCGGCGACCTCAAGACCGTTGGCCTGCAGCGAGCGGATCGCGGTCTCACGTCCCGAGCCGGGACCCTTGACAAACACGTCAACCTTTCGCACGCCGTACTCAGCCGCGCCTCGGGCGGCTTTCTCCGCAGCCATCTGCGCAGCGAACGGTGTGGACTTGCGAGAGCCTTTGAATCCGACGTTGCCGGAAGACGCCCATGACAGAACGTTGCCCTGCTGGTCGGTGATCGTCACGATCGTATTGTTGAATGAACTCTTGATGTGCGCCACGCCGTACGCAACCTGACGCCGCTCCTTCTTACGGACCCGTTGTTTCGACTTGGGGCCGGTCTGTTTCCTCTGCTGGGCCATTCAGCTTCCTCTGAAAGTGTGAGTGGGGCTCGCCGGGTTCGCTTGGGAAAGGCCTGTGGCCGCTGCGCCCGATGCCAGCGCTCCCCACCCGTCGCTGGCGTCAGTGCTTGCGGATCCGCTTCTTGATACCGCCGACCGTGCGCCGGGGCCCCTTACGCGTGCGGGCGTTGGTGTGCGTGCGCTGGCCACGCACTGGCAGGCCACGACGGTGCCGGATCCCCTGATAGCAGTTGATCTCGACCTTGCGCTTGATGTTCTGCGCGATGTCCCTACGCAGATCCCCCTCGACCTGAAAGTTCGCGTCGATGTAGTCGCGCAGGCGCTTGACCTCCTCCTCGGACAAGTCGCGAATCCGCCGGTCAGAGTCCAGGCCGACCGCAGCCAGAGTCTGCCGGCTCCGAGTACGGCCGATTCCGAAGATGTACGTCAGGCCGATCTCCGCCCGCTTTTCGCGAGGCAGATCGACACCGGCGATTCGTGCCACTGGCGCTCACCTATCCTTGCCGCTGTTTATGCCGCGGATTGCTGCAGATCACCATGACGCGACCATGCCGGCGGATGATCCGGCACTTCTCGCAGATCTTCTTGACCGAGGGCTTAACCTTCATGTCGACTCCACTCAAAATTCCCCACCATACAAACGCGAAATCACGCCAGAAGTCAGCGTGCACTCGCGAAGACGGGGTCTTCCCCCACCCCAGGTGACTGGGGGCAGCACAGAAGGCCCCACACAGCGGGGCCGGGCCGCAAGGGTATCACCGTGCGTCATGAGCGTCCACCTGGGCCGGAGCGGGCACCCGCTGCGGCTCCCGCAGGGGCCACTCGGGCTCGTCTGAGCGCGCGGTGAGGATCCACGGACCGTCCTCGGTGATCGCGACGGTGTGCTCCCAGTGCGCCGACAGTGCCCCGTCGGCGGTGACGACGGTCCAATCGTCGTCGAGTTCCCGCGTCTCGTGGGTGCCCAGGTTGAACATCGGCTCGACTGCGAGCACCAGACCTGGGACTAACCGCGGACCCCGCCCGGGGCGACCGAAGTTCGGCACGTGCGGGTCCTCGTGCAGAGCGCGGCCAATCCCGTGTCCGACGTACTTGCGGACAATGCCGTACGAATAGGGCCGCGCATGCGACTCGATCGCGGCGGAGATGTCCGAAAGCCGGTTTCCGGTTCGTGCCTGCAGCAGGCCAGCCCACAGCCCATAACGGGTCCGCTCGACCAGCGCGCGCACCTCCGGGGAGACAGTGTCATCCCCACCCACGATCCACGTCACAGCGGAGTCGCCGTGATAGCCCTGGACGATTGCACCGGCGTCAAGCTTGATGAGGTCGCCCTCCCGCAGGACAACTCGCTTAGACGGGATGCCGTGCACTATCTGGGAGTTCACAGATGTGCAGAGAGAGGCGGGAAAATCACGGCGGCTGGCGCCGCGGTAGCCCTTGAAAGAAGCCACCGCCCCTTGGCCGCGGATGAACCGCTCAGCCAACCGGTCGAGCTGCATCGTCGAGATGCCAGGGCGGATCGCTTCACACAGCGTCTCGTGAAGGCCGGCTACGACCTTTCCGGCTTTAGCCATCAGCTCAAGCTCCGCGGGCGACTTGCGGACGATCATGCGTCCCGGGGATCGCCCCGGACCTCCGTCTCGATGTGTTCCACCGCAGCGAGAATTCGTCCCGTCACCACATCGATCGGTCCCACCACATCGACCTCGCGCAGCAGTCCCCGCTCACGGTAAAAATCCGCCAGCGGCAGCGTCTTTCCGAAGTACTCCTCAAGGCGTCGTTCGAGCGCGTTATTGTCATCGTCCGAGCGGCGCTCCTGCCCGGCCCGGCCAGCGATCCGCTTCGTCAGCTCGTCTGTAGCCACCTGGAAGTTCACCACGCAATCCACGGGTTCGCCGAGCCGTGCCTGAAGCGCCCGCGCCTGCGGGATGGTCCGCGGGTAGCCGTCCAGCAGCCATCCCCGGGCGGCGTCGTCATGAGCCAGGCGATCTGCGACCATCCTGTTCACGATATCGTCGGGAACGAGGAGGCCGCGATCCATGTACGCCCGCGCCTGGACACCCAGATCAGTGCCGTCCTTGACGTTCGCGCGCAAGATTTCGCCAGTCGAGATGTGGGGGATACCGAACCGCTCGGCGATACGAACAGCTTGTGTACCCTTGCCCGCGCCAGGCGGACCGAGGAGTACAAGTCGCACATTACTCCTTCAAGGGCGGTTGGCGTGATCATGCGTTCAGAAAACCTTCATAGTGACGTTGCAGGAGCTGGCTCTCCAGCTGTTTCATCGTTTCCAGCGCCACACCGACCACGATCAACAGCGTCGAGCCGCCCAATGGGAAATCCACACTGGCAAACGCTGCTCCCAGCATCGGCAGGATGGCGAGCGTCGCCAGGTACAGCGATCCGGGCAGGGTGATCCGCGTGAGCACGTGGCTCAAATACTCGGCCGTCGGGCGCCCAGGACGGTAACCCGGGATGAACCCGCCATACTTCTTCATATTGTCTGCGACATCGGTCGGGTTGAACGTGATCGACGTGTAGAAGTAGGCAAAGAAAATCGTGAGCAGAAAGAAGGTGACGATGAAGATTGGATTCGCGCTGTTGACGAAGTACTGGTCGACGAAACGCTGCAACGTCGGGCTGCCGACGATCCCAGCGACCAGCTGCGGCAGGTACAGCAGCGACGACGCGAAGATGATCGGGATCACTCCCGCCTGGTTCACCTTCAGGGGGATGTATGTCGATGTGCCTCCATACGTGCGCCGGCCGACCTGTCGCTTGGCATACTGCACCGGGATACGCCGCTGGCCCTGCTCGATGTACACGACGCCCACGATGAGCAGGAGCGCCACGATCATCAAACCGACGAAAATCCAGACACTGCGCTGGTAGATCTGAATCGCCGTGCCGGGCAGTCCCGAGATGATCGCGGTGAAGATCAGCAGCGACATGCCATTCCCGACACCGCGCTGCGTGATCAGCTCACCGAGCCACATGATGAACGCTGTGCCGGCGGTCAGCGTCACCACCATCAGCGCTCTGATCCCAATCGACTGGTTCGGGATCAGACCTGACGAGTCGATGCCAGAGCCGGCGAACAGGTTGCCGGATGCCACCAGCGCAATCAACCCGGTCGACTGGAGGATCGCGAGTATCACGGTCAGATATCGGGTGTACTGCGTAATGCGTTTTGTCCCCGACTCGCCTTCCTTCTGCCATTGCTCCAACTTGGGAATCACGACGGTGAGCAACTGCATGATGATGCTCGACGTGATGTACGGCATGATTCCGAGCGCGAAGACCGCAAGCTGTGTCAGCGCCCCGCCCGAGAACAGATTAAGCAATGAAGTGACACCCGACTGGCCCTGCGCCGTCACCTGGTCCAGGATCCCGCGCAGCCGCCCGTAGTCCACTCCTGGCATCGGCACCACCGACCCGAACCGGTAGACCGTGAGGATCGCGAGGGTGAAGAGAATTTTCCCCCGCAGCTCTGGAATCTTGAAGGCGTTTGCGAATGCGCGGAGCATCTTCCGCTCCTACTGGCTGAGGGTACGCGTACGAGTCAAGACGTCAGTCTCTCCGCCCGCTTGGCTGATCTTTTCTTTCGCGGTACCCGAGAACGCATGTGCCCAGACCCGAAGCGGCTTTGTCAGCTCACCAGCACCCAGGATCTTCACAGGATCCGTACCTCGCCGGATCAGGCCCTTCGCCCGCAATGTGTCGGGCGTCACGGCATCACCGGCCGCGAAAGCACCGTCCAAACGTTCGACATTGACAGTCGCGAACTCGACCCGGTTGCGCGGAGTGAAACCGGGACGCTGCGGCAGACGCTGCTGGAGCGGCAGCTGCCCGCCCTCGAACCCGGCGGAGACGCTCCCGCGAGCGCCAGTGCCCTTCTGGCCACGGCCCGCCGTCTTTCCCTTTCCGGCAGCCTCTCCGCGACCTTTGCGCCTCTTCGGCCGGTGCGCGCCTGGAGCGGGCTTCAGGTGATGAATCTTCATGTGATACCCAACCTAGCTTTCGAAACCCGAGTTCCCACCATGCTTCTCGACCTCTGCGCTCAACTCGCGCACATCCACCAAGTGGGACACCTTGGCGATCATCCCGCGGATCTCTGGCCGGTCGGGCTGGACCACAGTATGACGGATCCGCCGGAGTCCGAGCGAACGCACTGTCCGGCGCTGATCCTTCTTCGATCCGATCAGACTCCGGACCTGTGTGATGGACAGCTCTTTCTCGCTCATCTATACACCCGCCCTCATGTTGTCGAGCATCTTCTTCGGCAGCAACTGCGATACCTCGAGCTCCCGCAGCCGCGCCACATCGTCCGGCCTCCTCAGCTGGGCCAGCGCGGCGACAGTCGCGTGCACCACATTGATCGGATTCGATGTCCCCAGCGACTTCGCCAGGACGTCACTGATGCCAGCACACTCAAGCACCGCCCGCACGGGCCCACCTGCGATCACTCCCGTACCGGGGGCGGCGGGTTTCAGCACGACCTTGCCCGCGCCGGCCTCGCCAAGCACGGGATGCACGATCGTCCGCTGGATCATCGGCACGACGAAGAAGTTCTTCTTCGCCTCCTCAACGCCCTTCTGGATTGCCTGCGGGACCTCTTTCGCTTTGCCGTAGCCCACACCGACCGTGCCCTTGCCGTCGCCGACGACGACCAGAGCAGTGAAGGAGAACCGCCGGCCGCCTTTCACGACCTTCGCGACGCGGTTGATGGCGACGACCTTCTCCTCGTACGGACTGCGCTCTTCCTCGCGCGGCGCGCGTCGATCGCGATCACGTCCACGACCGCCCCGCTCACCCCGCTGCGCGCCTCCTCCAGGTCCAACCATAGTCAGCATCCTTACCGCTGTAGAGAATCAGAACGTGAGCCCGCCTTCGCGGGCAGCCTCGGCCAGCGCTTTCACGCGACCGGTATACCGGTTACCGCCACGGTCGAACACGACCGCTTCGACGCCAGCCGCGCGCGCCCGCTGGGCGAGCAGCGTGCCGACCGCCGTGGCGACACCGGTCTTTCCACCGTCGAGCGGTGCGTCGCGATGGTCGAGGTGTGAAGCGGCGGCCAGAGTCCGGCCAGAGCTGTCATCGACCACCTGCGCATAGATGCCGACGTTGGAACGGTAGACCGCCAAGCGCGGACGCTGAGCGGTCCCTTGCACGCGCCGGCGGATACGAGCGTGCCGACGCGTGAGAGCGGCCCGCCGATTCGCTGCAACCATACGTCGTCCTCCTCAACCTTCCCTGTCGGGCTACCCCGCATTGGGGCTAACCTGCCGCTTTGCCGGACTTCCGACGAACCTGCTCGCCCTCATACCGGACGCCTTTCCCCTTGTAAGGCTCAGGTTTGCGCAACGCCCGGATATTCGCCGCGACTTGACCCACCTGCTGCTTGCTGGCGCCGGACACCGTGATGCGCGTCGGGGTGGGCACCTCGAAAAAGATCCCCGCGGGCGCTTCGACATCAACTGGATGGCTGTAGCCCAACTGGAGCCGCAGCCCATCACCCTGCTTCGCGGCACGATAGCCGACGCCGACGATCTCCAGACGACGCTGATAGCCCTCGGTTACACCGACAACCATATTCGCGATCAGCGACCGAAACAGCCCATGCAGCGCCCGGTGCTCGCGCTCGTCGTCGGGCCGGGTCACCCGGATCTGGCCGCCATCGACCGTCACCGTGATATCGGGGTGGATCGCCTGCTCCAGCTCGCCCCTGGGGCCCCTCACACGCAGAGTTTGTCCCTCAATCGTGATCGCAACCCCTGTCGGGATTGGGACCGGGCTCCTGCCAATGCGACTCATCTCATCAACACCGCCGTTCGGCTACGCACCTGCTGCTACCAGACATATGCCAGGATCTCGCCACCGATGCCTCGTTTACGGGCCTCACGATCAGTCATCAGGCCAGCCGACGTCGAGATGATCGCGATCCCTAATCCGCCGAGGACCCGTGGGATCTCGTCACGTTTCGTATACACACGCAAGCCAGGCTTTGACACACGGCGCAGTCCGGAGATGGAACGCTCGCGCTGGCGAGAGTACTTCAGCGCCATTCGCAGCGTGCCTTGGGGTTTGGTCGGCTCCACGAGGTAATCGCGAATGTAGCCCTCACTCTTCAGGATGTCCGCGATCGCGGCTTTCAACGTGGAGGAGGGCATCGCGATCTCCTCTTTGTAAGCTACGTTCGCGTTGCGGATACGGGTGAGCATGTCCGCGACGGGATCGGTCATCGTCATGGTCGTACGTCCCTCGTGCGTTGTCGGTCTCCGCTCACCAGCTGGCTTTCCGGACACCGGGAAGCTCACCAGCATGCGCCAATTCCCGGAAGCAGATACGGCAGAGCATGAATTTGCGAAACACTGCCCGGGGGCGACCACAGCGATTGCACCGGGTGTACTGGCGCACCTGATATTTCGGCTTCTTGTTCGCCTTGGCGATCATCGACTTCTTAGCCATCAGCTACTCCGCTCAGAATCCAGCTTGCCAGCGAACGGGAACCCGAACGCGTCCAACAGCGCCCTGCCCTGCTCGTCGGTGGCCGCCGTAGTCACGAACGTGATATCCATGCCGCGAATTTTTTCAATCCGGTCGTAATCGATCTCTGGAAAAATCAGCTGCTCGGTGATACCACATGTGTAATTGCCGCGACCGTCAAAATTTGCTTTGAGGCCGCGGAAGTCACGGATGCGTGGGAGCGCGACCGACAGCAGCCGATCGAAGAAATCCCACATCCGATCACCGCGCAGCGTAACCCGCGCGCCGATCGCCATACCCTCGCGGAGCTTGAAGCCGGCGATCGACTTGCGTGCGCGCCGGACCTGGGGCTTCTGGCCAGTGATCGTCGCAAGGTCGCGCATTGCGCCGTCGAGCGCCTTCGCTTCCTGGATGGCGTCGCCAACGCCCATGTTCACGACGATCTTCTCCAAGCGAGGGACCTGCATGATGTTGGCCAAGCCCAGCTGCTTCTGCAGCGCCGGGCGGACATCGGCGTTATACCGCTGCTTCAGGCGAGGAACGTACGTCTGCGTGGTCGTCATGTGGCTAGAACTCCGCGTCGCATTTCTTACAGTAGCGGACCTTGCCTGTCTGAGTGGTCCGGACGCCGATTCGGGTGGGGATGCCACACTCAGTACAGATCGGCATAACGTTTGACATATGAAGCGGAGCTTCGACGTGCTGGATCCCACCCTCCTGAGCCCCGCGCCGGGTCGTCCTGATCCGCTCGTGTTTCGTCACCAGGTTGACACCTTCAACCATCACTCGATGAGCTTTCGGATAGACACGTAGTACCCGACCCTGTTTGCCAGCGTCTTTGCCTGTGATGACCTTGACGGTGTCGTTGCGCTTTACCCGCTCCACTGCTACAGCACCTCCGGCGCGAGCGACACGATTTTCATAAACCGGCGCTCGCGAAGCTCGCGGCCGACAGGACCGAAGATACGCGTCCCCCGAGGGTTGCGCTGGTCGTTGATCAGCACGCATGCGTTGTCATCGAAACGGATGTATGTCCCATCGGGACGACGCTTCTCCTTCTTGGTCCGCACGACGACGGCCTTCACGACGTCACCCCGCTTTACGTTGGACGCGGGGATCGCATTTTTCACCGTGCCGACAATGATGTCGCCGATCGCGGCGTAGCGTCTGCCCGAGCCACCGAGCACTCGGATGCACAGAAGTTCCCTCGCCCCGGTGTTGTCCGCTACTCGCAGGCGGGTCTCTTGCTGAATCATTGTGCCCTCTCGATGACCTCGCAGATGCGCCAGTGCTTCGTCTTGGACAGAGGCCGCGTCTCGACCACCCGCACACGGTCTCCAATACGCACACCATTCGACTCGTCGTGGGCGTGCAGCTTTTGGGACCTCGTGACGATCTTGCGGTACAGCGGGTGAGTGGTGCGCTGTTCGATCAAGACGATGACGGTCTTGTCCATGCGGTCGCTGACCACGACGCCCACGCGGGTCTTGCGCTCCCTGCGGACATGGGACTCAGCCGTAGCGCTCATCCTTCATCCTCCTGCACACCGGCGAGCTGACGCTGCCTCTGCTCGGTCTTCACCCGCGCGATGTCTCTGCGCAAATCACCGAGACGCGAATAGTTGTCGAGCTGACCGGTGGCCAGCTGGAAGCGGAGGTTGAACAGCTCTTCCTTGGCCTCTCGAAGCTTTGCGGCAAGCTCGGCTTCACCGAGTTCACGCAGCTCCTGACCGCGCATCAGACCCCACCCTCTCGCGTGACGAACCGACACTGCACTGGCAGCTTGTGCGAGGCCAGGCGCATGGCCTCACGGGCCGTCTCTTCGGCGACACCGGCGACCTCGAACATGACCCTGCCGGGTTTCACGACCGCCACCCAGCCCTCAGGCGAGCCCTTGCCAGACCCCATACGCGTCTCGGCGGGTTTCTTGGTGTATGCCTTGTGCGGAAAGATATTGATCCATACCTTTCCACCACGCTTCATGTGACGGGTCATCGCAACACGCGCGGCCTCAATCTGACGGTTGGTGATCCAGCCAGGCGTAACTGCTTGGAGCCCAAACTCACCGAACGTGACGTCGGTACCGCCCTTGGACAATCCGCGCATCCGTCCGCGGTGCTGTTTGCGGTGTTTGACTCTGCGGGGGGACAGCATCGCGCTACTCCTGCGTGCGTTCTGTAGGCAGCTTGGGGGAGGATTTGACAGCGAAAGGCACGACCTCACCCGACTCGCGCGGCGCCTGTGCGTCAGGAGGGACGTTCGCAGGCCGGACGATACCAGGCTCTGCGGCTGGCACGGGCTGTCTCTGGGATGCGGTTTGGCGACTCGCCCGACCGCGAGTGGCGCGAGGATCCCTTTGGCCAGCGCGCTCCTGCCGACGGCTACGACGCGCCGCTGCGGTAGCCTCGCGCTGCTCCCCACTGGGAAGCTGCTCACCGGTGTAGATCCAGACCTTCACGCCGATACGGCCATATGTAGTCCGAGCCTCGTCAAATCCATAGTCAATCTTCGCCCGGAGCGTATGGAGGGGGACTCGGCCCTCGCGGTACCACTCAGTACGGCTCATCTCAGCCCCGCCCAAACGCCCGGAGCACTGCACCCGGATCCCCTTCGCACCGGCCTTCATCGCGTTCTGCGTAGCACGACGCATCGCGCGGCGGAAGCTGACCCGCCCGCGGAGCTGCTCGGCAACGTTGTGTGCGGTGACCTGCGCGTCCAACTCGGGCAGCTTCAGCTCAAGAATATTCAGTTTGACTTGCTTGCCCGTCATCTTCTCAAGATGTTTGCGGATCACATCGGCCTCGGTGCCACGGCGGCCGATCACGATCCCCGGACGGGCGGTGTGCACATCGACCGTGACACGATCACGTGTCCGTTCGATGTCGATGTGGGACACGCCCGAATGGCGCACCCGCTCCTTTATGTAGCCACGGATGCGGTCGTCCTCGATGACGTAAGCCGCATACTCCTTGTCGGCGAACCAGCGCGACTTGTGATCGGCGATCACACCGAGCCGGAAGCCATATGGATGAATCTTTTGGCCCACGCCTTACCCTTCCCTGCTCTGTTGACGTCCCTGTCCTCCGACGCCAGTCCCACCCCGACCCGAGCGCCATCCCCGACGGCCTCGACCCGTGGCGGTCGCCACATGAGGATGGCGCTCGACCGCGATGGTGATATGGCTCGTGCGCTTGCGAACCTTGTAGGCACGACCCTTCGCGCGGGGCTGAAAGCGCTTCAGCGTGGGGCCCTCTTCAACGACCGCCGCGGCGACGATGAGATCATCCGCGTGCAGGCTCTCATCGGCGTGGTTCGCGTTGGCGACCGCCGAGTTCAGTGTCTTAAGAATCTGCGGCGCGACGCCTTTCGGCGAGAATTGCAGCAGGCGCTGCGCGTCGAGCACGGACACACCACGGATGTGAGCGACAACCTGGCGTAATTTCGACGGCGTTGCATGCACATACTTGGCGGTAGCTCGGTACTGCATCAGCGCCGCCCCCTTACGCGCACTTGCTGTTTTTCGCCAGCGCCACGCCACTTAATGGCACGGGTGGGCGCGAACTCGCCGAGCTTGTGCCCGACCATCGACTCCGAGATGTAAATCGGCACGTGCTTGCGGCCGTCGTGCACGGCGATCGTGTGCCCGACCATGTCAGGTCCGATTTCGGAACGGCGAGACCACGTCTTGATCACCCGCTTCTGTCCCGTGCTGTTCAACGCATCCACCTTCTTCACCAGGTGGTCGTCGACGAATGGGCCCTTCTTGAGGCTGCGAGGCATCGCTTGTGCTCTCCCTACCGGCGGCGCTTGCCGCGCCGACGGATGATATTCTTGTTCGAAGCCTTGTTCTTCGCACGCGTCCGACCCTCCGGTTTGCCCTTCGGGTTAGTTGGGTGGCGCCCACCGGACGAGCGACCTTCACCGCCACCCATCGGGTGGTCGACCGGGTTCATGACCACACCGCGAACCGTCGGACGTTTGCCTTTCCACCGGCTGCGTCCGGCTTTGCCGATAGCGATGATGTCATGCTCCGCGTTGCCGACCGCGCCAACGGTCGCCCGGCAAGTGGCGAGCACGAGGCGGATCTCTCCCGACGGCAGCCGCAGCGTCGCCTTGTTCTCTCCCTTGGCCAACAGCTGGATTCGGTTGCCTGCGGATCGTCCCAGTTTCGCTCCCCCGCCGGGCCGCAGTTCGACGCCGTGCACGATGGTGCCGACCGGAATATTGCGCAACGGCAGCGCGTTGCCAGGACGTATGTCGGCAGCCTCGCCCGACTCAAGCAGGTCGCCGATCTTCAGACCCTCGGGGGCCAGGATGTAGCGCTTCTCGCCGTCCAAGTAATGCAGCAGAGCTATCCGCGCTGACCGATTCGGGTCATACTCGATCGTCGCGACCTTGGCGGGGACGCCGTCTTTGTCACGACGAAAATCAATCATCCGGTAGCGCCGTTTATGGCCGCCGCCCTGGTGGCGCGTGGTGATTCGACCGTGGGCGTTACGCCCAGCCTTTTTCGGGTTAGGGCGCGTGAGCGACTTCTCCGGCCGACTCGCCGTGATGTTGCCGAAATCCGACACACTCATGCCACGACGCCCCGGCGTCGTGGGCTTGTATTTACGAACAGCCATTCAGATCCCCACCCTCCGTCTCGCGCTGACGCGCTCGA
The DNA here is from genome assembly GCA_050743205.1 of Egibacteraceae bacterium. Lineage (GTDB taxonomy): Bacteria > Actinomycetota > Nitriliruptoria > Euzebyales > Egibacteraceae > JBOGED01. Next base: position 2,478 of record JBOGEA010000134.1, on the reverse strand, counting down.
CCTCACCCATGAAGATCCCCACCCTCCGTCTCGCGCTGACGCGCTCGACCTCACCCATTAGACGCCCCTGTCGAAAATGTCGATCTCAGCGCCTTCGGCAAGGGTCACATAGGCGCGTTTGGTGTTCTTACGAGTGCCATAGCGCAGCCCGAACCGCTTGCGCTTACCTTTGCGGTTCATAGTGTTCACCTTCGCCACTCTCACCCCGAAGATCTGCTCGACAGCCTGCTTGATCTCCGTCTTGTTCGCGTCGGGGTGTACGACGAACGCGTACGTGCCCCCGTCGTGCAAGCCATAGCTCTTCTCACTGACGACCGGCGTGATAACGACGTCCCGGTAGTCCTTCATACCGCCGCCTCCGTTTGTACGGTCACAGCACTCTCAGCCGTCTCAGAATCGGCGCGCGTACCGAGGCCGATATGCGGCAGACCATTCTCGCCGAACACAACGACGTCGCAGCACAGCACATCATAAGTGTTAAGTTGGTCGACCGTGAGCACATGCACTGTCGGCAGGTTCCGGAAGCTGCGACGCACCACGTCATCCTGGTTGCCGAGTACAATGAGGACCTTGCGGCCCGCGATGCCGAGAGCCTCCAACAGTGCCAATGCGTCCTTCGTCTTCGGCGTTTCGAATGCGAGCCCGCGTACAACGCGCACATCATCGGATCGATTCCGATCCGACAGCGCTGAACGCAGCGCGAGTTTCTTAAGCTTTTTGTTCACCCGCTTAGTGTAATTCTGCTGCCCGGTTGGGCCGTGCGAGATGCCACCGCCAGAGAAGTGGGGAGCGCGGATCGAACCCTGCCGGGCACGACCGGTTCCCTTTTGGCGGTAGGGCTTTCGGCCACCCCCAGCGACCTCGCCACGAGTCTTTACCTTCGACGTGCCGCGTCGAGCTGCCGCGAGCTGGGCGACGACGACCTGATGCATCGCAGGCACGTTCAGCTCAGCCTCAAAGATGCCAGAGTCGAGTTCGACCTGGCCGTCGACCTGGCCATCGATGGTGTACAGATCAATCACTGCCATCACGCATCACCCTTGGCAATCGCACCTGATCCGTGCGGAGCTTTCACCGCGCTGCGGATGACAAGCAGGGCGCTATTAGGGCCGGGAACGCTGCCCCGGATCAACAGGAGGTTGCGCTCCGGGTCGACGCCGACGAGCAGGAGATTCTGAGTCGTGACCCGCTCATTACCCATACGACCGGCCATGCGTGTACCCGGGAAGACCCGTGAGGGTGTGGCGCACGCCCCGATGGCACCAGGCGCACGATGAACTTTGTGCGCTCCGTGCGATGCACCGAGACCGCCGAAACCGTGCCGTTTCATCGGGCCCGCGAAGCCTTTCCCCTTGCTCGTGCCCGAGACATCGACGAGTTCACCAACGGTGAATCTCTCCACCGTAATCATGTCGCCCGGCTTGCATCCCGCCACCAAGTCGAACTCGACGAGATACCTGGTCGGGGCCACGCCCGCCTTCGCAAAGTGGCTGGCGAGCGGCTTGTTGACCCGTTTGACCGCCCCGTACCCGAGCTGCATGGCTGAGTAACCGTCGCGCTCGGGGGTCCGGATCTGGGTGACGGGGCAAGGCCCAGCACGCACCACAGTGACCGGAATCACCCGCCCGGCGTCATCGAAGATCTGGGTCATCCCCAGCTTCGTTCCGAGAATCCCTTTGGTTGACATCACCGGCCCCTAGAGCTTGATCTCAATGTCCACGCCCGCCGGAAGATCAAGCCGCATCAGCGAGTCGACCGTCTTCTGTGTCGGGTCATGAATATCAATGAGTCGCTTGTGCGTGCGCATCTCGAAGTGCTCGCGTGAGTCTTTGTACTTATGCGGCGAGCGGATGACGCAGTAGATGTTCCTCTCCGTAGGAAGCGGAACAGGCCCGGTGATCCGAGCCCCAGTCCGCTCGACGGTGTCAACAATCTTACGCGCCGAAGCATCGATCACTTCGTGATCGTACGCCTTAAGCCGAATCCGAATCTTCTGCTCAGCCACCGGACAACCCTCCGTCCCTCCCGCGACGTGCGGGGTTTTCAGCTTCAAAAATCTCAGTCAAGCGCCAAAACCACGATGCGTGAGCCCCCGTGGTCGGAACGCACGACTCAGCCGGCTGGACCACAAACATGGAGCGCGCGGGGTTGAGGGCCAGCCACGGCAGGGTCGGGGGCCGTCGGGCGCAGCGACCTAAAAGGCTCTTCGCGAGCGGAGCCCGACGGCCCCCGACCCCGACCCCAGCGACCCGTAAAAACATCGTCACTTGAGGATTTGGGTAACCTGGCCAGCGCCAACAGTGCGCCCGCCCTCCCTGATCGCGAACCGCAGCCCGGTGTCCATGGCGATCGGCTGGATCAGCCTCACGAACATCTCCGTATTATCACCCGGCATCACCATCTCCGTACCCGCCGGCAGATCCACCGTCCCCGTCACATCCGTCGTACGGAAATAGAACTGCGGCCGATAATTATTGA
>JBOGEA010000133.1:0-14350 GCA_050743205.1 Egibacteraceae bacterium | reverse complement strand
GCTGGCCAACCAGCGCAACCCGGCGCTGGAGCGCTGCCTGGGCGCGTTCGAGCGGGCCGAGCACGCCGCCCACGCGCTGGTCCGCCTGTCGGCCGCCTACGAGCAGTACCTGGACTGGGCCGCCGCGATCGGCTGGGTGCTGCGCTCCGCCCCGCCCCCAGCCGGCCGCGGCGGCGAAGACCCCCTCGACGACTGCGACCTGGCCACGCCCCACGCGATGGCTGTGGCCGAGGGCCGCACCGACGGGCAGCGCCGTACCCACCTCGCGTTCGGCGTGGGCAAGCTCGCCGTGCGCAGAGGCTGGATCGGCGCCTGCTTCGCCGAGTTCTCCCAGCGTCAGATGGCGCTGCTCACACACAGCTGGTGGCGCGCCGACCACGAGCCGGCGCCCGACCCCGACGTTGAGCCCATCGCCAGAAGGCAGCTCGTCGGCGCCCTGGCAAGCCAGGACGCCGAGCCGCCGCTGACCGGTTGGATGCGCGGGCGGGTCGCAGACTTCCTCGCCACACGCCCCGCCCAGGACCTGTTCACCGGCCTGGACGACGCCAACGGCCAGCCGCTGCCCGACCCGCCGGCGGCCTTCCTCACCGCGATCTTCCCCCCGCCCGACCCCGACCCCCGCCCCGACGGGTTCGCCTACCGGCTGTGGCGCATCCGTCCGGGCGGGCCCGCCATCACGGTGCGGACGGCGGCGTGGAAGCCGGCCTCGGTCAGCCTGCCCCCGACGATCGCGGCCGAAGACCTCGACCCCCGCGAGGACCCGGCCGCCTTCACCCTCCTCACCGCCCGGCTCGACGCCACCCCCCCGATGCCCCTCACCGACCTGTCCATCTTCGCCCCCACCCACCCCCACCCCCCTGCCCAGAACCCCTCAGCCCCCACCGGCCTCGGCTGAGCCCAGCCGCCCGACCCCGGCGGGCCCTCCAGTCGGGGCGCTCGAGCCAAAGATGCAGGTTTCCTCCGAATACGGAGGAAAGTTGCGCCTCAAGCCCGACAACGCCCGCCTGACCTGCAGGTTTCCTCCGTATTCGGAGGAAACCTGCAGTGCGGCTGGCCCAAAAGGCACCCACGGCTCGCGGCACTCAGCCATTCCTGGAGAGCCACTCCCATTGATTCTGCAACAGACTCCATCTGGCGGAAACCTGCAGGTTGAGGGGCCGTCCGCGCCGTGGCGGGCAGCGAGGACGCAATCGCCTTTCATCCGCGCGAACGCAGAATTGGTGGCATCGGACGCAACGGAGTGACGATCCAGCTGGTGGGGTGGATCACGGCTCCCGAGGAGCAGGAGCGTTCGCCAGCCGGCCGTGGCGTGCGCGTGCCTGTCTGTCGCGAGTTATGAAAACGAAAACCGATGCTGTATGATGCCGGTGGGCATCGGGGGATCGCTGTATCGCGACGCTGGGAGGCATTGCACACGTGAGGATCGCGTTCGTCGGCAAGGGAGGAAGCGGCAAGACGACACTGTCGTCGCTGTTCGCCCGGCATCTGCACGCACAGGGGTTGCCGGTCCTCGCGATCGACGCCGACATCAACCAGCACCTCGCCGTCGCGCTGGGCATGGACGAGGCCGAGGCGGCCCGCCTGCCCGCGATGGGATCCGACCTCGCCTTCGTCAAGGACTGCCTGCGCGGGCGCAATCCCCGCATCGCCTCCGCGGCGGCGACGACGAAGACCACCCCGCCAGGCAGCGGGTCCCGCCTGCTGCGCCTGGCCGAGGACAACCCGATCTACACCCGGTTCGAGCGGACAGCGGGCGGGGTCAGGCTGTTGGCCACCGGGCCGTTCGACGACGCCGACCTGGGCGTGGCCTGCTACCACTCCAAGACCGCCGCGGTGGAGCTGCTGCTCAGCCATTTGATCGACGGACCCGGCGAGTACGTGGTCGTGGACATGACCGCGGGCGCGGACTCGTTCGCGTCCGGGCTGTTCACCCGCTTCGACCTCACCGTGCTCGTGGCCGAGCCCACGGCCAGGGCCGTCGGCGTCTGCCGGCAGTACCAGCGCTACGCCGCGGGCTTCGACCTGGCCATCGCGGTGGTCGGCAACAAAGCCGTCGACGGCGAGGACCGCGCGTTCCTGCGCCGCGAGCTGGGCGCGGACCTGCTCGCCTGCCTCGGCCGCTCGGACTACGTGCGCACGGTCGAGCGCGGTGACGTCTGGCCGATCAGCCAGCTCGAGGCGGCCAACCGCCAGGCGCTCGAACGCCTGCGCGCGGCCGTGGACGCCATCGACAAGGACTGGGCCGCCTTCCACCGCCAGACCGTCGAGTTCCACATCCGCAACGCGCGCGTGTGGGGCAACGCCGCCGCCGGCCTGCTCGGCCAGATCGACCCGACGTTCGTCATCTCCCCTCTGTGCCTGTCTGATCCCCAGCCAAGGAGGCTGCTGTGTCCCTGAACGTCTCTGCCACGCTGCTCGACGAGGCCGCCCGCGGCGAGGTCGATGACGACGCCTTCGTCGACTGCATCCGCACGTCTCTGCCCTACGCCTGGGACCTGATCAGCGGGCTGGCCGCCCGGTTCAACGCGGGCTCGGCGCCGTTGGCCGTCAACGACGTCCCACCCCCGACGAGCGCGCCCGCAGCCAGCTGCTGCGGGCGCTGGCCAGCGACAGCATCCGCGGCGCCCTCCAGCGGCATTTCGGCGTGACGATCGCGTTCCGCAACTGCCACCACACGGGCGTGTTCGCCGCCGCTGTGGACCAGGCCGCCTTCGACGAGTTCGTCTCGCCCCGCGCGCAGATCCTCAGCCAGCACCCGGACCTGCGCGACTGCTGAGCCGCTACAGAGAGATCACGTGGTCGGGTGGGTTGCCCGCGAGCGCGTCGTACAGATCGGGGAAGCACCCGACCGTCACACCCTCGACGGTCCCCGACGGCTTGCAGGCGCCCGGCTCACCCACCGCGAGGCCTCGGCTGATCGCGCAGCGGTCGCACATCATCAACAGCATCCCGGTGCGTGCGGCGGCCTTCGCGAGGCGTTCCCCTATCGGATCCCCCGCGCGCAGCACGTAGTTGTTGTCGTCGAAGAAGAACATGCCGACGACCTGCGCGCCGTGCCGCTGCTCCTCGAGCTGGGGCAGGATCATCTGCCCGAGCTTGTAGTCGGCGGTGTGACCGGACGTGGCGAACACGTAGGCGACCTTCATCGCTGCTCCTTCATCTCGCTGGGATTCGGGTCTTCGGCGACGGCCGCGGTGAGGCGCTCGACGGCGCGCTGGGCGCCCCACAGGTTGCGGCCGGCGGGCCCCAGCTCCAGCTCCGCCAGCGGGCCGAGCAGGTGCAGGCCTGGGGCGGTCTGCAGGTGGCGGTCCAGGATGGGCAGGCGACCGCGGCGGCGGCCGACGTGTGGGACCAGCCAGCCCAGGCGCGCGACGTCGACCGCGTACCCGAGCGCCTCGTAGGCCTGCTCGTAAGGGCCGTGCCGCCCGTCGGCGTGGACCCACGTCCCGCCGGGGCCGCGCTCGATCCCGTGGACGCGTGCGGGTACGACGCGCAGCAGCCCCGGCGGGATCCGGGCGCGCAGCCACGCGGCGAGCTGGGGAGTCGTGGTGCCCCGGCGAGCGTCGCGCAGACGCGCGAGCCGGACCGCCGGCGTGCTGGCCGCGAAGCCGTCCAGGTATTTGGGCCCGAACCAGCCGGGCTCGACGTCGGTCTTGGAGACCCGCAGCCCGTCCGGCGCGAACAGGTCCACCCGACCGCCGTGGCGGATGACGCGCCACGCGGCGGTCGCGGCGGTGTGTCCGCCGCCGACGACCGCGACCCTGCCCGTATGCGTGCCGACTGCGCACTCAGGCACGGGCACGCCGCCCAGCGACGAGCGCCGGTGCGGGTCCAGACCTGTGGCGATGACCACCCGAGCCGCGGCCAGCCGGCGATCGTCGTCGAGTATGACGGTCCACCGGGCCGCGGTGGGGTCGCCGGCTCAAGGCCCACGACACGGGCTTTGATCCAGGCCACGCCGCACGCGGCGAAACGCGCGCGGGCGTGCGCCTCGAACACCTCGACCGGAGGGGTCCAACCGCTGGCGGCGCCATGGCCCTGGTCACGGTTGAACCGCATCAGGGCGTCCGGTGTCCGCCCGACGTGGTGGACCCACGGCGAGCGCATGTGGTCCATCTCGATGGCGCCGGCGCGCCGGCTCCAGGCCGCCAGCGGCCCTGCCTGGGGGTCGACGACGGTGATCGCGCCGCCACCCAACTCCTCGGCCAGCCCGGCGCACGCCGCGACGCCGTGCGGCCCGGCGCCCACGACCACCACGCGCCGCTCCCCGCTCGCGTACGACACCGCTGGTCAGCGCCTGCCGTAACGGCGGTGGTAGCGCTCGACCCGGCCGGCGCTGTCGACGATCTTGACCCGGCCGGTGGAGAAGGGGTGGCTCACGTTGGAGATGTCGACCTTGGCCAACGGGTAGGTGTGGCCGTCCTGCCACTCGATGGTGGCGCTGGTGGCGATCGTTGAGCGGGTCAGGAACGCGTAGCCCGAGGACGTGTCGAGGAACACCACCGGGCGGTAGTCGGGGTGGATGCCGTCCTTCATCGCCTTCCCTTCGGCGAGGGTGGAGGCGCGCAGGCGTCGGCCTCCCAATGGGGGAACGGGTCGGGCAGCTCGCGCCAGCCCGGCTGGCCCATCGACAGCTCAGCGTCGGTCAGCAGGCACGCGTCCAGAGCGCTTGCGATCGCGGCGGTGTCCATGTCCGCCCCGATGAACACCAGCTCCTGCTGGCGGTCCCCGTAGTACGGGTCCCACGCCGCCTCCAGCTCCAGACGCTCGAACGGGTCGAGGGCGGCCCAGGCCGACACCGGCCGGTCGGCCATCCACGTCCCCGCGCGCTCCAGCGTGAGGACCGGCCCGGCCTGGTCCCACAGCAGCGCCAGCCACGGCCTGGACGCCAGCCACACGAAGCCCTTCGAGCGGATGAGCCCGTCGAACGGGTCGGCCAGCGCCTCAGACAGCCGCTGCGGGTGGAACGGGCGGCGGCGCCGGTACGTCAGGTGCGACACGCCCTCGCGGCCCTCCGGCAGGTCGAACCCGGCCAGCGCGGCCGCCCACCCGGCGGGTGACCGGTCGGGGTCGTGGCGGCCCGTGGCCACCACCAGGGCGGGGGACACCCTGCCGTGCTGTGCCCGGACCAGTCGCGCGGAGGGGTTGAGCACCCGCAGCAGCGCCTCGGCCCGCGCGGCGGCGCGCGCTGGGACGCGCTCCCACCTGGCCACGACGACGACGTCGGCGTGCTCGATCTGGGCGATCGCCACCTCGGCGAGGCTGCGGTCGTCGTTGCGTCCCAGGGCCAGCCGCCGGTCCAGGAGCAGCTCGTCGCTCTGAACGTCGGCGAACAGCCGGGTGGCGTCGACGACGGTGACGACCGTGTCCACCCGCGCGAGGGCGTCTACCGCTGTCCCGTCGTCGTCCGGGCCGGCGAGCGCGCCGGCTGCCGCCTGTGGCTCCACCCCGCCGGGCAGCTCGACCAGCAGCGCGTGCGCCTTGCCCACGGCCCGCCGCACGTGGGCGAGCAGGTCGCCCCGCAGCGCGCAGGACAGACCGCCGCCGGCGTCGGGCAGCTGCTGGGCGACGCGCGCCCAGTCCCCTGCGAGATCATCGCCGGGCTGGCCGTACGCCCCCTCCGCCGTCTGCCTGACGGCGTGGATCCGCAGCACTCCGGGCCTGGCCAGGATGTGGCGGACCAGGGCGGTCTTGTCGGCGTCGGCCAGGCCGGCGATGAGCGTGACGGGAAGGCGGGGTTCAAGCCCCGTGGCCATCGCTACCAGCTCGCTTTGCGAACGCCTGGCAGCTCGCTGCGGTGCGCCAGCTGCCGAAACCGCACCCGCGACAGCCCGAAGCGGCGGAGATGCCCGCGCGGGCGCCCGTCGATGCGGTCACGGTTGCGCACGCGCATTGACCCCTCAGATGGCAACGATTACCTATTCCATATAATCGCAGCCGGTCAGGGGCGTCAAGAGATGTTTGCGACCGATCCGTCCACCAGCAGCACCACGCGGTCGGCGGCCAGCAGGGTCTCGCGCTGGTGGGCGATGACGAGCACGGCGCCACCCCGAGCCGCCACCCGCCTGGCGGCCCCCAGCGCCGCCCGTGTCGCGACGCTGTCCACGTGGGCCACAGGCTCGTCGAGGAGCAGGAACGCGGGGTTCGGCACGAGCGCGCGCGCCAGCGCCGCTGACCGCCGGACAAGGTGGCGCCGCCCTCGCCGATCATCCCCCCGAGCCCGCCGACGGCAGCGAGCACGTCGTCCGCCCCCACGTCCGCAATGACGGCGAGCAGGTCCTCGTCGGGCGCGTTCGGGGCGCCGAGGCGAAGGTTGTCCGCCACCGAGCCGCGGATCAGCCCCACCTCCTGCGGCACCCATCCGACGAAGCGAGCAAGGTCGCCGCGCCCGATCCTGCGCACGTCCACGCCGCCGAGGCTCACGGCCCCCTCAGCGACGTCCCAGAGCCTGAGCAGCAGCGAGGCGCAGGTGGTCTTGCCCGCGCCTGACCTGCCGGCGAGGGCGAGCACCTCGCCCGGCCGGACGGTGAAGGAGGCTCCCCGCAGCGCGTCGACGTGCGCGCCGGGGTAGCGGAAGCGGACGTCGCGGAACTCGACGACCGGATCGTGCGAGCGGTCCGGCTGTCCATGATCGGCCGGCTCGTCGGCGTCGGCGACGTTCGCCGGGGCATCGAGCACGGTGAGCACGCGGGACGCGCTTGCGCGGGTCTGGCCGAGCAGCGCCGCGCTCGCGGTGACCGCGGCCACTGGCGCCAGAACGGCCCCGGTGAGGATCGCCAGAACCGGCAGGCGTGCGGCCGGGACGTGACCGGCGGCCACCTGCGCGCCGGCGACGGCGAGCACCGCCAGGACCGCCGCACCGAGCAGCGCGTCACCCGCTGCGATTTCGGCTCCCCGCCGGCTGCCGAACGCCGCCTGGGCGCGCGCGAGCGCGCCGCTTCCCGCGCGTATCCGGGCGAGGACCACAGGCTCGGCCCGCAGGAGGACGAAATCCCGGAGCGCCTGCACCCCCTCCAGCACGTCGGCGTGGACACAGGCCACCGCGGCGCGGACGGCGTCGCCATGGGCGGCCGCGCGGCGCCTGAGCACCGCAGGGATGATGCCCACCGCCACCGCCGCGGCGGCGACCACGCCGGCGATCACGGGGCTGATGGCGGCGAGCCCCGCCACCGCCGCCGAGGGGACGATCGCGGCGATCGCATAGGTCGCGACGGTGTGCGCGTAGAACCACTCCAGGCCCTCCGCGTCGCTCATCGCGGCGGCTGCGACATCGCCGCTGCGCCGGTCCAGCAGCAGCCGAGGCGTACAGCGGCGTATGCCGTCGAACAGCCCGACGCGCAGCTGCGCGATGATGCGGAAGGCGGCGTCGTGGGCGGCCCACTGCTCGACGTAGGACGCTGCGACCGCGACCAGCCCAGCCGCCGCCACCAGGACGATCCCAGGGCTCAGGGCCTCCCGGCTCCCGCCGGTCACCGCGACCGCGACCAGCCATGCCGCCACGCCCCCCAACGCGATGTCCGCCGCTCGCGCGACGAGGCCGGCGGCCAGGGTGAGGGCCAGGCGCCCGCGGGTCGCCCGCAGCTGCGTGAGCAGGCGCCGAAGAGGCCCGCTCATCCTGGCCTCTGGGCCGTGACGGCGGAGGCGCGGCCGCCACGGACCTCCACGACGCGGTCGACGTGTCTGAGGGCGCCCGGTCGGTGGGCGACGACGATGGTCGTGCGTCCGCGACGCAGGGCCGCGACCCGCGCGACGACGTCGCACTCAGTCAGCTCGTCGACGGCGCTTGTGGCCTCGTCGAGCGCAAGGATCGGGGGATCGCGCAGCAGCGCCCGGGCGAGGGCAACCCGTTGCCGCTCGCCCCCGGACAGCCGCCCCCCGCGGTCGCCGACCCGTGTCGCCACGCCGTGCGGCAGGTGGGCGAGGAGCGGTCCCAGACCGGCGTCCTCGGCGGCGCGGCGCACCGCGTCATCGCTGGCGTCTGGGCGCCCGAGCCGGACGTTGTCGGCGATCGAGCCCTCCAGGATCACCGGGTGCTGGGGGACGATCGTGACGAGCCCCCGCAACGCGCGGGGATCGAGCCCTGTGAGGTCGTGGCCGGCGACGCGCCCGTGTCCAGCGTCGGGGCGGACGAGGCCGGCGAGCACCGCGAGCACCGTCGACTTCCCCGCCCCTGACGGCCCGACCATCCCGATCACCTCGCCATCGGCGATGTCGAGGTCGAAGCCGTCGAGCGCGGGCCGCTCGCGGCCAGGCCAGCGCACAGTCAGGCCGCCCAGCATGATCGCGCCACCGGTCGGGGGCGCCGCCGGGCCCGGCGGCGCTGGCGGCGGATCGGGTGCGGCCATCAGCGCGGCCACGCTCTGCGCCGCGGCGACGCCCAGGTACGAGCCGTGCCAGTAGTCGGCGAGGTCCCTGAGCGGGCGGAAGCACTCCCCCGCCAGCAGCAGCACGACGAGCAGCGCCCGCGGGGCGAGGGCGCCCTCCGCGACGCGCAGCGCCCCCACGGCCACGGTCAGCGCCACACCTGCCGTCGCCGCGCCGGTGCTGACGGCGCTGGAGACGAGCGAGACCGCCATCTGGCGCATCGTGGCCTCCAGCAGCTGTGCCGAGCGTGCCGCCAGCCCGTCCCGCACGCGGCCCGCCGCACCCGAGGCCACAAGGACAGCCATGGCCTGCATGACCTCGACGTACTCCGCCGTCAGGCTTCGGTACTGCTCCCAGTACGCATCGGCACGGCGAGCGAGCAGGCGGTCCCACAGCCGGGGGAGCGCAGGCACGGCAACGAGGAAGGCCGCAAGCGTCCCGCCGGTGACCGGGTCCGCGGCGATGATCGCCGCGAGCACGGCCAGCGGCCCGACGACGGTCACCGCCAGCTGCGGCAGGCAGCGGGCGAAGTAGGTCTCGAGTCCCTCGACCCCGTCGACCAGCAGCGCCTGCAGCCGGCCGGTGCGCTGGGCCACCGCATGATCCGGCCCCAGCGCCAGCAGCCGCTCGAGCAGGATCTCGCGGAGCCGGACCTTGATCGCGGCCCCAACGCGCTGGGCCGCCAGCTCCCGGACCCACAGCAGAGCCGAACGAGCCCCCTGGGTCGCGGCAAGGGCAACGAACAGCGGTGGCAGGGTCCCCACGGCCTCGCGGTCGATGAGCAGCACCGCCAGCACACGCGCGACGAGCAGGCCACGGGCGACCGTGACCCCAACCAGCGCGAGCCCCACGATCACGCCGACCAGCAGCCTGCCGGACACACGGCGTGCAAGGCGGAGAAGGCCAGGGCCCGAAGCGCATATCTGACAATGATAATGGTTACTGTATCGCCGCCGCCAATCGGCGTAGGCAGCCGACGTGCGGCGAAGCCGGGCTGGATCCAATGCCACCAATTGAGGGCTCGTACGGCGTCCCCTCCGCCGCGACCGCTGGATGGGGACGCCCGCCGACGTGGCCAAGGCGAGCTGACCGGCGGTTTTCCGCCGCATCGATGAGAAAACCGCCGGTCAGTCCCCCAATCGAAGCGCCCCCACCACTCGAGGGGCCATACCAGGCGGATCTCGCGCCAGACGCCATACAGGCAGATCCCTCAGCTACGGCTCGGTGGCAGCAGCGGCGACGCGTGCCGAGGCCGCTGCTGTGAGTCCTGACCGCCGCTTACGGCGGTCAGGACTCACAGCCTCGCCTTCTCCCCAAGAAGCCGCGAGGTTCAGCCGGCCCACCAGGCGGTCGCCGAGCCCCAGCGCGACCAGCGGCTGGTACCGCTCACGACCCTGCTGGGCGGCTCGTCGAACTCAAGCGTCCGGCTGCGGTGCTCGACCGTGACGGGAACCGCCGGGCGTCGGCCTGCGACGCGCCGCCGCCGGCGACCACAACCAGTCCCCAACGCCAGCGTGGCGCGCCGCCACGTGTCGGCGCGCATCACGCCCTCCTCATTGCCGTGGGACGCGCACGCCGTGGCATGGCCGCCGGCCTGTCCCACGAGGCGCGGCCGTACGCCAAATGCTCGCGGTAGCCATTTTCACCGAGAGGACCGGATACGGACCTGGTTCTGTCGACTTCCGGCCGCCCTCACGTGGCGGCCTCGCTGAGGAGCGACACGCGATCGACGAGCTGCCCGTGCATCGGCTGGCTGAGCACCCGCGCAGCCATGCATGGCTCAGCTCGGCGGTGGGATGTCGACGACATCGGGCAACGCCTCGATCAGGCCGGGCAGATCCTCGGTCACCGTCCGCCAAAGCACGTCGAGGTTGATGTCGAAGCAGTGGTGGACGAGCCGATCTCGCATGCGGGCCGCGGCGGCCCAGGGCACTGCACGGTGCGGCGACCTGAATTCGGGGCTGACGTGCTTGGCCGCCTCGCCGACGATCTCGACAAGCTTCGTCAGCGCCAGGCGCAAGAGCTCGTCTTGATCCAGGTCCTCGCGGCTGCGACCCTCGCTGTATCTGACCGCCTTGGCAGCGGCCTCCATGAGGTGCTCCAGGCGGCGCGATCTTCAGGCCGCATACAGGAGCCGCGCGTTGGTCGCGACCTCATCGCGGAACAAGCGGCTGAGGTCTTCGTAGGTGCGCAGCTCGACCTCGTGTCCGACCACGTCCTCCAGCTCCAGTTCCATAGCGGCGAGGCGGAGCAGCCCGGGTGCGCGCCCGGGCTGGAACTCTATGAGGATGTCCACGTCGCTGGAGGGACCGAAGTCTGACCGGAGCGCGGAGCCGTAGAGGGCCAAGCGACAGATGCCATGGCGGGTGGCGAAGTCCGTGAGAACGGCATCGTCCACGGTCAGTCCTGGGCGCAGTTGCATACGGCACATCATGCCGCGGTAGCCGACACCGGACGCAAGGCGGTGAGGCGGCAGCGGTTGCAGAGGGCTGGATCGACGCCTGCTTCGCCGAGTTCTCCCAACGTCAGATGGCGCTGCTCACACACAGCTGGTGGCGCTTCGCCCCAGCCCGACGAGTCATGGACGGGGGGCGGCTTCGGCGGGCGGATCGTCTGGCACGGCAACCGGACAGCCGTGGCGTCATCGTGACCCCGCCAGGGGCTCGCGTGCGGCCGGCGTCGGTCAATCTCCAGCTTTCCGCCGCATCAAGCCTGTTGCAAAACCCGGTTGGTCACGGGCCAGATGTGCAGCTTTCCTCCGCATCCGAAGGAAAGCTGCACCCGAACCGGTGTCTTGGCTCCTTCGCCTGCGACACGCAGCCGCCGGCAATTTGCAACGAGTGCGGCTCTTGTGAAGTGACGTCGCATCGTCCTGCCACCTCACTGCCGCCTCCCGCGAACTGCACCGCCAACCGTCCGCTCTGAATGCATCCTTCCCGCGCCTACGCGGAATCGGAGGTCAGCCCGCAGACGGGCTCCGATGCGAGGCCCCGATCGGTGGAGCCAGGCCAAGGGCGCGGGTCGAAATAACGGTGCCATCGGCGGTGTGAAGCCCTATGGCCAGGATTCGGCACGGATGCGTGCCGAATCCTGGCCATATGCCGTTTCCTGGCCATTAGCGCTGCGAAGATGACGCACGGTGAGGATATGGCGGTCAAAGATTGCATTGAGTCACTCGCGGGCTGGTCCGGCGGTCTCTCGGAGGCAGCGCACATCCGAGAACAGCAACGTCACTGCTGCCCAGGCCTAAGCAGCATGAAATCCCTCCAGAAGAGCCGCACCTATTTGCAACAGGCTCCATCCGACGGGAAGCTGTAGTCGAGCCGCCGCCTTGCCGAGCTGACCTGCGGGTTTCCGCCGCGCCGATGAGAAACCGCCGGTCAGTCCCCCAACCGGAGCGCTGCCGCCACCACCCGAGGGCATACCAGGCGGATCTCGCGCCAGACGCCATACAGGCAGATCCCGCGGCTGCAGCTCGGTGGCAGCAGCGGCGACGCGTGCTGAGGCCTCACCGGTCGTCTGCGCGTGGTGACCGCTGCCACCGTGTACGTCCAGTTCTTGCGCACGCTCGTCCCGGACGTCTCGTCCCTTCCCGCGCGATGGCGGCGACTCGACCGGCGACCCCACTCAACCGTCGGTTCGGACATTCCAGAGTTGCGCGCGGGTGGCTGGCTGGTCGCGGTGCCCAGGGGACAAGGCCGCGAGGAACTCACGCGACTGCTGCAGGTTCGGCTCAACGCGTGCGCGGTCGACCTCAAGCGCCCTGGCGGCCAGCCTGATGCCCTCATCGGGCTGGTCTTGGCCGACCAGGCAGGTCGCCAGGGTGATCTGCGCCTGGGCATGGTTGGCGGGCGAGTGGAGCGGCGGTGGCTGGGTCTCATAGCATGCGATCGCCTGCCGCGCGTGTGGCTCGGCCTGCTTGGCATCACGCAGCCACAGCAGGGAGATGGTTCGGCCGTGGTGGGTATCATTGACGCAGCACGCCGCGCCCGTAGTTGTTCGTCCCGGCCACCCAGTCCAGACGCGCCCGGTCAAGATCCGCTGCGCCTGGCCGTCAGAGATCGATCTCATGGCCCGCCTCGCCGGGCTGGGGCTGGCCGAGCGCTGGGGCGGTTGGTCAGGCGAGCCGTTCACGCGTGAGAGTCCCACCCACATCTCGGTCTACCGCAGTCTCAGACGATGAGGCGGCGGCGGAACAGGTTGATCGCCGGCGGGAACAGCAGGGCGGAGAAGGCGAGGAGCCACAGCGCGTGGGCGACCGCGGTCGGCACGTCTCCGGTGAGCATCAGCGCGCGCAGCGTCTCGACGCCGTGGTGCAGCGGGGTGAGCCACGCGACCCAGCGCGCGACCGCCGGCAGGTTCTGGAACGGGAAGAAGATCCCGCTGAACAGGAACAGCGGCGTGATGAACAGCGTGAAGAAGTAGGTGAACAGCTCGATCTTTGAGACGAGCCCGGTGTAGACCATCCCCAGGGTCGCGAACGCCAGCCCGATCAGCGCCACCGCCAGCGGCGCGGCCAGGGCCCACGGCGAGCGGACGTAACCGAGCAGTGCTGTGACCAGCAGGAACACTGTCCCGTAGAGCAGCGAGCGGATGACCGCCCATGCCAGCTCGCCCAACGCGATGTCTTCGGGCTCCAGCGGCGTGGTGATCACCGCGTCGTAGAGGTGCACGAACCGCAGCCTGATGAAGACGTTGTAGGTGACCTCGAAGACCGCGCCGTTCATCGCCGCCGCGGCCAGGAGACCGGGGGCGATGAACAGCACGTAGTCCACCCCCGCGACCTGCTGGCCGATGTAGAGGCCGAGGCCGAAGCCGATGGACAGCAGGTACAGCAGCGGCTCGAAGAACTGCGGCAGGATGTTCAGCTTCCACGAGCGGCGGTAGAGCGTCACGTTGCGCAGCAGCATCTTCGACGCCTGCCGCGGCGCCGGCCGGG
The DNA here is from genome assembly GCA_050743205.1 of Egibacteraceae bacterium. GTDB lineage: Bacteria > Actinomycetota > Nitriliruptoria > Euzebyales > Egibacteraceae > JBOGED01. The sequence continues at coordinate 1,047 of JBOGEA010000133.1, read as the reverse complement.
GCCAGATCAGCAGATCCCTCACGTCCGCGCCTCCACGAGCGCATGGCCGGTGAGCCGCAGGAACACGTCTTCAAGCGTCGCGTCACGCAGGAGCAGCGCCTGGTGGTCGAGGCCGCGCTCACGCAGGCGGCTCGCGATGCGCTGGCCGTCGTGGCCGTAGACCAGGACGCGGTCGCCGACCTGCTCGACTTCATCGGCCAGGCCGTCCACCGCCGCCCGGACCGCGTCGACCGCTCCGTCGACCCCGTGCACTTCGACCACGCGGGGCGCGACATACGTGGAGATCAGCTCCCGCGGGGCGCCCTCCGCGATGATCCTCCCCCGATCCATGACCACCAGCCGGTCGCACAGCGCGGCGGCCTCGTCCATGTAATGGGTCGTGATGAGCAGCGTCTTGCCCGCGGATCGCAGGCTGCGCAGCCGCTCCCACACCAGGTGGCGCGCCTGCGGGTCCAGACCGGTCGTCGGCTCGTCGAGTGAGACCATCTCCGGGTCGTTGACCAGCGCGCGGGCGATCAGCAGCCGTCGCTGCATCCCGCCGGACAGCTCGTCGGTCCGGGCGCCTGAGCGGTCCGTCAGCTGGACGAACCGCAGCAGCTCATCGACCCGCTCGGCGGCCAGCCGGCGGGGAAGGCTGTGGTAGGACGCGAACGACAGGAGGTTCTCGCGGACGGTCAGCTCCCAGTCGAGCGTCTCGCCCTGCGGCACCACCCCAAGCCGCCGCTTGAGCGCCCGCCGGTCTTTCCTCACATCCTGGCCGAGCACCTCCAGCACGCCGCCGGTGGGCGGGGAGACGCACGTGATCATCCGCATCGTCGTAGTCTTGCCTGCCCCATTGGGGCCTAAGATTCCGAAACACCCGCCAGCGGGCACATCGAGATCGATCCCATCAACCGCGATGAGATCCCTGTAGCGCTTGGTCAGCCCCCGAGCATGAACCGCAGATTCCATGGGCTTACCGTACGCGCCCGGTGCGACAACGCGCGGCCTTGACGTGCGGGCGAAGCGAAGCGGAGCGCGGTTCGGGCGGCTCGATGCCGCCCGAAC
>JBOGEA010000132.1:0-14443 GCA_050743205.1 Egibacteraceae bacterium | reverse complement strand
CGTCGGGCAGCAGGTCCATCAGCGCCCGCGCGACCGTCAGCCCGCCGCAGCCCGAGTCGAACACGCCGATCGGACGCGCCCGCGACTGGGCAGTGGGATGAGACAGCACGGGGAGGGAGTCTACCGACACCGCTCGGAAATCAGGATTGTTCGAGGAGGGAGCGATGTGGAGGATCGGGAATCCCAACGGGGCGAAGAACTCAGAGTCTCACAGGGGGTGCGCGAGCGGAACCCGATGGGGCGCGACCCCTCACGACAGCTCAAACACGCTCTGAGTCCTGGATGCCGGCGTCGCATGCCCTGGCGCCAGTTAAACCCGTGAGTTCTGCCCGACCGAAGTCAGAGCGATGCCAGTGTGCGCCCCGGTTTGAGCGCGGCGGCGCGCCGGGCGCTGTTCCAGCCAACCAGCGTTCCGCCAGCGGTGGTGGTCAGCACAGCGACCGCGATGATCGCTGGGTCAGCGCGCGCGGGCAGCGTGGTCGTTATGGGTAGTTCGCCAACCGCACTTGCGCTGTCTTGATGGGCCGACACCTCCTGTCCGATCCCGATGGTCGACTGCGGCAAGGGCAGGCGGGCCAGCAGGGCGGTGCTGGCCAGCCCGAACAGCACGCCGACGAGGGCACCGATGACACTGAGGACGAACGCCTCGCGTCTGAAGACCCTAGCGACGTCGCGGGCGCTCCAGCCGACCGCCTTCATGACGCCGATCTCGCGACGACGCTCGGTGACGAGGCTTTGGAGCGCCAGTCCTCCCAGCAGCAGCCCACCGAGCAGTCCAACCACGGCCGCGACTCCGGAGAAGCGGGCTGACACCCGGCCGACCCCACCCATGATTTGGACGAGGCTGTCTTCACTGATCGCGCTGATTCCGCCAAGCTGCTCGTCGAGGCGCTGGGTGATGGCCTGAATGTCGCTGGCGGCCTCGACCATTACGTACACCTGGTTGACCTCGTCGCCGGCGAGGCCTGCAAGCGCCTGCGCGTCGGGCAGGGGCACGTAGAGGTTGGCGGCGGCGGTCTGGCTGGTGTCAGCGAGTTCGACGACGCCAACGATCTCGAACTGTCGGTCTCCGACGGTGACACTGCTGCCGGTGACGAGACCGTAGAAGCGGGCGTAGTGCAGGTCGGCGACGGCCACACCGCGTTCGCTGGAACTGAATGCTCGCCCCTCGACGAGTTCGCGCGTCAGCGCTCGGCCTGGCCCGACCGCTGCCTCGCGGGGATCGAGGCCCACGATGGTGGTCGATGTCCGGGGGCCGAAGTCCCAAACCTGTAAGGCGGCGGAGGCGTCCGCGACTCCCGGGGTACGGACGATGACATCGATGTCAGCCCCGCCGAGGGTGGCAAGCCCGAACGGTGTGCGAACGCCGCGGGTCCGCTGCTCGGCCGCGTCAGGCTCATCGCTTCCCGTCGGCCGGGTGACGACGAGGTCAGCTGCGACGTCGTCCAAGGGGGCGCGGGCAGCCTCACGGAAGCCGCTGCCCAGGGCGGTAAGCGCAACGAACAGCCCCGCGCCCAAGGCCACCCCCGCAACGACCGCCAGCGTCCGGCGCGGCCGGCCGCGGATCTGAGAGAGGATGTAGGCCGTCACGATGCCGCTCCCGTGCGTTCGGCGATGGCGGCGTCGAGGTCGTCCAGAGTCCAGCTACCCTCAGCCGCGGCCAACGGCCCACCACCCTGAGGGAACCCAAGAAAGGTCACGTTACGGCCGTTTACCACCACGTTCATGGAGCCGTCGACGAACAGCGCCAGCGGCGTGTGCCCGACGAGGTCGTGCCGCTCCGCGAACAGCTCGCCTTCTGGCGTTTCGAGGTCGTAGCGGCGAATGCTGACACGGTCTCCGTAGCCTGTCAGGATCTGCTCGATATCGGTGAGGACGGCTTGGACAGGCGGGTGCTCCAGCGCAGCGACCTCCACGGTCACCGCTCGACCTCCCAGAGCGTCGGCCGGATCGCGCTCCATGCCGCACGCCGGCAGCGCGACGACCACGAGGAGCGCGGCGACTATCGCGCCGATGCGTGTCACGAGGCCACCTTCCCGTCCACCATGCGGATGACGCGGTCAGCGGTAGCCGCGATCTTGTCGTCGTGGGTGGCCACGATCAGGGCAAGGTTGCTGCCGCTCCGGAGTTTTTGGAAGAGAGCGAGAATCTGCTCACCGGTAGCGCTATCGAGGTTACCGGTCGGCTCATCCGCCACGAGCAGGCGGGGATCGTGGATGAGCGCCCTGGCGATCGCGACGCGCTGCTGTTCACCGCCTGACAGCTGATTGGGGCGGTGGTCGAGCCTATGGCCTAGGCCGACCTGCTCCAGCGCGGCTCTTGCGCGCGTTCGGCGCTCATCAACGGAAACGCGCTCGGGGTACAGCGGCAACGCGACGTTCTCCAACGCGGAGAGGGTGGTGATGAGATGGAAGGCCTGAAACACCAGTCCCACATGCTCCCGACGCCAGACTGCGAGGGCGTCTTCATCCCAGCCGACGATGTCCTCCCCGCCCTGGTAGAAGATCCGCCCTGCGTCCGGCGTCTCCAGGCCGGCGAGCAGGTTGAGCAGGGTGCTCTTCCCCGAGCCGGAGCGGCCGATGACGGCTAGGAACTCGCCGTCGTCCAGGCGCAGGTCCATGCCGGCTACCGCAGTGACCGACCCGAAGGTCTTGTGGATCTGTTCGACGCGGAGCAGCTCAGGCATTGGCCCACACCTCCGCCGGCTTGATCGCGGCCGAACGGCGGGCCAGCCACAGACCCACCGCGCCAGCCCCGGCGAGGGTAAGCGCGAGGGCCTCTGACGCTACGGCCGGGCGGACAGTCGCCGGCAGCGGCACGGACAGCGCGAGCTCCTGTGCGCCGCCGGGCAAGAAGTGCGGGGTTGGGCTCAGTTCCCAAGGAATGGGAATCGTCACCGTGGTGAACCCCAACAGCCAAGCGATGCCTCCGGCGAGGATGATGCCCAGCAGCGCCCCCATGCCGGTCATGGCGAGTACTTCGGCGACCAGCTGCGCAGCCACGTCCCGGCGACGCCAGCCGACTGCGCGCATGAGCGCGACATCACGTCGACGCTCGGACAGGGTGGCGGCCGCCGAGCGGAGCAGCCCGACAGCCGTGACGAGCAGAGCGGTCACGCCCACCAACATGCCGAACTGGTCGATGAGGGAGAAGGTTGTGCCGAGCACCTGGTCGAACGAGCGCGGTGTCGTCACCAGCGCGTCGTCGCCGAGCACCGCGCCGATCTCTTCGGCCAGCTCAGGCCCACGGACGGGATCGGCCCGGACGAACAACACGTTGGCGTCGTCTACGCGCACGTCGTGCACCGCCCGGACGCTCACGGCCTCCGCGACCAGGCGACGGGCATCGGACAGCGGCAAGTACACATTGGCGCTGGCCACCTGACCGGCGCGGGTGGTGTCCACGAGTCCCACCACCGCCATGGGCTCGCCGCCGACTGTCACCTCGTCGCCCAGTTCAAGCGTGTGCTGGGCGGCGTAGCTCGCATCGAGCACCACGACGCCGTGATCGCCTGCCTCCAGGAACCGCCCGTCCTGCACCCCCGCACGGAGCCGGCCGGGGCCGACCGACTGCGACGGGTCCACTCCGAGGCCGACGAGGAACTGGTCGGACTCGAAGGACCAGAAGAACATGGCCTCCCCGACCGCCTCAACGCCCGGAAGGGCTCGCACCTCATTGATCTCATCTCGGTGCAGCGGCGCGGTCGAATGGGGGAACACGATCCCCTCAAACGCCTCAGGCCGGATCCCCTCGCGTTGAGCGATGATGTCCGCCCCGATCCCGGCCAGCGGAGCGCGCGCGGCTTCGCGATAGCCCGCCCCATACGCCTGCAAGCTGATGAACAGGGCAACGCCTAACGCCACGCTCAGCACGCCGGTCAGGGTTCTCCCCGGACGCCGAGCGAACTCAGCGAACACATAGGACCATCTCACGACTTCTCCTCGCTCACGTCTGGGTCCGGCGACAACGCCTGGCCGGTTGTCTGTCGATCAACGCCATCCCGGTCTCGCGCCGCACCCGCGCTGGCCCGCGCAAGCAGGCGCAGCCCGGTCAGGACATCCCGCAGCTCCTCTTCGGAGAGGTCCTCGAGCGCACTGGCGTACTTCTGCTCGCGCGCTCGCGCCAGCCGGTCGGCGGTGCGCGCTCCCTCGTCAGTGAGCCGGAGCCGAACCATGCGACCGTCACCGTGGTCCCGTTCCCTCCGGCACCAGCCACGCGCCTCCATCTGAGTGACCAGCCGACTGACAGTGCTGCGCTCCAGCTGCAGCCGATCAGCCAACTCGCCCTGCGAAAGAGGTGTCGCGGCATAGGTAGAAAGTTCCGCCAAAGCGTGCGCCTGCGCGACGCTGAGCGGCTCGCCACAGGGCGTGTGATCCCCGCGACCCAGGCCGAAGGCCCTCACCAACTCCGCCATCCGGAGCTGGAGCTGCTGAACGCTTTGCGTACGGTCCACAATTCGATGTTACACACAACAGATACGCGGCGCGAGTCGGCAAGGCCCATCGGTGGTCAGCCCACAGCTCCAACGACGAACGACACGAGCATGAGCGCGACCACCACCACGGTGATGATCGCGAAGGCACGGTCGCGTTCGCAGAAGAACGCGATGAGCAGGAACGCCACACGGAGCGCCGGCGTGACGATGAGCAGCAGCAGTCCGGCCATCACCACCGCCGGGCCGCTCGCCTCGTTGACACCTCGCGCTACCGAAAGCACGGTGTGTGGGAACTCGGCTCCCCCGTGAGTGAATTCTTTGATCGCATCGGGCGACGACACGTAAGCGGGGTTCTGGAGGAAGCAGAGGGCGAGCCCGAGGACGACTGCCAGCAGGCTCAGGATCAGGCCCGCGCTCAGGAGCCGGCCGCCGAGGAACTCGATCCTGCGGACTCGGTCGTCGGTCCCCCTTGCCCCGGGGGCTCCGAGCGGCTTAGCGGATTGGCTCATCCCGGTCCCAGTCCTCTCAGCAGCATCTGGAAGGACACCCACACCAGAAGCGCAACGAAGATGCGACGGATCGTCGAGCTGCGGGCACGGCCGAGCAGGCGGGAGCCGCCTACCGCCCCCAGGAGCATGCCAGCAGCGACCGGTCCCACGATGAGCGGGTTGATCTGACCTCGAGCGAAGTATGCGCCAGCCGTGGCCGCCGCAGTGACTCCGATCATGAAATTGCTGGTGGCGGTCGAGACCTTGATCGGCAGTCGCATTGCCAGATCCATGGCCGGCACTTTGAGCACCCCCGACCCCACGCCGAGCAGCCCGCTCATCATGCCCGCGACGTACATCAGAGCGAAGCTGATACGGGACCCTGACACTCGGTAGGCCACGTCTTCACCCGCTGCTCTGTCGAAGTACCAGCCATGGAGAAGGAGCCGGTCGGCCAGCGCGTCAGCGGGAGCCGGCCCGGATCGCGACGGCATTCGCTTCCGGAGCATGGCCCAGGCCGACAGAGCGATGACCAGGGCGAACAGCATGTACAGGAGGCGAACCGGGATGACTCCGGTGAAGTAGGCGCCGCTGAGGGCGCCTGCGGTGGCGGCCACCTCCAGAAACATGGCGACCCGCAGATTGGTTATGCGCTCACGGACGTGGGCGGCTGCCGCCCCACTCGACGTAGCTATCACCGAGATGATCGAAGCGCCGATCGCGACACGAATGTCAACGTGGAGCATCAGGGTGAGGATCGGAACCAGGATGATGCCGCCGCCTACGCCCAGCAGCGAGCCGAGCACGCCGGCTGCGACGGATACCGCGAAGACGGCGAGCGCCAACTCCAGGGGCGTCACGGCGAATCGTGGGCCGCTGCCGCCAAAACATTGGCCGCGCTCATGCCGGGTAGACCGTGATCTCGGCCGCTTTCACGGATACCCAGACCCCGCCGCCGATCTTGAGGCCGAGCCTGCTCACCGTCACTGGGGTCACCTCGGCCACCATGGGTACCAGGCCCTCGACCTGCACCCGGACACGGTCACCGACGGGACCGGCAGGGTCGAGACCTTGGACAACGCCACGCCAGACGTTTCGGGGACCGGCAGGTTGACGGCTGTGCAGGACCACGGCCCGGGGGTGTACGACGGCGAACACCTCGCCCTCTCTGCTGCCTGCCACTTCGAGCGAGCCACCACCGGCCAGCTCTATGCGGTCTCGCCGAGCCTGACCCCGCAGGAGGTTCACCCCTACCAGATCGGCCGCCCACACCGAGCGGGGTCGCGCGACCACTTCTCTGGGCCTGCCGGACTGCGCGATCCGACCTGCCTCCAGGATCACCAGTCGATCGGCCAGGGCCATGGCCTCCAGCGGGTCATGGGTAATCAACAGCCGCACCCCCTGATATCCGGCGAGCACACGGCGCAGCTCGCGGCGCGCTCCGGCCCGAGCGATGGCATCGAGAGCCGACAAAGGCTCGTCCAGCAGCAGCAGGGCGGGCTCGGTCGCCAGCGCGCGTGCCAGCGCCACCCGCTGAGCCTGCCCGCCGGAGAGTTCGCCGGGGCGGGATGCGCCCTGAGCACCCAAGCCCACGCCTGCCAGCCACTCCTGGGCCCGCTGCCGAGCCTCGCTGCGACCGACACCCCGGGAACGGATGCCGAAGGCCACATTGTCCAGGGCGCTCAAATGCGGGAAAAGGCGGTAATCCTGGAACACCACGCCGACAGACCGCCGCTCGGGGAGTACCCGGATGCTGGCCGCGGGGTCCTCGAGGACCTCGCCACCAAGGGTGACTCGCCCACCGGCAAGGGGCACCAGCCCAGCGAGCGCCCGCAGCAGCGTGGTCTTGCCCGCTCCATTGGGACCCAGCACACCGACCATCTCGCCGGCGGCCACCGCCAACTCGACGTCGAGCCGGAAGCCGCCCAGCTCGACTTGCACAGCGGCCTCCAGAGGTCCAGGCGGGACGTTCCGTTGCACCGAGGGCTCAGGAGCAGTGGTGCTTCCCGCCTCGCCAGGCTCGGGTCGCGCCGTGTAGATGAACGCGCTGCAGCCTTTTTCCGCGCGGGCCACTGAACTCACTTCGCTCCCAACCACTGTTCCCGCAGGCTCACCAGCACGGCAAGCGACACGCCAAGCAGCACCAAGCTGAGCACAATGGCCGCTTCGGGCCGGCTCTCGAGAGCGGCATACACGGCCAGTGGCATCGTCTGGGTCCGCCCGGGGAAGTTCCCAGCGAACGTGATGGTGGCTCCGAACTCCCCGAGCGCCCGGGCCCAGGTGAGGACGGCACCGGCCACCAGCGAAGGTCGTATCAACGGAAGCGTCACATGCCAGAACACCGCCCAGCGCCTCGCGCCCAGCGTGCGGGCCGCCTCTTCCAAGCGTTGGTCCACCGAACGGAGACCGGCCTCAACGGTGAGGATGAAGAAGGGCATGGCCACGAAGGTCTCGGCCAACACGGCTCCAGCGGTGGTGAAGGGCAGGCGCACCCCCAGACCTCGATCGAGCCACTGACCCAAAAGGCCCCGCCGACCGAACACCAGGAGCAGGGCGACACCGCCCACCACGGGGGGTAGGACCATCGGCAGAGTCGTCAGCGCGCGGACCACTCTCCGGCCGCGATACGCGACCCTCGCGTTGACCCACGCCAGCGGCACCCCGAGGACAACCGAGAGGACGGTGGCGGCCAGTGAGGAGACCAACGAGAGCCGTAGAGCAGTATGGATCTCGGCGCTGGTCAACTCGTGCCACACGACAGACCAAGGGGCGCGGAAGACGAGCCCGACCACAGGGAGGACAAAGAACGAACCAGCCACGATGGCCAGGGCTACGGCCGGCAGCGGGGGCGTCTCCCTCCCATCGGTGCCCGAGGCGTTCAGCCGGGATGCCCGCCAAAGCCCGTTCAAGATCCCGGGACGAGGAACCCATGACGTTCCAGGACCATCTGGCCGCTCGGCGAGAGCACAAAGTCTATGAACGCTTGGGCCGTCTGCGGGTTGCGTGCCTCCCGGAGCGAGACGACGGGGTAGCGAGCGATCACGTTTTGGTCTTCCGAGATGGCAATGCCGACGACCTCGCTGCCCGCGGACCGCACGTCGGTGACATAAACGATGCCGACATCGGCCTCGCCGAGGGCGACCTTGTTGACTACCGCTCTTACGCTCTCTTCCCGGCTCGCCGGGGGAACTGGGAGGCCGGCTTTGGCGAAGGCCTGTTCGGTGTATCGCCCGACCGGCACGGCGGGATCGCCTAGCGCAACGACGAGGCCGGGCCGACCGAAGTCAGCCAAGCTGGTGACTCCCTCGGGGTTACCTGCGGCAACCACGATCTGAAGCAGGTTATGAGCGAAGATCCTGGGTGATCCAACAACCTCGCCAGCGTCGACCACCCTCTGCATGCCAAGCTCGTCGGCTGTGGCGAGCACATCAGCAGGAGCCCCTTGCTGCACCTGGTTGACAAGGATCTGGGTGGGCGCGAAGTTGAAGGTCACCTTCGTCCCAGGGTGAGTTCCCTCAAACTCATGACCGAGTTCGCCAAACGACTCGGTCAGCGAAGCGGCGGCGAAGACCACTAGGGACTCGTCGCTGTCGGCCTCAGGCCCTGAGGAGACGCTGTCGCTCCCACAACCAGCGAGCAGCGTCATGGCGACAGCGACGGAGGCGATCAAATGGGTGTGCATCCGCCAACGCGGTAGGGGCCCGTCAGACACGGACGGTGGCCCAATCCACACCATCAGCTGCCTCCCGCCACCGACATCACGGCCGTGAGTTCATCGCCGTCTTGGAGCGCTCTGTTGGCGCCATTTCGAGGTACCATTTCGTTGTTGAGGAACATCAGAACTCCGCGTTGAAGCCCACCCTCATCGTCCAGCAACGTCTTCGCTGCCTGTTCGCCAAGCTGTTCGCACACGGCGAAGAGCGCATCTCTTATCCTTGTCTCCGCTGGAAGGTCAAGCAGCATCCCCTCGCTGCTCACCATCTTCCTCAACGGACCTGTGGCCGAGAACGTTACGCGCATGTCATCACCCCTTCGTTGCCGCCACACCAGCTGTATGCGTGCGAGCGGTTTGGCAGCGCAGGCGGCAATCAGGATTGGCGTCCAGCTTCAGATATCTTGTCTTCCCTGTGGCACCGTCGAGCAATAGGAGGGTGTTGAGCAAAGGCGTGCCGTACCCCGTGATGACCTTGATGGCTTCCAGCGCGGCCATGCTGCCAATGGCGCATGCCATTGCACCGAGGACTGGAAAGGGCAACCTCCAATCCTGAGGTCCGACATCCAGACAGGCGATACAAGCTGTTTTGCCTGGTATTATCGTGGTGAGATATCCTTCTGTACCGTAAACTGCCGCCTCGATCATTGGTTTGCCAAGCCGAACACAGGCCGCGTTGAGAAGGTGGCGCTCTTCAAACGTGGGGGGGCAGTCAAGGACTACGTCCACGCGCTCCACCATCCTCTCCACGTTCTGCTCTGTGGCGTTCTCCTCAATGACTTCGATCTCGACCGTAGGATTGAGCGCAGCGATGCGCTCGGCGGCTAAGACAGCGGGACAGCTCCGCTCGATCGCGTCATAGGAAGCGAGGATCCAACGGTTCATATGAAATAATTCGACGGTGCCGCCGTGAGCCAGGATAAGTTTTCCGATTCCTGCCATGGCGAGGTTCAACGCAGCGGGACTTCCCAACCCCCCCACCCGAGTCACCAGTGCTGAAGCGCCCTTGAGCTTGCGCTGCGCCTGGGCACCAAAGCCTGGGATCATGATCTGCCACTCGAAACGACCCCACTCCTCCTGTGATAATTCGACCTGTTTCACCTTCATCTGCCAGACCTCCTGATGACAAAAGCAATAAAGATGCCGTTGGCGACTGTCGTCATCAAACCGTCAAGAGCTGGGACAAGTTCACGCAGACCTGGCCGCCCAACCGCCCCTCCTGAGTTGAATCACGACCAGGATGAGCGCCCACAGTGTTCGTGGCAGTAAGGGAATTCCCTAACTTTGCCCCTCAGAGCACTCAAGCCGGGAGATGCTCACCCACCGCAACGGGCCAGCGGGTGAAGACCCCGAGCGGGAAGCGCCTTGTCAGATCGACGCGCCCGTCACTGAACTCTTGAGCCGTTACACCGTTCTGCCCCGCACAGTCGCCGTCTCCAGGCCGGGCGTCCGTACTCGGGGTCGCGCGTGCGAAACCATGACTCCCTGCTCTGCCGTCTTCACCCGTATCAGTTAGGAAGAGCACGGCACTGCCGTATTTGATGAAATCATTGTTCGCGCTCACAGCGCCGGCTCCAAAACCCGAGAAAACTCAGGCAAGGAGCGCGGAATGCAGGAAATAAGACATCCTCGCCGTTTCTGCGCATCATCGATTTGCTACGCCCAGAGCGTGTTTGGGATCCTCTGGGCGATCTGCTCGACGTCGCCGGGGGGTAGGCGCCGGTCGAGAGGTACTTCCAGCCGCCGTCGGGACTGATCACGACGACCTTCGAGCCCTCGGGCAGGCGGCGCGGGGTGCAGACCGGCAGCGCGACGGGACAGGGCGGCGCCGGTGGACACGCCAGCGAAGATGCCCTCGCGGGCCGCGAGGGCGCGGGTGGCGACCAGGGCCTTCAAAGAGTCGACCTTGATCCCGCGAACTGGAGCGGATCCGTCTCCAGCGCCGCCGCCGTCGCCGTGTTGCACGCCGCGACGATCAGCTTCGTGTCCTGCGCGGCAAGCCAGGCCACGATCTCGGCGGTGAACGCCCGCACATCCGCCAGATCCCGCGGCCCGTACGGCGCACGGGCCGTATCCCCGAAATAGACCACCCGCTCGTCGGGCAGCAGGTCCATCAGCGCCCGCGCGACCGTCAGCCCGCCGCAGCCCGAGTCGAACACGCCGATCGGACGCGCCCGCGACTGGGCAGTGGGATGAGACAGCACGGGGAGGGAGTCTACCGATGTTCAGGCCAACGCCGGCAAACCCCCGGAACCTGCCCTCAGTAGTATTCGGAGCAGGGGGGCACCGCGGAGAGAGACGTGTTGGGGCGGGCTTGGGTCACGACAGCGGCGGGCAGATAGCCCCAGCCGTTCGTGTAGCCGTGGGTGTTCGAGTTCGCCGCGTCGCCCTGCGTGTAGAGCCACTGGGTGTCGGTGTCGCGCTCGGCCGGGGGGTTCGGCCTCCCCCGCAGTTGGCATATCACCCAGATGCTCGGCGCTTGATTCATATAGCCCGTGTCGTCGAGCGGCTCAGCGGCCTGCGAAGCTGACACGTTCGCGTAGACCGGGGATCCGGCGGAGATGCTGCAATAGTAGCGCACGCCGAAGATCCTGTTCCTGTAGTCAGTGACAGGTTGGCTATTGGCTTCACACTGCATTGCAGGCGCATCCGTCCCCACCAGCATGGTCAACGCTCCGCCCGCGACGGTCACGACCACTCCGACGACGATCTGCGCGGCGTACTTGCTCCACCAGGGCGCTTGGCCTTCGAGGCGCGTCTTTCGCTGTTCGGGCTGGCCGCGGCGCATCTCACCCCCTTCTGGGATACCCGTAGCTGACCCACCATTTTCGCTTTGCGGGTGAAAGCCGGTCAGGAATTCGCGCAGATTAAACAAACCTGTGCGGCTGGTCTCGGTCGCGCCCGAACGTGTCACGCCCAGAGGGTGTTTTGGATCCTCTGCGCGATCTGCTCGACGTCGCCGGGGGCGTAGGCGCCGGTCGAGAGGTACTTCCAGCCGCCGTCGGGGCTGATCACGACGACCTTCGAGCCCTCGGGCAGGCGGCGCGGGGTGCAGACCCGCAGCGCGACGGACAGGGCCGCGCCGGTGGACACGCCGGCGAAGATGCCCTCACGGGCGGCGAGGTCACGGGCGGCGACCAGGGCCTTCAAAGAGTCGACCTTGATCCGCCCGTCCAGCACGCTGGTGTCGAGCACGGGGGGGATGAAGCCCTCGTCGATGTTGCGCAGGCCGTAGACGAGCTCGCCGTACTCAGGCTCAGCCGCGAAGATCCTGATCGCCGGGTCGTGCTCCTTCAGCCGCCAGCCGATCCCCGTCAGCGTCCCGCCCGTGCCGAGCCCGGCGACGACCGCCGCGACGTCAGGCAGGTCGCGCAGGATCTCAGGGCCGGTGGTCTCGTAGTGCGCCCGCGGGTTCGCCGGGTTGCCGTACTGGAACGGCATGTAGACGCAGGCGTCGGCGGCAGCGATCTCCCGCGCCACCCGCACCGCGCCGTTCGAGCCCTCGTTCGCCGGGCTGAACACCAGGTCGACGCCGTACAGGGCGAGCAGATCGCGACGCTCGTCGGACGTGTTCTCCGGCATCACGCAGGTCAGCTTGTACCCCTTCGGCGCGCACAGCGCCGCCAGGGCGATGCCGGTGTTCCCGCTGGTGGGCTCAAGGATCCGGCTGCCGGGACTCAAGCCGTGCTCACGCTCGCCGTCCTCGATCAGGTAACGGGCGATCCGATCCTTGATCGACCCGGTCGGGTTGTGCCCCTCCAGCTTCAGGTACAGCTGGTAGCCCGGCGGGGAAATGCTCGGCAGCCCGACGAGGGGGGTGTTGCCGACCGCCTGGCTGACGTCGCGCGCCAACAAGTCGGGTTACCCGCCAGCGACCGCCGGCAGGATCGACACCTGGTCGCCCTCGGCGAGCCCGGTCTCGACACCGCCGAGGAAACGGACGTCCTCGTCGTTGACGTAGACGTTGATGAAGCGGTGGAGCTGGGCGTCCTCGCCGATCAGGGCACCGCGCAGGCCAGGGTGGCGGGCGTCGAGGTCGTCGAACAGCTCACGCAGGGTCTTGCCCACGCCGGACACCTTCTGCTCGCCACCGGTGTGCTTGCGAAGAACGGTGGGGACGCGCACCTCGATGGACACAGCCTCAGGACTCCTCGACTCGACGTCTCGTCAACAGCCTAACGCCGGCCGACCGGCGCCTCTTCCCCGTCGACGTAGACGGTCCGCTCCGTGATCCAGCCGTCCACGATGTCGAAGGCGCGGATGACCGGCTCGTCGGCGTCCTGCAGCGACACGATCAGGTAGACCGCCTCCGGATAGGCGGCGAGCCGCACGTCGGTCTGAGACGGGAACGCCTCGGTATGCGTGTGGCTGTGGTAGATCGCGAGCAGGTCGTCGTCGATCTCCCGCATCGCGTGGTACAGCGCCGTCGGGTCCATCGAATAGAACGTGATCGACCGCGCGGCGTTGGGGATCGCGTAGTGACGGATGCCGCGGCCGTCGGCGGCGGCCAGCAGCCCGCACACCTCATAGGGGAAATCGCTGCGCGCGTGCGCGATCAGCGCCTCATACGTCGCGCGGTTGAGGTCGACGCGTCCGACGATCTGCGCACGAGTCACAGGCCCTCTTTCGGGGAGACGACAACGGTGCGCGGCAAGCCTAACCCCACACCGTCAGCCGCACGCAGGGGTCAGACCGATTCGGAAGCCTGGTAGGCGCGCTCGGCGTGGAGGCTCGCGTCGAGGCCGATCAACTCCTGCTCGTCGGTCACCCGCAGGCCGATGATCCTGTCGAGCACCTTCGCGATCAGCAGCGACATGACGAACGAGTAGGTGAGCACCACCAGGACGGCGACCAACTGCCTGCCGAGGAGCACCGCGCCGCCGCCGCTGAGCAGCCCGTCTGCACCGTCGGGGTTGACCGCCATCGTCGCGAAGACACCGACCAGCAGCGAGCCGACAGTGCCGCCGACCAGGTGCACGGCGACGACGTCGAGCGAGTCGTCGTAGCCGAAGCGGAACTTGAGCTGGACAGCGACGAGGCAGACCGCACCCGCGATGAACCCGATCGCGATCGGCGCCAGACCTCCGACGAAGCCAGCGCAGGGCGTGATGGCGACCAGGCCGGCGACGGCGCCGGACGCGCCGCCGAGGGTGGTGGCGTGACCGGTCTTGAGCTTCTCAGCCGCCAGCCAGCCGAGCATGCCGGCCGCGGCGGAGAGGTGCGTGTTGACGAATGCGCTCACGGCGAGCTCGTTGGCCCCCAGCGCGGACCCGGCGTTGAACCCGAACCAGCCGAACCACAGCATGCCCGTGCCAAGCAGCGTCAGCGGCAGCGAGTGCGGCGCCATCGCCTCGTTCGGCCAGCCACGACGCTTCCCCAGGACGATCACCAGCGCGAGCGCCGCGATGCCGGCGTTGATGTGCACGACCGTGCCGCCGGCGAAGTCGAGCGCGCCCAGGTTGTTCGCCCAGCCCTCCGGCGAGAAGACCCAGTGCGCGACCGGCGAGTAGACCAGGATCGACCACATGCCCAGGAACCAGGCGTAGGCCGAGAACTTCATCCGGTCGGCCACCGCGCCGGTGAACAGCGCTGGCGTGATGATCGCGAACATCATCTGGTACACCATGAACAGCAGCGGCGGGATGGTCAGAGATGACGCGCCCGCGTCGTTCACGTACCCGGGCACGGTTGCGCCCTCACCGGTCAGCCCGGCCAGACCCAGATGATCGAGGCCGCCGAGCAGGCCGCCGCCCAGGTCAGTGCCGAAGGCGAGCGTGAACCCGATCACCGCCCAGAGCACGCTGACCA
>JBOGEA010000131.1:0-14476 GCA_050743205.1 Egibacteraceae bacterium | reverse complement strand
ACCTAAAAGGGTGAAGCGCTGAGCGGAACCCGACGAGGCGCGACCCTTACGACAGTCCTCAAACACGTTGTACGTCCCTGAGGAGCAAGACCGGGAGGAGCAAGACCGGCACGCCTCCCACTGGCGGCGGGCGTGCTGGCGCGCCCCCCGGGATCCAGAGGACGTCGTGGCCGCGCGCGACCACCGGCACCAGGCCGCGGACGGCGCGGGGGACGCCCGCGAGGAGGTCGGCCAGGGGCCGGCCGCTCATGCGGTCGCCAGGGCGGCGGGATCGAACGACCAGGCCGGTGTGGGCGGGGACCGTTCCGGGTGCGCGGCCTCTCATGCCGGGCGGGTACAGCTCGTCGCTGGCGCCGCCGGCCGCCGGACCCGCGTGCAGGACAGCGCCCAGCTCTGGGATCGCTGTGGCGCCGGGCAGGATCAGCGGGCGCTCAGGCAGGTCGGCGCAGCCTGCCGGCGCCGCCGCCAGCCAGCCCGCGCCCGCGGTCACCCACGCCCCTCCAGGAACATGCATCGCCTGGCCAGGACGAAGCTCGAGGACGGCCCAGACGGCCTCGGCGTCGAGACCCTGCGCGCCCAGAGTCCGGGCGTCGGCGAGCATCCGGCGGACGACCCTGCTGGCCAGGGCGCGGGGCAGCGCGGCCAGGGGAGCCACCGGCAGGGCCCGCGCCGGACCCCAGCGCACGAGGAGCCGGGCGGTCTCAACCCGCGCCAGGGCGTCGAGCGCGTCGGCGTCCTCACGGGCGAGCGCGGCGAGCCTGCCGAGGGTCCGCACGAGCCCCCCGGTGCCCTCAGGGTGGCCGGTTAGCTGGGCGAGCAGGGGCAGGGTCTCGTGCCGCGCGCGGGCGCGCCGGCGCGTCACGTCGGCGTTGGTGGGGTCGTCGGCGACGCGCAGCCCGCGCTCGGCGCAGACCGCCCGCACCGCGGCGCGCTCCAGCCCGAGCAGCGGTCGGACCACGGTGAGGTACTCGCCCAGGGCGCGGACCTGGGGGATCCCGCTCAGGCCGCGCAGGCCGCTGCCCCGGGCGATGTTGAGGAGCACGGTCTCGGCCTGGTCGTCTGCGGTGTGGCCCACCAGCACAGCGCGCGCGCCGGCCTGGCGGGCCATCGCGGCGAGCGCCTCGTAGCGGGCCGTCCGAGCCGCCGCCTCCAGCCCCTGTAGAGCCCCGGCGTCGACGGTGACGCTCTCCAACAGGAACGGCAGGCCCAGCGCGGCGGCGTGGCCGGCCGCGATCTCGGCGTCCAGCCCGTCGTCGCGCAGCCCGTGGCGGACGTGGCCGACGGACAGCCGCAGGTCAGGCCGCGCCGCGGCGGCCAGGTAGAGCAGCGCGGTGGAGTCCGGCCCGCCTGAGACGGCGACGAGCGCGCTCGAGCCCAGCGGCACGGCATGCGCGAGCGCCGCTCGAACAGCCGTTACGAGCCGCGGATCCGCGTTGCCCACAGGTCGGGCCGTTACGAGCCGCGGATCCGTGTTGCCCACAGGTCGGGCCGTTACGAGCCGCGGATCCGTGTTGCCCACAGGTCGGGGGAGTCCAGCTCTTGCGCGGTCGGAAGGTTCTGCGGGCCCTCCCACACCTGGTCGAACAGCTCACGACCATGGCGCTCGACCAGCTTGAGGATGAACTGCTCGCCGACCCTGTACTGCTCGGCCTTCATCGACAGCCCGAGCGCGGTGCGCAGGGTCCGGTCCATTGGGCTTGAGCGGCGCCGGTTGAGGACGGTCCGCACCCGCGTGGGGTCGACGCCCGCCACGCCCTCGGCGGCGGCGACCTCCGCCCCCCAGTCCATGACGACGTTGCCGTGGCCCTCCAGCAGCGACATCAGCGCCTGGGCTCGCCGGATGAGGTCAGCCTGGGCCGGCGTGAGCACGATCTCGAGCAGGGACTGCGGCTCCAGGATCCGCGCCGGGTCCCGGAGCAGCTCACCCGCGCGGCTCATCACCGTCCGCACCCGATCAGCGTCGATCTGCGTGTCGCCGAGGTACTCGTCGACGAGGTTGCGCAGGTGTCCCCGCAGCCACGGGACGCTCTCGAACTGCAGGCGGTGCGCGATCTCGTGGAGGCAGACGCCCAGCCGGAACTCATCCGCGGACAGGCCGGACTCGGGCAGGACGCTGCGCTCGACCTCCAGCAGGTTCGGCCCCACCAGCGTCAGCCTCCCCGGCGCATCCTCCCCGCCGGGGAGGAACAGCTCGTACTGGCCGAGCACCTTCGTCGCCAGGTACCCGAGCGCGACCCCGAGCTGGAAGCCGAGCGCGGTCCGGGACAGCTGCCGCGGCATCGCGGTCCGCTTGACCAACTGCTCAGAGAGCGGGTCGACCATCCACGACAGGCTCGCGATGTTCGCCTCGATCCACGCCCGCCGCCCGACCACACGGCACGTCGCTGGGGGCAGGTCGGCGCCCATCCCGGTCGCGGTCCTGGCCAGCCGGTCCGCCCGCACCACCGTGGCACTCAAATCACGGCGCAGCGCCTTCACCTCAGCGGCGCTGGACGACACAGGGCTGAACGACGCCACCCGCCAGCCGACGCGGGCCGCCAGATCCCAGTCGGCGAGCGGCTCAGGACGGGGCGGAACGTCCGACACGCGCTCCGCCGCGGTCATCGCCGCCGCTTCGTCTTCTGGTCGTTGGCGAACCTCGGCTGCCAGGCGAGGTACGCGAACAGGACGGCGGCGGTGGCGACGATGCCGATGATCAGCAGGGGGAACAGCAGCCACTGGAACCAGGAGGGCTCGTTGTACTCCGGCGGCAGGAACTCCTGCGCGATGTCGGACTGCGAGCCGACCTCCGAGAAGCTGGGCAGCGGCTCCTGCTGAGCGGGCCCCCCGGCCTCAGTGGCGCCAGCGACCCCAGCCGACCCCAACGCCAGGCTCACCAGCATCACGAGCACCAGCGCAACGCCAGCCAGGCGCGTCAACATGCGGGCTTATCCTTCCTTCCGCGATCGACCTCGCAGTCTATCTTCGCCAACGATCCCCGCCTCCCCCGAGGCGCGGGCGAAGCGCGGTTGCGGCGGCTCGATGCCCCCTCGAGAATTACGGGCTCTTGTCGCCTATCCGTGGGTGGCTGATCCCTGTAGTGCGGGCAGCAGCCGCTCATCACCGTCATCCAGGCCTGCCTCGGCGGGAACGACCGGGACGATCGCGCACAAAAACTGGACATAAACGGTTAAAACGCTCGCCGCTCGCAGACGACGGGCGAGGTTGTGAGTCCTGACCGCCGGATCCGGCGGTTACCACTCACAACCTCGGCCTCGGCCGTGTCCCCACTGCCGCCACCGAGCCGCAGCGCAGGGTTTGTCCTGCATGGCGGGAGTTATACACGCGCGGACGGTGTCCATGAGCGTGCGCAACGGCCCGCTCGCCGCGTTTTCGGCCATACCGAACATGATCCACAACCAGTTCCTCAGACCGTGTTTGGGAAAGCGCGGCCTTGAGGTGCGGGCGAAGCGGAGCGGAGCGCGGTTCAGGCGGCTCGATGCCGCCTGAACCGCTCAGCTTTATAAAAACACACGACGTTTAGCGGACACAGGGGGTCGCGCCGCGTCGGGTGGAGCGACCTAAAAGGGTGAAGCGCTGAGCGGAACCCGACGAGGCGCGACCCCATCACGCCGAACACAGGAACGGTAACCTGGCCGGGAATGGCCAGCTCACGACAGGACTTTGCGCCCGCCCTACGACGGCCGGGGGTCGCCGGATGGGGGTCACGGGCGGGCAGCGCGATCCTCGACCAGGCGGTGTGCGTGGTCGCCCTCGCCCCTCTGCTGGTCCTCACCGTGATTCTGGGCCTGGCCCGCGCGGTCTTCGGCGATCGGCTGGGCGGGGGCGTTGCGTTGGGCGGCCTGCTGGTGTGGATCGGGATCGCTGCCGCCGTCACTGGGGTGTACTTCGTGCTGACCGAGTGGCTGCTGTCGGGCCAGACGCTCGGGAAGATGGCGCTGTCCATCCGGGTCGTCGATGCCATGACTGGGGGACCGATCAGCGCTCGCCAAGCCGTCGTCCGCTGGCTCGTCCGTTTCGTGCTGTGGGTGGCGCTGCCGCTGCTCACGCTGGGGCTCGGGCTGGTGGCCGCCGTGACCGACGCGCTCTGGCCGCTGTGGGATGATCGGCGGCAGGCGCTGCACGACAAGCTGGCGGGCACGATCGTCGTGGCCGGCCCGCCGCCGCCGCGGGGCTGACGCGTGCACCGCGCCGCCCTGATCTGGTCTGATGAGCGCCTGCACTACGACTTCGGCCCCCAGCACCCGCTGAAGCCGATCCGGGTCGAGCTGACCGTCAAACTGATCCGCGCCTGCGGCTTGGACCGGTGCGACGGCGTGGTCACGCTGCCGCGCGCGCCTTACGGCGTCGCGGACGTGCTGCGCATCCACGACGAGGAGTACGTCGAGGTCGTGCGTGCGCTGTCCGCCAGACCTGACCCGCGCGGCGCTCCCCTCTACGGCCTGGGCTGGGGGGACAACCCGGTCTTCGCGGGGATGCACGAGGCATCGTTGGCCGTCTGCGGCGCCTCGGTCGCCGCGGCGCGGGCGGTCTGGGAGGGCCAGGTCGCGCACGCGTTCAACCCGGCCGGCGGCCTGCACCACGCGCTGCGGGACCGCGCGTCGGGGTTCTGCATCTACGACGACCCGGTCGCCGCGATCGACTGGCTGCTCGCGAGCGGCGCCCGCCGCGTCGGTTACGTCGACGTCGACACCCACCACGGCGACGGCGTCCAGGCGTTCTTCTACGACGATCCCCGCGTGCTCACGATCAGCCTGCACGAGTCGGGCCGCTACCTGTTCCCCGGCACCGGGTTCACCGATGAGGTCGGCGCTGGCGACGCTCGCGGGACCGCGCTGAACGTGCCGCTGGCGCCATCCACCCCCGGCGACGTCTACCTGGAGGCGTTCGACGCGGTCGTGCCGCCCGCGCTCGAGGCGTTCGCGCCCGACGTGCTGGTCACGCAGTTGGGGTGCGACACACACGTCACGGACCCGCTCGCCCACCTGGCCCTGGTGACCGACGACTACATGGCGATCGGCGCGCGCCTCCACCGGCTCGCGCACGCGCTGGCCGGCGGCAGGTGGGTGGCGCTGGGCGGGGGCGGCTACCAGATCGCCACCGTCGTGCCGCGCGCCTGGACCATCTACTTCGCCGAGCTGTGCGGCGCCCAACTGCCGCCCGAGCTGCCGTCCGACTGGCTGCGCGAGGCGGAGGAGGCGACCGGCCAGAGGGCCCCGGAGGAGTTCACCGACGGGGAGGTGCGCATGCCCGACGAGCGCAGAGCCGCGGCCCGTGACGAGGCGCGCCGCAGCGTCGAGTCCCTCAAAGCCCACGCCTTCGACCTGCTCGCCCGCCACGCGTGACCACCAGCTCGGACCTGCGCGCGCACCTCGTCGCCAGCCGCCTGGCCGGCCGGGTCGCCACCACCCGCGGCAGCACGCGGGGCAACTGCCGCAAGCTCGCCGAGGGCGACCCTGACTACACGTTCGGGCTGTCCGACCACCGGACCGCGACCGCCGAGGACGCGCTGGAGGCCGTGCGCGCCCTGTGCGGCGGCGACCCGACCGCCGGCGGGGATCGCGAGCCGAGCTGGATCGAGCCCGACGCCACGCTCAAGGCGATCGAGCGCCATCGCCAACGCCTCGCCGAGTTCTCGGGCGGCGGCGGCCGGGTGCTGCTCGCCACCGGCCACCCCACCGGCCTCTTGGCCCACTACGCCACCCTCGGCCGCGTGCTCGCGGCGGGCGGCTGCCTGGTGCTCACCCCGCGGGACGAGACGTGGGTCGCCAAGGACTGGCGTGACGAGAATCTCAGCATCCGCTTCGTGGACGGCGTGGGCTGCGTGTCCGACGGCGGCTCGCTGCGGCACACGCACCGCAGCATGTTCATGGAGGCGATGCTCGACGCGCTGGACGGCTCGGGCGGCGCCCCAGACCTGGTGATCGGCGATCACGGCATGGCGGGCGCGGCCATCGAGCGCGGCGTGCCGACGCTGTCGATCGCCGACGTCAACGATCCCGCCCTCCCCCTCGCCCAGCACCGCGGCCGCACCGACGCGGTCCTCCCGATCGACGACAACCTCTCGCCCCGCCTGTTCATCCCCGTCACCGCCGCGATGCTCTCGTTTCTGTGAGCTGTCCTGCGGGGGTTGCGCCAGGGGTCTCGCCAGGGGTTGCGCGCCAAAGGTCGCGCCTCGTCGGGTTCCGCTCGCGCAGAGCCTTTAGGTCGCTGCACCCGACGAGGCGCGACCCCTCCGCTCCTCCACCGTTGTGTGTTTATTACCCTGAGCGTTTGGGCGGCATCGGGCCGCCTGAGCCGCGCTGCGCTTGGCTTCGCGCGCGGCTCATGGCCGCGGGTTTCGGTCACGCTCTGAGCGTTTGGGCGGCGTCGAGCCGCCTGAGCCGCGCTGCGCTTGGCTTCGCGCGCGGCTCATGGCCGCGGGTTTCGGTCACGCTCTGAGCGTTTGGGCGTCGTCGAGCCGCCTGAGCCGCGCTGCGCTTGGCTTCGCGCGCGGCTCATGGCCGCGGGTCTCAGACATGCTCTGAGCGTTCGGGCGTCGTCGAGCCGCTTCGTTTCGCTTCGCGTGCGACTCAAGGCTGGCGTTCCCCTGTCGGCTCTAGGGTGACCTCGTAGAGGGCTGTGCCGGTTAGGTCTCGCAGGCGGACTGTCATGACCTCGGTGTCTCCGGCGATTGCGACCTCGCCGAAGAACTGCAGGCCGGCGGCCGGTCCCAGTCCGGGGGCATCGGCGGCCTTCGCGAACACGACCTCCGGTCCGAACGTGGGGTCGAGCTCATTGATGTCCCCGGTGCCGGCGTGGATCGGCCCTGAGACGAACTCCCAGAACGGGTCGAAGTCGCCGATCGCGGCCCGGCCCGGGTCGTAGCGGTGCGCGGCGGTGTAGTGGACGTCGGCGGTGAGCCAGACGAGGTTGCCGATCCCCCGCCGCTTCACGTGCGTGAGCAGGTCCGCCACCTCACGCTCGCGCCCCAGGGGCGGTCCGCCCTGGCCGTTCGCCACGCCCTCGAACGCCGTGTCCCCGTCCCGCACGACGATCCCCAGCGGCATGTCGGCGGCCATCACCTTCCAGGTGGCGGTCGAGCGCTCGAGTTCGCGCTTGAGCCAGTCGAGCTGGCGTGCCCCCAGGATGGGGCTGCCCGCCGGCTGGTCGTTCGCGTCGTTGCGGCCCCGGTCGGTCCGCATGTCCAGGAAGAACACATCGAGCGAGGGCCCGTAGCGCACCACCCGCTCGATGCGATCCGGCGGCCCGCCGCGCAGCGGCAGGTACTCGAAGAACGCCTGGCGTCCCCGCGCGGCCAGCACATCGACCTGGCGGACTGTGTACCGCTCGTCGTCGAGCAGCTCGCCGGGCCACCAGTTGTTGGTCGTCTCGTGGTCGTCCCACTGCGCGAAGACGGGCACCCGCGCGTTGAACCGGCGGACGTGCTCGTCCGTCAGGTTGTACCGGTGCTGCCCGCGGAACTCGTCGAGCGTCTCGGCGACCTTCGCCTTCTCGGGCGTCACCACGTTGCGCCACACGCCGCCGTCCGGCAGGTCCCGCCGCTCCTCCAACGGCGCGTCCGCGTAGACCGTGTCGCCGGAGTGAATGAAGAAATCCGGGTCGGCGCCGCGCATCGTCTCGTACATGCGCAGGCCGCCGAACTCGGGGTTGATGCCCCAGCCTTGGCCGCAGGTGTCCCCCGACCAGACGAAGCGCACGTCCTGGCGCTGCGCGGGCGCCGTGCGCAGCCGGCCGACAGCCGGCTCGCCGCGCACTCCCCGCTCCTCGAACGAGACCCTGTACCACACCTCCTGCCCCGGCGGCAGGCCGCGAAGGTCGAGCTTCGCGGTGAAATCGGACTCCGCCGTCGCCATTGGCCCCGGGTGCAGCCGCGACCGCGCGAACGACTCCGTCGGCGCGGTCTCGACCAGCATCATCGACGCGCGGTCCGCCCGCGCCCAGACCACCGCCGAGTCCGCGGTCACCTCCCCGCTCTGCACGCCGTGCGTGACCGCCGGCCGGTCAGCCCTGACACACGCCGGCATCGCAAGCCCGGCGGTTACGACTCCGGTCCGTCGCAGGAACTCACGGCGCGTCACCATGCGGGGGGCCTCCTCCCTCGCGATCGCACGCATGCGCGGCTGCCGCACCTGACCAGTGCGGGCACGTTCGGCGGGGGTGCTCCCAGCGCCGGATGGACACCCACCGCGGTCTGGTTGCCGAGCTTGCGGACCGTTCTCAACATGGCGACACCGTGGCGGAGAGCGAAGATCCGGCGCACGGCGAGTGTGCCTGGAGGCCGGTTGGAAAGCGGCTCGGTTACGAGAACATGGCGTGTTCCCGCCGGCTCCACGGTGACTGCGCGTAGCCCTCCGCTGGTCACGGCTGCGTCCGAGGTGCCACTGCGACGCTTAACCGGTTTCTGGTTACTTATACCTAGGTGTCCATTGGGCCACATTTTGGGGTGGGGCCACCATGAAGGAGCGTCTGCCGCACGCGGGTTCCCGTCACGCGGATTCCTCAAACTAGTGTGTCGCACAGACCTTCCGGTCGCCGAAATCGGGAGGAATAAGGAATCTCCATAACGGCGCCGAACGCAGATCCCGTGAGGAGGAGTTTTCGTGGCTTTCATCGCAGCGACCGACATCTGGCAGTCCGCGCTGCCCGACGTCGTGCCGGGTGGTGGGGCCGGTGGGACGCTCCTCGGCACGGACGACCTGGCCGCACGTGGGGTGCGCACCCCGGTGGGTGGGACGGACTGCGTCGTGCGGGAGCCGGGCGGCGAAGCCCCCTGGCGGTTGGACCTCGCCGCCCGGCTCACCGGGGGGACTGCTCCCCCCGACCCCCTGCTCACGGGGGGGACTCCCCCGGCAGGATTGAGATTGAGGCAGACTTCACCACAGCGCCGCCGTTTCGCTGCCGAGTCGCAGCGGCAGCAACCCGGATCTGCTCGATGTGGCTGATCACCCGAGTGGCGACAGGAGTGTTCTGCGCCAGTCCGGTTACAGGCCGGCCACGTTCGTCCGGGCACCGAGCGGCTTCTCCGCCGTCGCGTCCCACCCCGGGGACGCGCGCGGCAAACCCCGCAGGACGGCGACCCCCCCTCTTCGCCCGTCCTGCTAGCCGGCGGGGGGCGCATTGCGCCACAGGATGCGCCCCCCGCCGCCACTCCCCGTCGCGTAATTCTGCGGCTCTGAGCGGCAAGAACGTCATCTCCTCGCCAACAGCGCCGTGAGCGCAGCGCTTGCGGGGCGTATCTTTTTGGGATGGGGACGAAGGGCACGCCGACTACGGTGGGTGATGTCGAGGGGCTCATCCGCTCGTGGATGCGACACCTGCGGGCAGCGCACCTTTCAGCCAACACCATCACAAACTGCCGGTGCGCCGCCGAGCAGTTCCACGCGCACCTGATCGAAGCCGGGATGCCGACCTGGACCTCGACTTGGGCGCGGCTCACGTGCTCGGCAAAGGCCGTCGTGAGCGCACGCTGCCGCGCGGCATGAAGGCGTCAAAGCGCTGGATCGCTACCTCCGTATCCGGGCCCACCACCGGTATGCGGAGCTGTCGAACCTGTGGCTGGGCGGATCGGGTCCCCTCACGACACGGGGATCCAGAAGCTGATCCGTCGGCGCTGCACCCAAGCGGGCCAGCCCCGATCCACCCTCACCAGTTCCGCCACACGTTCGCCCACCAGTTCCTGTCCGCCAGCGGCAACGAAGGCGACCTCATGCGCCTCGCCGGCTGGAAGTCGCGCACGATGCTCAACGAGAGGGCCACGCGGGCCACAGAGAAACGCTTGGACGGCAGTGCGTGTTTCACTCTCATACGGCCAATGCCGTGGAAGCAACCCGCTCAGTTGGCCAAGGTCTGTTGCGATGAGCGGGGCTGCTGCTCCCGCTCGTCCCGGGGGCTGCTCCTTCGTCTACCGCTGTAAGGCACAATAGCTGGATCGCCAGCTCTTCGGTGATCGCCGAGCGTGCTGTCAGCGCCCCGTCTGCGAGAAGCTGAGGACCTGCCCCCCGCATCACCCCGAAGCCAGCCAGTTGCTCTCGGGGGTAACCATGGTGATCTCGGTAGCGTTCAATGACTGGGTGGAGGACGAGCATCTCATCGGCCAGCCCCATAACCGCTTGGCGGTAGTTCGGTGTCACTGACGCCAACACAACGGCGTCGGGCGCTGTGTCTCGAACGGCTGCTGCCAGCTCTTCGGGGCTGCTAAGACCTACCTCTGAGAGATATGTGATTTCGATGTTCTGACCGAAGATACGACCAAGCTCTCGTTCCCGGGATTCCCTCACGACAGCTGGGAGGGGGTGCTCAGACTCGACGAGGTCATAACCGGGGGAGATATGGACGATGCGTAACGGCCTCACGTCTGGCAACGTGTCAGCGCCCGCTCAGGGTCTCCAGCTGGCATGCTCGAAGCGCCAGCTCCCACACCATGGCCTCGTCGTACTTTCCCCGACTGTGCTGGATTTCCAGTGATTCCCAAAGCTCAAGCGCCGAGTAGTCCCGGTAGGGACGGCGAGGGTCGTACTCTTGCTCGATGCTGTGTGCCTGGTCTGCTCTTGTGGTTGTGCTCATAGCCGTCACGCTAAGGGCCTGGGCACAAATAACATGGTTGAAAGATGGGGTCGGTTAGGCTGCCGCTGTGGCAGTCACCGAGGAGGCGTTGGCGCGCAAGTTCGAGGTCGTGCTGCCCGTGTTGAACGAGCGGCAGCGGCGGGTGCTGTTGGGCGCCGAGGCGCAAGCGTGGGGCCGTGGCGGGATCAGCCTGGTCGCCCGTACAGCGGGCGTGTCCCAGACGACCGTGCGCAAAGGGCTGGCGGAAATCGCTGAGGGCGCCGAGCCGTCCGAGCGGACACGGCGTCCCGGCGGGGGACGCAAACGGCTGACCGCCACCGACCCGGAGCTGGTCGCCACGCTGAAACGGCTGGTAGACCCGGCCACGCGCGGAGACCCTGAATCGGCGCTGTGCTGGACGTCGAAGTCGACGCGGACGCTGGCTGATGAGCTGGGCAAGCAGGGCCATCAGGTCAGCTACCGCACCGTGGCCAAACTGCTCAAAGCCATGGGCTTCCGGCTGCAGGCCAACCGCAAAACCCGGGAAGGCGCACAGCATCCCGACCGCGACGCGCAGTTCCGCTACCTCGCCGACCAGGTCAACGCGCATATGGACGCCGGGGATCCGGTGATCTCAGTGGACACCAAGAAAAAAGAAAAAATCGGCGAGTTCGCCAACGACGGACGGGAATACCAGCCCACGGGACAGCCCGAAGAGGTCAATGTCCACGACTTCCCCAGCCTGGCCGAGGGCAAGGCCATCCCCTACGGGGTCTACGACATCGCCCAGAACAGCGGCTGGGTGAATGTCGGGGTGGACCACGACACCGCCAGCTTCGCGGTCGCCACGATCGGCCGGTGGTGGCAGCAGGAGGGCCGCCACCGCTGGTCGCACAGCGGCAGGCTGCTGATCAGCGCCGACGGCGGCGGCTCCAACAGCTCCCGCAGCCGGATGTGGAAGGTCCAGCTGGGCAGACTGGCCGCACAGACCGGCTTGGAGATCACCGTCTGCCATCTGCCGCCGGGCACCAGCAAACCGAACAAAATCGAGCACAGGCTGTTCTCCCATATCTCGATGAATTGGCGGGGACGGCCCCTTGTCAGCCACGAGGTCGTAGTCGAGACGATCGCCGCGACGACCACCCGCCAAGGGTTGACGGTGCACGCCGAACTCGACCAGGGCGCCTATCCCACCGGTGTGAAGGTCTCAGACCGCGAGTTGGCCGCCGTTCCTCTGGTCAAACATGAGTTCCACGGAGAGTGGAACTACACCCTTCTCCCACAACCGCCCTAACCATCCGAAACCACCACGTTATTCGTGCCCAGGTCCTAAGGCCTGGGTGATACAAGTTCAAAGACCCCCGTCGGGCAAGGCCTCGTGGACGGTGGGCCGAGGCTTCCTGGTTGCTCCCTCGGATGAGGGGTTCGCGGTGTGCACGGGACGCCGGTCAGCGTGGTCACCTCGCGGCGAAGCTCCCGGGACGCGTCATCCCTGGTCATAGGCCGACCGGGGCGCGGTCTTGCCCTCGGCACCGACCTGGTGGGGGCGACCAGGTCGGTGCACGTAGGCGGTCACTGTGTAGGGGGTGGCGGGCAGCGCGCCCCGATCCTCCCGTTCGCGCCACGCCTCGAAGTGCGCCCAGTCGGACCGGTACGCTCGCCACTTGTTCTCGGCCTTGCTGTGCTGGATGGCCTCTGCGTCCGCGTCCGTCAGCGTCTCCGTGCTCGCACGCCCGGCGTAGCTGACTGCGGGCACGATATCGGCCGCCTCGGCCGCGCTGTGCTCGCGCATCGTCCGCCCTCTATGTTCCGATATCACTGTCTTATCGGAACCCAGAACGTGGGGGAAAGCGTCATGGCATCCCGGTAAGCGGCTACCCGCCAGCCGCTCGCGCATCCTGACCTGGCCACCACAGTCCGGCAGCGCCGAGCGGGTCGCGCTGACGCTATCGGTCAGCCGGTGATCAAGGTCTGCGCGAGGTCGATGACGAACCCGATGAGGGGCTCGCGGAGCTGAGGGTAGATCACGGCGAGCACCACGGCGGCTGTTACGACCAGGAGCCCAGCCGCCGGATGCGCCGCTGGGACGTCGCAGCCGCGCCCCTGGAGTGGATGGGGAGGCGGTAGATCCTGGTGCGCCGGATCTGGACGGACCACTCCTCAATGTCAGGCGCGGTCTCGGGCTGAGGTTGACATGGAGGGTGTGATGTCAGGCGTGGGTCCACGGTGAGGACTCCTTGCGAGCGGGTTGGACATGGCATCGAGGGCTCTCCTCACTACTCCCCGCCCAAGCCCCCCTCACGATGCGTCAGGGATATCCGACACCACCCGTAGGGGGGGTAGACGCCGGGACCAGCCGTAACGTGCGGATACGGGCGTCCCGGACTGTTGGAGGTACTCCAGATCGCTCGCTTCATGGCTACGCTGCGTGGTGTCTTACAAGTCTGTAACTCTGGGCCGCGATGGTCTGGACGCCGATCGGGAGGCGATGGTCCGCGGGCTGTGCGCCTCAGGCGCGTTTGTCGATGTCGTCGAGGGGCGAGCCGGCACCGGCAAGTCCTACGGCCTCGGCGTCTACCGCCAGACCCCTCCACGCCGCCGGCCATCAGGTGATCGGGCTCGCCCCGTCCGCCGCCCACGTCCTCGGCGAATCCGCCGGCATCACCCACACGGACACGGTCCACGGGCTGCTCGCCCGCCTCGACCACACCGACTGCCAACTGCCCCAAGGCGCCGCCATGGTGCTCGACGAGGCCGCCATGTGCGACACCCGCACCCTGCTGCGCCTGGTCTGCGCCGCCGACCACGCCGGCGTCAAGCTGGTCATGGTGGGCGATGACCGGCAGATCCCCGCAGTGGACGCGGGCGGGCTGTTCACCGCTCTCACCCAGCGGCTGGGCGTGTTTGAGCTGACCGTCAACCACCGCTTCGCCGACCTGCGTCAACGCGGCGCCGCCGAGCAGCTCCGCGACCGCAACCCCGACGCCGCCATCAGCGCCTACCAAGATTTGGGGCTGCTGCGCGTGCGTCCTACCGTGACGGCCTGTCATGAGGCGATGCTCGCTGACTGGCTGGACCTCATCGAGCAGGGCCAAGCCGCGCGGATGCTGGCCGACACCAACAGAGTCGTGGCCGACCTGAACATCCAAGCCCGCCACGCGCTGCGTGAGCGTGGTGTCGTGGCGAAGGGTGGCACACCTACCGTGACCTCGACACCGGTCGCAAACTCCACCTCGCCGCCGGCGACCGGGTCTGGCTCGGCCGCAACGACGCCCGACTCCCGTGCCCTGATGGGGGTCGCGTCGAGGTCCACAACGGCATGGAAGGTCGCATCACCCGCACCACCCGCGGCTGGATCGAAGTCCAACTCGACCCCGAGCACGCCACCGACGGCCACCCCGGCCTGCTGCTCCTCCCCGCCAGCTACGTCGCCGCCGACGTCGACTACGACTACGCGCTGACCTGCAACAAGGCCCAAGGCGCCACCGTTGATCACGCCCTGTACCACCCCACCGAACGCGCGAGCGCCGAACGCGCCTACGTCGCCCTCTCCTGCGGTCGCCTCACCAACCGCATCTACGCCGTCCAAGGCGCCGGCTGGGAACAAGCCCTCGGCGCCACCCACACCCCCGCCACCGCCCAACACCCCGACCACCCCGATCACCTCCCAACACCCCGATCACCCCGATCACCTCCCATCACCCCGATCACCCCGATCACCCCGATCACCCCGAAATCCAAGCCGACCGACGCCTGCGCGACCAGCGTGATGAGCGCGCCGGGCGGCGACAGGACGAGGACCGGGGCCGACCGATCGCTATATAACCAAGCACGAGGAACGCGACAGGATGGGCAGCCCGACCAACGACGAGGGATGACGACTGGGGTCGCGTCGGGGGAGGTTTTGTGCTGGATCGCGGCGGAATACCGC
>JBOGEA010000130.1:0-14530 GCA_050743205.1 Egibacteraceae bacterium | reverse complement strand
ACCCAATACCGGGCCGTCGTGGCCGGCTAGCACGACTGGGTCGTCTCCGCTCGCTGGCTCCCACAGGCGCACCGTACCGTCGTCGCTCGCGCTGACGATTCGCTGGCCGTTGGGGCTGACGCCACACCCCGCACTGTGGCGTCGTGGCCGGTCAGCACGAGCGGGTCGGTGCCGCCCGTCAGGTCCCACACCCGCACGGTGCCGTCGATGCTGGCGGTGGCGAGGTGTTGTCCGTCGGGGCTGAACGCCACACTCAGTACCGGGCCGTCGTGGCCGCGCAGCACGGCGCGTACACGCGACTCCAGCGCGGCTTGGCGGAGCACCGACTCCGCCTCCGCGGTCGGCCTGACCTGCAAGGCCTCCCGGGCCAGCAGGATGCTCAACTCCGGATCGAGCGGTAGCTGGGCTCTTGCGCTGGCCGCCAACTCGCGGGAAAACGCCAGATCACGCTGCCCCAGCGCCACGACTGCCAGGATGCTGATAACGGCTAACGCCGCGCACAGGCCGCTCACGGTCAGGCGGATCCGGCGGCGGCGGGTGACGCGCTCGCGGGCCTCGCGCTCACGGCTCGCCTCCAGAAACCCCCGCTCCAGGTCGTTCAGCGCATCCGCAGAGCGGGCCTCCCAGGCGGCCAGGGCAGCCCTGCGGTAGAGGAACCCCTCGTCCCGGCCGTTCCGGTCCCACTCGCTGGCTGCTTCGGTCAGGCGGCGGTGAGCCCGCAGCAGATCTCGGCTCTCCTCGAGCCAACCCCGAAGCTCAGGCCAGCTGCGGATCAGGGCCTCGTGGGCGACGTCGACCACCCGCGCCTTCGTGACCTCGTCTTGGCTGGTGGTCAGCAGCCGCCCGTCGGCCAACGCCTTGACCACCGCCTCCAGATCCGCCTCCTCGTCGGGCCGGGTGCGCAGCTCGCTCAACTCGGCTCGGCGGCGGGTGTCCTCGGTGCCCTCACCGGGCTGGACCA
Organism: Egibacteraceae bacterium; assembly: GCA_050743205.1. Lineage (GTDB taxonomy): Bacteria > Actinomycetota > Nitriliruptoria > Euzebyales > Egibacteraceae > JBOGED01. The sequence continues at coordinate 13,569 of JBOGEA010000130.1, read as the reverse complement.
GGCGCAACAGCACGCGGCGGGCGATCGCCTGTTGCGCAGGCGTCAGGCCCTCATAGATCGCGTTGGCTCGCTGGGCCAACGCGCCTGCCACCCCGCCGCTGGCCACATACGCCTCGAACGTCAACGTCTGCCCTTGCCGGCGCTGCCAGATCTCCAGCAGCACATGCTCGAGGAGCGGCAGGCTGCCTGGTCGGTCGGCCACGTCGTCGAGGATCGCCTCGGCCAGCCCGGCCTGCAGCTCGTAGCCCGCGCGCCAGGCCGGCCGCTCGATTGCCTCGCGCAGCCCCTCGGGATCCAGCGGGCTCACGAGGAACTGTTGCGTCGCCATCAAGTTCGCGAGGTCTGGGTAGGGCGCGCAGCGGTGGTAGAAGTCGGCGCGCATCGCCACGAGCACGACCAGGCGACCCCCCGGGATCGTGGCCGCGTAGCACAGGTTGGCCACGAACGCGGCGCGCTCGGTCTCGTCGGCGCACAGCGTGAAGACCTCCTCGAACTGGTCGACGACCAGCACCACCCGCTCTTCGTCGGGTCGCTCGCCCAACGTCAGCGCCACCGCCAGGTCCAAGCTCCGCTCGTCGGCGCGCAGCCCGTCGAGGGTGCGCTGCATCGACTCCCGCGGGAACAGGCGCGCGAGCTGGGCGGCCAGCCCACGCAACGGCTGCGTCCCCGGGGTGACGAGCCGCACCGTCCAGGCCTTGCTGCCCGGCAACGCGCCATTCTTGAGCGCGGGCATCACGCCGGCGCGCACCAAGGAGCTCTTCCCGCAGCCTGAGGGGCCGAGCACTGCCAGGAACCGGCCCTCCCCGAGCTTGTCGATCACCCGCCGGATGTCGTGATCGCGGCCGAGAAGAACTCGGCGTGCTCGGTGTCGAAGACCTCCAATCCCCGGTAGGGACAGACGTCGTCGGGCCTCCTGGGCAGCGGGTCAGGACGGTGGGCCGGCCCGGTGAGCGCCGACAGCAGTTCCTGAACGCCGTTTGGGTGGTCGATGTCAGCGCGCAGATCGGCCCACTGGCGGTTGGCGAGGAAGGCCAGGCTGAGATCGTCGGGCTTGGGCGCACCGGGCAGCAGCACCATGAACAGGCGGAAGTCGTGGTCTTTGACCGCGCGGTCCTGGGCCACGGCCAACTCCTCACGAGCCCAGCCGCCCAGACCACGCGAGCCGACGAAGACGGCGCACGCCCTCGACGCTCCAAGGCCCTCGATGATCCCCTGCTGCCAGTCATCCCCCGGCGCAAGGCACCACCGGTCCAGCCACGGCTGGACCCCCTTCCCCCGCAGCCGCTCGGCGATGCGTTCGACAACCGCACCGTCAGCGCCGTGGTGGCAGAGGAACACGTCGAATCGCCTGCTCTGCACCTGCACAAAGTGTAACGGGCATCTCACAGCGCGGGTGGTGAAACGATTGGCGGGAGGACGGGACTGCAAGCCAGGAGATTGCCGCCGGCTGGATCGCCCCGACGTCAGGAGGACCAATGACGACACTCGACGAGCGTGACGAGCGGCTGTGCGCCGAGAGCCGGTGGGATTTCAGCGACCTGCGGGCGCTGTACGTGAACTGCACGCTCAAGCCGTCGCCGCAGCGGTCGCACACCCAGGGGTTGGCCGACCACTCGATCGCGATCATGCGTCGGCTCGGCGTGTCCGTCGAGGTCGTCCGCGCCGTCGACTGTGACCTGCCACCCGGCGTCTACCCGGACATGGCCGAGCACGGGTTCGCCACCGACGGGTGGCCAGCCCTGTTCGAGCGGGTGCTGGCCGCCGACATCCTCGTGCTGCTCTCACCGATCTGGCTGGGGGAGAAATCCTCGGTGTGCACTCGGGTGATCGAGCGGCTGTACGGCAACTCGAGCATGCTCAACGACCAGGGCCAGTGGATCTACTACGGCAAGGTCGGCGGGTGCATCATCACCGGCAACGAGGACGGCGCCAAGCACTGCGCGATGAACATCCTGTACTCCCTCCAGCACCTGGGCTATGCGATCCCCCCGCAGGCCGACGCCGCCTGGCTGGGCGAGGCAGGGCCAGGGCCCAGCTACCTCGACGAGGGCTCCGGCGGGCCGGAGAACGACTTCACGAACCGCAACACCACGTTCCTCACCTGGAACCTGCTGCACCTTGCCCGGATGCTCAAGGACGCCGGTGGCATCCCCGCGCACGGCAACCAGCGCGCCGCCTGGGACGCGGGCTGCCGCTTCGACTTCGCCAACCCCGAGCACCGCTGACCTGCTCCCGGCCAGCGCCTGAGGCTCCGCGTCACGCCGGGGTCGTCCAGCAGCGTCTGCCGCTGCTGGCGGAGAGGTCAGGGGGATCATTGCCCGGTGGTGACACTGACATCATCTCGTGGCACGTTTGCAGCATGATGCCACCTGACGTGTTGGAGGTTCGGGTTGGACCGAAAGGTCGAATGGTGATTCCCATCGAGGCTCGTCAGGCGCTCGGCATCGCCGAGGGAAGCGTGCTGGTCATCCATGTTGGGAAGGACCAGTTGGTGCTCACGACGCGGGAGGCGGTGAAGCGGCGCCTTCGTGAGATGTTCGCTGACGTGCCCGGCAGTATGGCCGAAGACCTGATCGCGGAACGTCGCGAAGAAGCCCAACGCGAGTTCTGAGATGAGTGCCGCGGTCGTTCTCGACGCATCAGCGGTCCTCGCATGGCTGCAGGACGAGCTGGGCGCCGACAAGGTCGAGCCTCACCTTCAAGAAGGATCAGTCTCTGCGGTCAACTGGTCCGAAATCCTACAGAAAGTGGGGCAGCGCGGCCGGGACCCGCACGAGACTGGGATGCTGCTGCGCGCGCTCGGGCTGCGCATCGTCCCGCTGACACGAGAGGATGCGGAGAGAGCGGCGGAGCTTTGGCCTCAGGTCCACGCTGCAGGTTTATCCCTTGCCGATCGCTGCTGTCTCGCCTTCGCGCACCGTTTCGGGGCGACCATCCTCACTGCGGACAAGGTGTGGGCAAACCTCGCAATCGGTCTCTCAGTAACCCTCGTCAGGTAGGCGGCGCGTAACGCGCGCTACGACGGGCATCGGTCGTGGGGGATGGCGCGGTAGGCCCGGCCCAGGCGCGGCGAGCACGCGCAGATGCTCCCGCTGCTCGTCTGAGGCCCCGCCCAGCCCAGCAGAGAAGCGCAGCCTCCCGGGCGGTCAGCGCCGCGACGAGGCCGGTTGGTGAGCGCGGCCGGCTCGCCGAGAGCGCGACGGCCGGCTCACGCACTCCCGGCCTATGCGGGTCTGTCACAGGTGTGCCCTAGGCTTGCTGGGTATGGCGCCCACGACGGAGCAGGTGCAGCAGCTGATAACGGATTTCGGCCGTGCGGTCGCGGCGAAGTTCGCCACCGGCGCTGGTGAGCCCGAAGACCATCTCCGGGGTCCCGTGGAGGAGCTGATCCGCCGGTTCGGCGAGTCCGGCGGGGTACGGCACGTGACTATGGCTGGCGAGGACCGCGTTCCAGGCTTGGGGGTGCGGCCGGACTTCGCGGTCTACGTCGACGGCGCCCTGATGGGGTTCGTGGAGACGAAGGCTCCGGGCAAGGGGGCGGACCCGCGGCGGTTCCGGGAGCCTCACGACAAGCGTCAGTGGGATCGGCTGCAGTCGCTTCCGAACCTGCTCTACACCGACGGCGGCCACTGGGGTCTGTACCGTTTCGGGGAGCGGCAGGGCGACATCGCCGAACTCGACGGGCAGGTCAAGACCGCGGGACGCGCGCTGCGCGCACCGGACAGCCGGCTCGCGGCCCTGCTCGAGGACTTCCTGCTGTGGGAGCCCCCCGCACCGCGCAACGCCAGGGAGCTGGCCCTGACTGCGGCGCGGCTGTGCCGGCTGGTCCGCGAGGAGGTCCGTGAGCTGCTGGCCGGCGGCGCCCAGGGGCTGCGGGATCTGGCCGCGGACTGGCGCGATCTGCTGTTCGCCGACGCCAGCGACGAGGTGTTCGCCGACGGGTACGCGCAGACGGTCACGTTCGCGCTGCTGCTGGCCCGGGTCGAGGGCATCGCCTTCGACAGCGGCGACGTCGGCCGCATCGCCGACCAGCTCGGTGACCGGCACACCATGATGGGCGCGGCGCTGGACGTGCTGACCGACCGCCGGATCGTCGAGCTGGCCGGATCGTTGCGGGTCCTCCTGCGGGTGCTCAGCGTCGTCGACTGGGAGACGGTCAGCCGCGGCGATCCGGACAAGTGGCTGCTGTTCTACGAGGACTTCCTGGCCGAGTACGACCCGAAGCTGCGCCGCCAGACCGGCAGCTACTACACCCCTAACCAGGTCGTCGACGCGATGGTGCGCCTGGTCGACGGGCTGCTGCGCGACCGGCTGGGCTGCTCCAGCGGGTTCGCGGGCACAGACGTCGCGGTCGTCGACCCGGCGGTGGGCACCGGCACGTTCCTGTTCCGGATCATCGACCGGATCGCCCGCACGGTCGCCGAGGAGGAGGGCGAGCCCGAGATCCCCACCCAGCTGAGGCGAGCCGCGTCGCGGCTGGTCGGCTTCGAGCTGCAGACCGGCCCCTACTCGGTCGCCGAGTTCCGCCTGACCCAGGAATACGCGCGTCGCGGTGTCCAGCTGTCTCCCGGCGCGGTGCGCCTGCACGTCGCGAACACCCTCGAAGACCCGTACGCCGAGCAGGACCGCCTCGCCGCGGTGTACGAGCCGATCGCCCGCAGCCGCCGGCAGGCCAACGAGATCAAGCGTGACGAGCGGGTTCTGGTGGTCATCGGCAACCCGCCGTACCGGGAGCGCTCCCGCAACCGGGGCGGCTGGGTCGAGCGCGGCCGGCCGGAACAACACAAGCCGCCCATCCTCGCCGATTTCATGCCGCCGAAGGAGCTGGGCGTCAGCGCCCACGTCAAGCACCTGTACAACCCCTATGTCTACTTCTGGCGGTGGGCCACCTGGAAGGTGTTCGAGCATCATGCCCCGGCCACCAACGGGGTCGTGGCGCTCATCACCGTGGCCGGGTTCCTCAACGGGCCGGGGTTCGCGGCTATGCGCGCCTACCTCCGCCGGGTCGCGGACGCGGTCTGGGTCATCGACCTGTCCCCGGAGGGCCACCAGCCGCCGGTCAACACGCGGGTGTTCACCGGCGTCCAACAGCCGGTCTGCATCACCATCGCGCTCAAGGACGGCTCCACCAGCCCGGACACGCCCGCTCCGGTGCGGCATCTCGCCATCGCCGGCCTTCGCGACGCCAAGTTCGCCGCGCTCGCCGCGCTGACCTTCGACGACCCTCGATGGCAGGACTGCCCGACCGAGTGGACCGCTCCGCTGCTGCCCGCCGGCCAGCAGAGCTGGGCGGCGATGCCCGCCCTCGAAGACCTCCTGCCCTGGTCCGGGTCAGGCACCATGCCAGGGCGGACATGGGTGTGCGGCCCGTCCAAAGAGGCACTCGTCAAGCGCTGGGACCGCCTCGTCGCGGCCCCCCTCGCGCACAAGCGAGCGCTGCTCGACGAGCATCCACAGGACCGCACCATCTACACGATCCTGTCCGACAACCTGCCCGGCTTCCCGCCTCCCAAAGGCCCGCTCGCCGAGGAGACCGGCCCGCGCCCGTACCTGGAGAGCATCGGCTACCGCTCCTTCGATCGGCAGTACATCCTCACGGACAAGCGGCTCATCAACCGCCCCAACCCCGCGCTGTGGGAGGTCTGCGGCATCCATCAGGTGTACCTGACCGCTCTTAACCGGATCGCGCCATGGGCGGGGCCGGCGGCCACGTTCACTGCCCTTGTCCCCAACCTGGACCACTACCACGGCCGCGGTGGACGCGCTTTCCCGCTGTGGCGCGACTCGGACGGCAGCGATGCCAACGTCGCCCCAGGGTTCGCCGAATTCCTGAGCGCCGCGTTCGGGTGTCCGGTCGATCCCCGCGACGTGTTCGCCTACCTCGCGGCAATCCTCGCGCACCCCGGCTACGTCGCCCGGTTCGCTGAGAACCTGCGCACCCCCGGCCTTCGCGTGCCCGTGACCGCCGACCCCGGGACCTTCGCTGACGCCGTCCAACTCGGCCGTCGCGTGCTCTGGCTGCACACGTACGGGGAACGGTTCGTCGACGCCGCGGCCGGCCGACCCAGCGGGTCGCCCAAGCTGCCCACCCACCGCCGCCCCCGGGTGCTGCACACCATCCCTCCAGAACCGGATTGCATGCCCGAGACGATCGAGTACCTCCCCGACCAGCGGGAGCTGCGGCTCGGCGTCGGCGTCTACGCGCCGGTCGAGCCGGCCGCGTGGGCGTACCAGGTCTCCGGGATGAGGGTCATCCGCCACTGGTTCGGCTACCGCAAACGCGACCCGGAGGGCAGGCGCGGTTCCGACCTCGACCGGTGCATCAACGCGACCGCATGGGACCCGGAATGGACCAGAGAGCTGTTCGAGCTCGTCAACGTCCTCACCCTGCTCGCCGACCTCGAGCCCCAGCAGGCCACACTGCTCGACCGCGTGCTCACAGGCCCCCTCGCGTCGACCGCCGACCTTGCGCAGGCGAGCGTCCTGCCCGTTTCCCCCCTCCGCCGGAAGCCGCCCAGGATCCTCCCCCCCGAGCAGGACACGATCCTGGGATAACCGCCGGCATCAGGAGCCACGCCCGCTCCAGGTTATGCTGTTGAGCATTATGCTCTGGGGCATTATTCTTTGGGGCATGACTGTGCTTCGCCCCGCGTGGCTGTTCGATCGAGAAGCTGAATGGGCCGACCTGGATCGGTTTCTCGCCGGACCAGCGGGGCGTCTCGGTGTCATGTGGGGATCACGTCGGGTCGGGAAGTCGTTCCTCCTCGGTGCGCTGTGCGATGCGGCCGGCGGCCTGTTCGTCCAAGCGGTGCGGCAGGATTCGGCGCTGTTCCTCACCTCGCTCGGCAGGCGGCTGGCCGAGCAGGTCGGGGCGCCCGCGCCCCTGCGGCTGGACGACTGGAGTGCCGCAGTGAGGGCGCTGCTGGACCTTCCCCAGACTCCACTCGTCGTCCTCGACGAGTTCCCCTACCTGGTGGAGGGTGCGGCAGAGCTTCCGACGGTGGTGCAGGCGGCGGTGGACGAGCGGCGTCCAGGGCGCAGCAGGCTGCTGCTGTGCGGCTCAGCCATTTCGCAGATGGCCAAGCTTTTGGCCGGGGATGGGCCGCTGTATCGTCGGGCGGCGGTGTCCCTGCGTATGCGGCCGTTCGACCTGCGAACGGCAATCCGCTATTGGGGACTCGAAGGCCGGCCCACCGATGCGCTGACCGTGCACGCCGTCGTGGGGGGCACGCCTGGGTACCGGGACGTTCTGGGCCCAGTGGGCGACGACGTCGAGACGTGGATCATCGAGCGGGCGCTCGATCCGAGCACCGCGACCTTCCATGAGGACGAGTTGGTCTTCGCCGCGGACCCGTCGCTGCCTGATGCCAACGTTTACCGTTCAATTCTCGCCGCGGTGGTGGCGGGGGAGCGCACCCCCACTGGCATCGCCCGAGCGACAGGCCGGAAGGCCACCTCACTGGGGCGATCGCTGGATCGTCTGGTCGACGCCGGGCTGCTGGTGCGGACGGCCGACCCCCTGCGCGCCAAGCGATCGCTGCTTGACATCGCTGACCCCTTCCTGCGGTTTCACTACGCCATCATCAGGCCGAACCGTGCCGCCCTCAGCCGCCGCCGGGCAGCGGCGGTGTGGGACCGCGCCGCTGTCACGTTCCGCTCGCAGGTCGCCGGTCCGCACTTCGAGCACGTGTGCCGGGAGGCAGTGCTTGACTTCGACCTCGGACTTCCGCCGATCGCCGATGTCGGGGCCACTATGGTGTACGACCCGGCCCTGCGACGCCACCACGAGGTCGACGTGGTGGGCATAGACGAAAAAGGCCTGGTGACGCTGATCGGTGAGGTGAAGGCGTCGACGGGTGATCGGACGCTTGAGGACCTGCGCCGGCTTGAGCATGTCCGCAGCCTGCTGCCGGCCGATCGACGGGCAGCCGCCGTCCACCTGGCCGTGTTCACCGCCGGCGGTGCCGATGCGAACCTGCGTCGCGCTGCGTCCCAACGCGACGACGTCAGCGTCATCGACGCCGCCGCCCTCTGCGGCTGACCGGGCGGGCGGGCGGTTCCTCAGCCTGAACCCACCGCTCCCAGTAGCGTGCAACCCAGGTTTCCTCCGAATCCGGAGGAAACCTGCGCCCCTACGGGCTCCACCCATCGGGCGCCCACGGGTTTCCTCCACGTTCAGAGGAAACGTGCACGTCAGCGGCGGGCACGATGCCTGAGTACGACACCGATCGGTGAATTCAGGGGCCACTAAGGGCTTGGGAGGAAATAACGTTTAGGGATGGGGGTGAGTCGTTTACGCTCGGCGTATGGTCGTGGACGAGCAAGCGCTAGAACGCAAGTTCGCCGCGCTGTGGCCGTATTTGGACGAGCGGCAGCGGCGGTTGTGGATGGGTGTCGAGGCCCGGCAGATCGGTCATGGCGGGATCGCGGCGGTCGCGCGGGCGGCTGGGGTGTCCTGGCCTACGGTCAGCAAAGCCGTCTGTGAGCTCGAGTAGCTGGGCGAGCCGCTGCCCGCCGGGCGGGTGCGCCGTCCGGGCGGGGGACGCAAACCGGTCACTGTGCGTGACCAAAGGGTGGTCGAGGCGTTAGACGCGCTGGTCGATCCCGACACTCGTGGTGACCCGGAACCGCCGTTGCGGTGGACGTGCAAGTCGACCCGCCATCTGGCGGACGCCTTGACCGCGGCGGGACATCAGGTCAGCTATCACACGGTCGGGGAGTTGTTGCGCCGGTTGGGCTACAGCCTGCAGGCCAACGCCAAAACCCGCGAGGGCAAACAGCATCCCGACCGGGACGCCCAGTTCCGTTATCTCGGGCGACCAGGTCACCTGGCCGCCAGCGACCCGGTGATCTCGGTCGACACGAAGAAAAGAGCTGGTCGGGGCCTATAAAAACGCGGGACAGGAGTGGCGGCCCACAGGCGCGCCGGTCGAGGTCGAGGTCCATGACTTCGGTGACAAGACCCTGCGCAAGGCGATCCCCTATGGGGTCTATGACGTGGCAGCGAACACCGGCTGGGTATGTGTCGGCCGCGACCACGACACCGCCGAGTTCGCGGTGGCCACCGTGCGCCGCTGGTGGAACGGCGTTGGCCGGGGCGTCTACCCCGACGCCGAGCGGTGAGTTGATCTGCGCCGACGGCGGCGGGTCCAACGGCCACCGCACGCGTCTGTGGAGGCAGAGTTCGCCAAGCTGGCAGCTGACACCGGTCTGGAGATCACGGTCTGTCACCTGCCGCCAGGCGCCAGCAAACCGAACTTGATCGAGCATCGGCTGTTTCCCACATCTCGATGAACTGGCGGCCGACCGCTGGAAAGCCACGAGGTCGCGGTCGAGTTGATCGCTGCCACCACTGCCCGCACCGGGTTGAAGGTCCATGCCGAGCTTGACGAGGGCGTCTACCCGAAGGGGATCAAGGTCTCCGACGCGCAGATGGCCGCCTTGCCGTTGACCAAGCACGAGTTTCACGGCGAGTGGAACTACACCCTGCGCTCCGGATGAATCACAAGGTTGTTATTTCCCAGGCCTAAGACGCTTCTGCGGCCGGGCTGCTGATCGGCAATCTGGTGCGCTGATCCCGGAACGACTCGATGGCCCCGCGGAGCCACACCGGCCCGGCAGCCAGCTCAACCATCGGGCGCGGGAAGCTGCGGTGCTCACGCGCCATCGTCGAAACCCGCTGCTTGGAAACGCCCAGCAGTTGCGCTGCCTCGGCGACTCCCACCAGATCCGGGAAGTTCGACGCAGACAGCTCATCTTCGAGCGTGTGCTCCTCGACGGCCTCGACGCGGAACACGGGCCACGCCGGCAACCCCACCTCGCTCGCAGCCGACGTGATGAGGTCAACGGCACACTCGATCGCGCCGGGCGCGTGCTCAGCCGAGACTGATACCTGCGCGTCCCAGCGCAGACCTGCTCCGCCGACGACACCGGACACTGGCGCCAACGCGTCAAGGAGCAAGTCAAGCCGCCCGTCGAGCGCGTCGAGCGGCTCGGCGTCGTCCGGGCCCTGCGCCTCGACGTGAACGCTGAACCAGTAGCTCATCCAAGTCTCCTGCCATCTCTCTTTTGAGGCGGCGGCCACGTCCCGCCCCGGTCACGTACTTGCGCAAGCCAGTTCTGCCATCCGCGTCGTCGGTCACCTGGTGTGGTTGGCACGCGGAGCGGCGACTTTGCCGGGTCTGCGGGATACAGCACAGGGTGCTTGCCGCGCGGGTTCCGGTCGTATCGCCCCCCCTGGCGGTCGATCAGCTCAGTTGCGACCTCGCGATATTCCTTTGGGATCTCACGGCCTGGCCGGTCTCCACACTTGCTCTCCACCATCCTCCCCGCTGTTGACACTGTCAATACCGGAAGGGCGTGGACGTTACCACGGGGAGGTTCGTTGCTGGGCGACGTTCGCGCTGGTAGCGTCGCGGCTGACCGAACGCACCTTTAAGGCTGGTCCGGAGAGGCCAGAAAGGGGCAGGGTTCGCGTATGTGCGCGAAGCAGGTGCTTGGGGCAGCCGACGTGGATCGGGCGCTCAAGCGGATGGCGCACGAGGTGCTGGAGCGGAACAAAGGCGCGCAGCGGCTTGTGTTGATGGGGATTCGGACCCGTGGCGTGCCGATGGCGGCCCGATTGGCCAAAAATCTGGAGGTTATCGAAGGCGTCACTGTGCCCGCGGGCCAGCTCGACGTGACGTTGTATCGCGACGACTACGCCTGGACCGGGCCGCGTCCCTTAGGCCGAACGGACTTTCCCTGCGACATCGACGGGCGGGTCGTCGTGCTGGTCGATGACGTGCTGTTCACGGGACGGACGATCCGGGCGGCGATGGACGCGGTGATCGACCAGGGGCGGCCGGCCGCCATCCAGCTGGCCGTGATGGTGGACCGCGGCCATCGGGAACTCCCGATCAGGGCCGACTACGTCGGCAAGAACCTGCCCACATCCCGGCACGAGAAAGTCATGGTCCGGCTCACCGAGACCGACGGGGCCGACGAGGTGCTGCTGGCGTGATCACCCACCTGCTCAGCATGGCCGACCTGGACGAGACGGCGATCACGGAGATACTCGACACCGCCGACGGGCTCAAGGACATCGCGCTGCGGCCGATCAAGAAGGTCCCGGTCCTGCGCGGGCGGACGGTGTGCAACCTGTTCTACGAGGACTCGACCCGGACGCGGATCAGCTTCGAGATCGCGGCCAAGCGCCTGTCGGCCGACGTCATCACCTTCTCCGCGAACGGGTCCAGCGTCTCCAAAGGCGAGTCGTTCAAGGACACCGCGCTCACGCTGCAGGCGATGGGGCTGGACGCCGTCGTCGTACGGCACGCCGCGTCGGGGGCGCCCGTTCAGCTGACTCGTTGGATCGACGCGAAGGTGCTGAACGCGGGGGACGGGTGGCATCAGCACCCGACGCAGGCGCTGCTCGACCTGTTCACGATCCGCGAGCGGCTCGGCGGGATCGACGGCCTGCGCGTGACGGTCTGCGGTGACATCGCGCACTCGCGGGTCGCCCGCAGCCTGGTGCAGGGGCTGGTGACCATGGGCGCGACCGTCACGCTCGTCGGCCCGCCGACGCTGATCCCCCCGGGCGCCGACCGGTGGGGCGCGACCACCGGCCACGACCTGGACGCGCTCCTGCCCGGCACCGACGTGCTGTACCTGCTCCGCGTCCAGCGCGAGCGGATGGATGACCAGTGCCTCCCCTCCCTGCGCGAGTACGCGCGGTTGTGGGGGGTCGACCGGGACCGGCTCAGGCGGCTGCCGGACGGCGCGATCGTGATGCATCCCGGCCCGATGAACCGCGGCGTCGAGATCACCGCCGACGTGGCAGACGCGCCCAACGCCGTGATCACCGATCAGGTCACCAACGGCATCGCCGTGCGGATGGGCTGCCTGTACCTCATGCTCGGGGGAGAAGCCGCATGACCGCGAACCACTACACCCTGACTGGCTGCCGGGTCATCGACCCGGCCAGCGGGTTCGACGGCTACGCCAACGTCGTCGTCCAGGGCGAGCGGGTCGCCGAGGTCGGGCGTGGCAGCTCGGGGCCGCGGATCGACGCGGACGGCCTGGTAGTGGCGCCGGGGTTCGTCGACCTGCACTGCCACCTGCGTGAGCCTGGCCGCGAAGACGCGGAGACCATCGCGAGCGGCACCGCGGCGGCCGCCGCTGGTGGGTTCACGGCGGTCTGCGCGATGGCGAACACCGACCCGGTCTGCGACCACGCCGGGGTCGTCGAGCAGGTGCGCCGCTTGGCGGCGGCCGCCGGCCACGCGGACGTCTACCCCGTCGGGGCGATCACCCGGGGCCTGGCTGGCCATGAGCTCGCCGAGCTGGGCGCCATGGCCGCGATCGGCGTGCGGTGCTTCTCCGACGATGGCAAGCCGGTGCGCTCCGCGCGGGTCATGCGCCGGGCGCTGATGTACGCGCGCACCTGGGACGCGATCATCTGCAACCATGCCGAGGAGGCGAGCCTCACCGAGCATGCGCAGATGAACGAGGGCGCGCTGTCGTCCGCGCTGGGGCTGGCGGGCTGGCCGCGCGAGGCCGAGGAGATCCAGGTGGCCCGCGACCTCATCCTGGCCCACGGCCTGGGCGCCCGGCTGCACATCCCGCACGTGTCGACGCAGGGGACGGTCGGGTTCATCCGCTCCGCGAAGGCGCGTGGGGCGCGGGTCACGGCTGAGGCCTGCCCGCACCATTTCACGCTGACCGAGAACGAGGTGTCCGCGTTCGACCCCGTCTTCAAGGTGAACCCGCCGCTGCGGACGGCCGACGACGTCGAGGCGGTGCGCCAGGGGCTCGCGGACGGCACGATCGACGCGATCGCGACCGACCACGCCCCCCATCCTCCGGAGACGAAGGAGCAGGAGTGGGCGTACGCGCCCTGCGGCATGCTCGGGCTCGAGACCGCGCTTTCGCTCACGCTGACAGAGCTGGTCAAGCCCGGCGTGCTGACGCTGCCGCAGGCGATCGCCGCGCTGACGACGAAGCCGGCGCACAGCCGGGACATCGTCGGGCACGGCGGGCCGATCCAGGCGGGAGCGCCGGCGAACCTCGTCGTGTTCGACCCGGACGCGTCGTGGACCGTGGACCCCGCCGCACTGCACTCCCGCAGCCGCAACACGCCGTACGCGGGCCTGCAGGTTCTCGGCAGGGTGGTCCACACGATCCTGCGGGGACGATTCACGTGCAAGGACGGACAGGTGGGCTGATGGCGACCCGTCGACTTCGGGGTTGGATCGGCCGGCGTCAGCGCCGGCAGGCCGGCCTGCTGCCCGCCATCCACGCGCCGCGGCGCGAGCCTGTCTGATGGCGACCCGTCGACTTCGGGGTTGGATCGGCCGGCGTCAGCGTCGGCGGGCCGGCCTGCTGCCCGCCATCCACGCGCTGCGGCGTGAGCCTGTCTGATGGCGGCCCGTCGGCTTCGGGGTTGGATCGGCCGGCGTCAGCGTCGGCGGGCCGGCCTGCTGCCCGCCATCCACGCGCCGCGGCGTGAGCCTGTCTGATGGCGGCCCGTCGGCTTCGGGGTTGGATCGGCCGGCGTCAGCGCCGGCGGACCGGCCTGCTGCCCGCCAT
>JBOGEA010000129.1:0-14637 GCA_050743205.1 Egibacteraceae bacterium | reverse complement strand
CGCCCACCCTGAAGGAAGAGCGGAACCCGACGAGGCGCGACCCTTTACGACAGTTCTCAACACGGCCTATGTCCTCTTCCACGGGTCGTTCGCCGGCGAATCCCACATTTGGCCGGGGACGAAGTCCGGCGCGAGATCCTCCGCCGGCACCGGCGCCCCGTCGCTGGGGGGCTGCTTGCCGTTGCGCGGGTCCTCGGCGGCCCGCCGCGCCGCGGCGGGAAGGTCCCGGCGCGCCACGGCGAGCAGGTCCGCCGCGTCGGCTCTCACCCGATCGTCCGACACGTAGAGGAACAGCTCGCCGTCCACCTGCCCGTCCTCGGCGCGGTGGATGGCGAACACCCACGTCCCGCGCAGATCCAGGGGCAGGTCGCCCACCCGCTGGCGAGGAGACCCGTGGGAGGCGATCGCGTGCCGCCCGAGGCAGGTCACCTGCCCGTACGGCAGCCTGACCGGCCAGAACGGCACCCGCGCCCTGAACGTCAGCCCGTCAGCCTCGAACCGGCGGCACCGGTCGCGGTCAGCCGCCAGCGCGTGGAAGTCCGTGGGCGCGGCGGTGAAGCCGCCCATCTCGACCGCGCCCTCCCGCGTCAGGTGGGCATGCGTGCGCGCCGTGCGGGTTCTGCGCAGCGCCAGGAACGTGGTGAGCGCGGTGTTGAGCAGCCACAGCGCGGCCAGGGGCAGCAGCAGCCCGGCCAGCAGGATCAGCGCGAACAGCCAGATCGCGAGCGGGATGTCAGGGCTCTTGACGATCTCGAATGAGAACGGCACCCGGACCTCCCGCTCGGGCTGGCCAGCGGCGCCGGTCATGCTCGCGGTCACGAGCCCCTCCACCGTGCCGCGGCCGATGGCCTCCGGCGTCGCCGTCACCTGGACCGTGCGGCGCTCGCCGGCCGGCACCATCACGCAGGAGGCGCGGTCCCGGGCGGGCGGATCGAGCGCCACCTGGATCGCACCGGCCTCGCCGGGCGCGCTGCGCGCGGCGGCGGCCGGGAACCAGACGCAGCCGTCCCCCTGGCCGCCGGTGATCGTGAGCGTCCCGGTCGCCTGGCCCTCGTCCACGATCGACTGGAGCCGCAGCTGCGCGGGGCTGATGGTGGGATAGCTGGACGGCGGCGTGACGGGGACCCGGTAGACCTGGTGGCGGGGCTGGAGCCGCACCCCGCCCTGGGTCGTCACGTCGAGCGTCAGCGCCAGGTCGAGGAAGGACGCGGTCACATCCGCGGGCACCGTGTACGCCGTCTCGTACCGGCCCGAGCCGGTGGGGAGGACGTCGATCACCTGCCGGGCGCCGGTGACCGGGTCGGTCACGGTGGCGGTCACCTGCGCCGAGCGCACGAAGTCCGCCGGCGTCCGCGGCGATCCCTCACGATCGACGACCCGGATCTCGAACGGGCTGCGCTGGCCCGCCGCGAACGCGGGCACGGGGTCGACGACCGGCGTGAGCCCGCCGAACAGGATGATCTGCGAGCGGGCGACCGCGCCGGGGTTCTGCCCCGTCGGGTCGATGAACGTCACCGCCCAGGTGCCGACCCAGTCGCTCGTCGTCGGGGGCAGCTCGCCGTCGATGACCAGGTCGAGCGGCGAAACGGGTACTACGGACAGCGCGGCGCTGCCCAGCATGGCGGTCCCCCCCTGGCCGGCCCGCAGCGGCAGCGGCGCCGCCGCGCCGGGCGCGGTGACCTCGGCGATCACCCCCGGAGCGCCGAGGTTGACCAGCAGGCTGAACTCTCGCAGCGACTGGTCGACCTGGAACTCCACGCGGCCCTGCGGGCACGCCGTGCCCGGGCACACAGGCAGGCTCGTGGCATCGACGGTGGTCCCGTCGATGGCGAGCGCTCTGTGAAAGGCCTCCAGCAGGCCGCTGAGGTCACCGACGGGAATGTAGGCGCCCACCGGATCCGCCCGGGCGCCGCACCTGCTGCCGTCGGCCGCCAGCCCCCGGCCGATCCCCTCCAGGAACGCCAGGTGCACCGGCTCGATCCGCGACGTCAGCGCGATCGCGATGACCGTCGTCGAGGACGCGCGCAGCTGGTCGGCCAGCCCGTCCGGGCCGCAGACGAGCCCGCGCCCGATCTCCTCGACGCGCAGGTCGTTGCCGGGGACGCTCAGCGGCAGCCCTGGCGCGTACGGCTCGGTGTGCTCGGGCTCATGGGGTCTGCGCCCGGCGATGTCGTAGGCGCCGTCGGTGAACAGCAGCAGGGCCCGGCACGGCGGCGGCGCCCCCGTCGCCGTGATCTCGGCGGCCTTGAGCCCCAGCGTGTCCTGCGCGCCCTGCAGCGCCGCGGCGAAGTCGGTGTCGCGGCCGTCGTTGCGCGCCGCGAAGCCCTCGGCCTGCTCCCGCAGCGCCGGCAGAGTGGTGTCGTTGAGCGGGAGCCATCCGGAGGGCGCGGTGTAGTCCGACGAGAATCCCGCCAGCGCCACCTCGATCCTGACGCTGTCGGTGTCGCCAGCGCGGCTGGCCAGGGTCTCCAGGGCCGTGCGCAGCCCGTCGACCCGGCGCGCCGCCGGGTCGTTGTCGCGTAGGCTTCCGGACTCGTCGATCAGCCCGAGCACCAGCAGGTGCCCCCGCTGGCGGGCGCACGAGGCCAGCTGCCCCAACCCGTCGCTGTTCGCGGCGGCGGGCTCCTGCGCGGCGGCGGGCTCCTGCGCGGTGGCGGGGTCCTGCGCGGTGGCGGGGTCCTGCGCGGTGGCGCCCGTCGCGGTGAGCGTCAGGAGCATCAGGATGGCGGCGACCGCGCCCCGGACCGCGCTCATCGGCTCGCCAGCTCCACCGCGATGGAGAAGACGTGGACCGCCGCCGCCCCTATGCCGATGGTGAGCGCGAGCACGGACAGCGCCCGCAGCCCGGGCAGCGGCGAGTACCGGGGGTGCTGCCGGCGTCTGGCATGGATCTGCGCGAACGAGGCCACCAGCCCGATCGTGGCGAACGACCCGAGCGTGTACCCCGCCACATGCGACGCGAACGTCGCGGCGGGCAGGAGCGCCGCCGCGCCTGCGGCCGTGACGACCGCCGCCACGAGCATCCACCGCGGCGGCCCAGTCGTCGTGGCGCACATGTCATCGTCCTGGCGCACGCCGCCCTCAGCGCTCACCGCCGCCTCCGCTCAGCCCGAGAACGGAAACGCCCCGCTGCCCCGCTTGCCGTCACTTTGCCACCCCTCGCGCCCATGCCGCATGCCGCGCGCCCCTCACCAGCGTAAGCGTCGCATTCCCTGCTTGCATGACGCCATGAACCCCCGACGCGTTCCCGCCGCCGGCATCGTGGAGACAGTCAGCGTTCGCCCGCGTCGCCGTCGTGCAGGCAGCGGACCGTTCCCTCTCGCAGCGGGACGAGGCGGAGCACTCCGGCGACGTGCTGGTCGGCGTGATCTCGACCTGAGACCCCTCTGACAGCTCCGACGGCGCGAGGCGTGCGTTCACGGGTCACCCTCGTTGCGCGCGATGATCGTGCCTTGAATACGCTCACCTGGGATGATCGACCTGAAGTCCGGCAGATCGATCTGCACGTTCAGGAAATCCCGCGTCTGCACCGTGAAGAATGCGGACCGCTCGTCGTTGTCGACGATGCCCTCACCGGCGATCAGCGCCGTGACCTGTACCCGACCCGAGGCGCGCTCCGGCATGGTGAACGCGCCGCTGAGCGTCGTGTCGCCAGCGCCGCGGTCCGGGTCCATGCCGTCATCGGCGAGTGGGAGGTCGAACGGCGCGAACCCGTCGCCTTCGACGCGGCCTTTGATGTCGAGATCCTGGATGCTGGCCGGATCCGTCACGACCTCAGACTCCCTTGTCAAGAGCCGCACCTGCACCACGACGCGATCGCCAGGACGGGTCAGGATCGGCATCAGGTCGAGGGCGGAGCGCACGATCCCCTGCCAGTACGCGGCGGCGGTGACCAGCACGCGCTCCGAGCCGGCCGGGGCCTCCATCCGGACCCGCCATGTACCAGGCTTCGGGTTGCGGATATGCAGGGACTCAATCGCCCTCTGCTCTCCGCTCACCTCCAACTCCTGCCCGTCGAACGTTCCCCGCTTCGGGACCTCCGTGCCATCGGGATCTACATAGGTGACGCGGACACGGGGGTCGCGCTTCGTGACCGAGATCACGCCATCGGAGGCGATGGCGGGGATCAGCACATCCAGCTCGAGGCTGCCGCCTGACTCGAGGGCCCCCTCCTCCCGATCAGTGACCGCGGCGCAGTTGGCGCCTGCGAGCGCCTCCAGAGCCGCGAACGCGACGTCGTTCAGCGATGTGACGATGCGAGCCTCTGGGGTGGGAATCCCGCCAGCTCCACACGCCTTCGTCCCGGGCGCCGCACCGTCCGCGAATCGGTCGAGATCCCGCTGGGAGGCATTGCCGAATCCCAGTGGCCACACCTGCACACCGAGGTCTCTCGCGCTCGGCAGCACGTCGTCGTCCAGCCGCCGGTTGCCCTCGTCCTGCCGCGTCTGCTCATCAGGCCCGTACGAGGGGCTCGCGCGGACGTCCAGCATGCCGTCTGTCAGCAGGAAGACGATCCTTGAGCGCTCATCGGAGCCGGCCGTATCCGCAAGCGCCTCCACGGCGGCCTGCAGCGCCGCCGCATGGTCCGTGCCGTCGCCTTCGGCTGTCTCCCGCCGATGGATGCGCTGCGCACAGTCGGCCAGGATCTGACGATCCTGCGGAGAGGCAAGCGTGATGAACGGGCAGTACTGGGTCACCGCGTTCTGCCCAGGACCATTGGAACTGCCGAAGCCCATGATGGTCATCTCAGACTCAGGCGACAGCTCGCTGCCAGCCAACAGCGCTGCGGCCTCCCGCTCTTGACCGACCGCCTCCTCATTGAGGCTGCCCGACTCGTCCACCAGCACCACAATGCGAGCGGCCGGGCTGCTCGGCTCAGGCGTCTGCTGCGCGCTGGCTGACCCAACGAGCGCACACCCAAACATATCAATGTGATGAGCGCGACCAATCCCCGACCTGAATGGCGTATCAATCTCCCGCCTCCGTTGACACTGAAGGCTCTCTTCCTGCCCCGCATGCCCCTTGCCAGTGTAGATGCACGTGGACGCTTGCGGTCAGTGTGCTTGTGGCGTAAGAAGTTTAAGCGAAGGATCCGGCTTCGCATCATTCCTGCCCCAAAGCGCGCTTGCGCCGAGTCGGAACGGCGAATGACCGAGAGCGCGAACACGATTCAGCGACCAACCCTTCCAAACTCCCTGCTCGAAAGACTCATTGAGGCGGTGTTTTCGCCCAGATCGGCCCACCGTCTCACCCAAGAGCTAGGGGAGTCATCGTCAAGAGCTGCGGTCGGGATGTTCGAGATTTCAGGAATCACGCGCTCCCGCGGGCCGTTCGGTCCCGCCCCCCTCTGATCTCACCGGCAGACACCGCCTGTCGCGAGGACGAGTCCGTCTGCCCCTCCGCCGGCTCGTCCCCCGCAATGGAAAGCCGTATACCACAAATGCGACGGGACGACGACGTGGGTGACGTCTATATAAGGGTCTCCTCGCTCCAGCGTACCTCGCAGGGGATGCGGGTTGCAGTTAGGACAGCTGGTGGGTATGGTCTGGGCAAGGAGGTGTCGAGATGGCTAAGACTTCGTTTGTGGCGGCAGGGACGTTCCGCGCGCCGAAGACCCAACAGGACCGGCTCCGGCGAGCGCTCGATGCCGGAGCTGACGTCGTCGTCGAGCAGCAAGACGGGCAGCGCGTCTCGTCGCGGGAACTGTCCCGGCTGTTGCGGGTCGCGATGACCGAGCTGGCCGCCGGGGGTGAGGTGGTCGTGCTGCGCAGCGAAACGGAGGTCTCTCCCGCCGAGGCGGGCGAGCTGCTCGGCCTGTCCCGCCAGTTTGTGGACCGGTTGATCGACCACGGGGATCTCCCCGCCAGACGCCTGCATGGTAGCCGGCACCGCCGGGTGCGGGTCGCTGACGTGGTGGCGTTCGGCCGGTGGCGCGACGAGCGGCGAGCCTCGATCGCCGAGGCGGTGAACGGGCTGGTCGATGCAGGGTCGGAATACTGACCGGTCGACTCACGCGTCCTCGGGACAGGGTGTTCGTCGACACCGCGACGCTCTACCCGATCTCGCTGGCCGATCTGGTGTTGCGCCTGGCCGAGGTGGGGATGTTCGAGCTGATCTGGTCCGACCATCTGCTCGCCGAGGTCGAGCGAGTCCTCGTGGCGTACAAGGGTCTGCCCCCGAACCGGGCGCGCTACTTCTGCGACTGCATCCGGAACGTCTTCCCCGACGGGCGGGTTCCACCGGAGCGGTACCTGCCGTTGGTGGCGTCCCGGACGGGTCCGGATCCCGACGACCATGTGCACAGCGCGGCGGCCGTCGCCGGTGGCGCCACCGTGGTTCTGTCTCCGGACAAGACGGGCTACCCATCCCGTGACACGTCGCCGGCCCGGCGCCGTGACCCCGACGCCTACCTCACGCAACTCTTGCGACGACATCCCCATGACGTGCTCGGGGTGATCGACGACATGGGCGCCTCGCTCCGGGTCCCACTCTCGCGCGGCGAGGTGCTCAAGCGGCTCGCTGCGGCCGGTCTCCATCGCTTCACCGCCCACGCCACGGAACTGTCCTGACCAGAACCGTGTCGAATGTGATCAGCGACAGGTGGTCTGACGTCGGCAGCTCTCCGAGAAGCGTCCGCAGCTACGCGACCACCTGCCCGTACAGGTCCCCTTGTCGCATGGACTCCGACGTGTCGAGGAGCACGACGTAGTCGGCTTGACCTTATCCACTCCAAGCGCCCTGAACACCTCATCGCGGGTCTCACTGTGCTGAGCCGCCGCCGCGCGCACGGTCCAAGCGGACATGGCAACGATCAGGAAGAGCATCAGCAGCGCCCTCATCGCGCTGCGGAGGATTCTTGCGTCAGCGTGGAGTCCGGCGTTCATGTCATCTGCCACGGGACGGCCGTCGAAGGCGTCTCGCGCTTTTCGCCAGTGACCTTGCGGCCGTGACGAGCTGTGGCCGCCAGCCCTCGCTCACGTGGTCGGCCACAGCGGCCAGATGCAGGATCCGCTCGACGGTCTCCCAGGGGAGCAGCTCTGTCACGTACGTGGAGAAGGCCGTTGCGATCGCTGGCCCACATGTTCAGGAGTCACGCGCTCGACCGGTCACCCCCGGCACCGACACGGAGAGCGTGATCAGCGCATAGTCGAGCAACGCGTCCACGCAGTCAGTCTGCGAACTGAAGGGCGCGTTCGGCGGCAGAAACCGGAGCTGGCGCCCCTTGTTTTTCTTCGAGTCAGATCTCGACACCGATTAAGGAGACCATTGGCATGATCCCTGACTCGGACACCGTGCAGGAGGCCATATGGGGCCGTTTGGTCTCGGCGCTCCTGGCCGCGGTCATCTTCGTCGCCCCGGCGGCCTGCACCGCGGAGGGCGTCGCCGACCAGTTACCTCTGCTACGCCGGATCGAGTGCCCCGCGAGCCCGCCGGTGGACTTTGCCGCCCTCGACCTGAGTGCGACGGGCCGGGCTCAGGCGCTGTTTGATGAGCGGCTCCAGATGATCCGGGCACTCCTTACCCGTACCGCGGTGTGCGGCGGGCAGGCCCGTGTGGTCGGGTTCTCCAGCTCTCAGGCCGCCACGCATCTGCTTTATGACGGTGAGCTGAGGCCCGAGGGCGCGACCGAGAACGCCCGCCTGCGGCGCGTGCCCAAGCTCGTGGAGGCGGCGATGGCCGTCATCGAGGCAGAGCTTGAGGAGGCGCTGGCCACCCTGCCCGCCAACGGCACCGATGTCCTCTCGCAGCTGCGGTTGGCCACGGAGTTCCACGCGCTCGTCGATCCCGACCGCCCGTTGCGAGTGCTGGTGCTGTCCGACGGACTGCAGACCGTCGGGATCGTGCTGGACCGACCCGACCTGACCGTTGAGTCCGCTCACACCCTGGCGTCGGCCGCTCGCCTTCCCGAGGGCCTGGCCGGTGCGCAAGTGATGTTCGGCGGGATCGGCAAGGTCTCAGGCCCGCCGGCACCGACTGCATTCGTTGAAGGCCTTAAGACCTTTTACCAAGAGGCCTGCGAACAGGCCGAGGCTCGCTGTCTCGTCGCGACCGACCTCACCCCGGAGGTGATCCCCTGATGCCGCTCCGCAGCGCTCGTTTTCCCCGCGTCTCCCGATGGCAACGCGATGCCATGGACAACCCGACCGACCCGATGGAGGTCGCTACGAGCACGAAGCTCCAGCTCGTCGATGCGACCTTCGCGCAGGTCGCGCCGGATATTGCCCTCTATCCTATAGAGAAGTACCACCACCTTGCGGACGAGCAGTTGGCGCTGCACACGGCCGAGGGTGAGCGCCATGCCGGCCCTCACTTCGCGCAGGCGGAGGCATTGGGTCCGGCCGCTGAGGCCCAGGATCTGCGCTGTAAGGTCCAGGCGGAGCGCGTCAAGTCGACCTCGAGGACCCTCGGTGACGCCGACCTCGTCCTGAGCCCTTACGTCACGCGCCCACGACACGCGCACCTCCGCTACTGGATCTGGGTCTTGATCCTGCTCGGCGGCGACGTCGCTGGGATCGCCGGATCCGCGATCAACTCGGGTGAGGTCATATGGCTCGCTGTGACGCAAGCGCTGGCCGTCGCGGCCACCGCGATCGTGGTCGGCCATCTCGCCACGGAGGTCAAGCACCTCAAGCTGCGGCGTGAGCGCGCCAAGCCGGCCGTCGAACTCACAGAACAGGAGAAGCCGTACGCCGTGCTGTTCCGCGGCCCCGACTCCTCCGAGTTCATCATCAAGCTGGTCGTGATCTTCGGCCTGCTCACCGTTCTCCTGACAAGCGCAGGCATCCTGACGCTGCGGGCATACACCGACGGCGCCCTCCCCGGGCTCGTGTTCGGCTTCCTCGCCGGTGCTGTCTCGCTCGGATCGTGGGCGAACTCCTATACCCATGCGGATGACATCGCCGATCGGCTGGAGGTCTACCGGGCGAACTTCGTCGCCGCGAAGAAAGAGCATGCTGCGCTGTCGAACGGCGGGCCTCGGGCCGACCAGCGCAAGCACGCCGAGCTGGCGGACAGCCTGTACGAGGCAAGTCGCGAGGCCGGGTTGGCCGCCGCTGCCCGTATGGCAGCCGCAGGTGTTGAGGTGCTGATCAACAACCCCGCGGTTGCTGGCCACGGAAAGGGCCCTGCCCCCCTCCCTGCCGCTGGGGCTGAGCACGTCGACCTCAAGCTCAATGGTCGGTCTTGCCCGATCACGCTGCCAGTGATTGAGCCAGAGGCCCTACGGTGATACGGGCAGATCTTCTCCCCCGTCGGGAACTGCCCAGCTGGATTCTCCCGGCTGGGATCCGGGCCAGCCGCTCCGCTCACGGGGCTGAGCCGCCGGTGGCCCAGCAGCCGCCCCCGATCCTGCTTCCTCACCCTGGCCAGTGCCCCAACCGGCCGGTCCTGCATCTGTACATCTTTGATAACTCCGGCTCGGTGATCGGCTCGAACGACGTGATCGGCGATCGTTATGAAGAGGCTTCCCTGGCACTCGCGCATGTCGGGCGGCGTTGCACCTGCGGCCGAGAGCTGGTTGCGATCCTGCCCTTCGACCGGGGCACGAGCGGCGACGTCGGTCCCGTCCCACTCGACCATCGCGGTCGTGCCAGGATCGAACACGGCTTGGCTCCGCCGCCGGAGGTGGTCTGCGGCATCAGCGAACTAGGCCCATCGCTTCAGGACGCCTACCGGCTCACGAAAGAACACCCGTCCCACGACTCCGTCCTCGTCATCTTCAGCGACTTCGAGCTGTTCGATCACAGCCTGGAGCAGGTGTACGACGACCTGATCGCGTTCCCCGGGCAGGTCCACGCGGTCGTCCTGCGCGCCCAGCCGCCGGCACGGCTTGCAGACGACGAGCGGATCACAGTGACGCGCCTGAGCTGGGACAGCCCGCCCGGGTCGGTAGCTAACGCCGTCTTTGGGGCCCTCACCGCCATGCGCAGGACGCTCTAGCCTGGTGCGCCCTGGCCCAACGGGTCATGCGATTTCGTGGACATGTTGGGTCCACGTGTTGAACCGAAGTGTCCACGAAACGTTCTTGTCCGTGCCGGGAGACGTGCTGTTCCGGCACGATGTGGGTCGCGCTGCACCGTTGCCGGGCGGGAACTCGCTGACCTCGTCGCCCAGATTTCCGACGTCCCGGGCATCAGCGTCAGACCAGAGCGGCAGCACAAGGCCCAGCATCGCCGGGGTCGACATCATTCTTGGCCTGCCGGGCTCGGGCTCATTTCTCTCATAGCAGCCTTTTGTGAGATATGTCTGAAGTACACCCCGTTGACCATGACCGCCTTGCCCGGCTCGCATCTGCTGTGTCCGGTGAGCATGCCTGATCTGCCGGGGCCTGGGGCGCTGTAGGTGATGTCCAGCGGGGATTCGCCCCTGAAGCCGCGAGGGGTACGGATGCCGCGGATGTCGCCGTGGCCGGGTATCTGACGGAGTATCGATCCCCGGGCGTCTTCGCCGATCCGCACCCGCCTCCGATTCAGCTCGATGTAGCGGGGCACTCCTGGGATCTGCAGCTTGCCTGAGAGCCTGGGGTGCTGATAGGCCCAGACGGACCAGGCGATGAGGAGCAGCGCACACGCAAGGCCAACGCTGACTGCCAGCGGCGCGGGAAGCCAGCCGTCTTGCACGACCTCAGAGATGGAGAACGTGGAGGCGTCGAGCGTCGGCTCGAATGGGAGGCCCAGATCGTTCCGCATGACGGCGCCCCATGGGGAATCGAGTTGGCCCGTGACGCGGAGCAGGCCGTCCGTGGCGGTGGTGCGCTTGAGGATCGGAGCCCGCTCCGCAGGCTCCCACCGCAGCGTCGCCTGGAAGGCTCGGGACTCACCGGGCGCAAGCTCGAACTCCTCGGGAAGGCCGGTCACCTCGACAGGGGACCCCTCCGCGCCCACGGACACACCGCTGATCGTCAAGGGAACCCGCTGCGCGTTCGAGGAGAACGTCACGGTGATGGCCGCCGTACCCGCTGAGCGGTCGAAGTCTGCCAGCGCTTCATCCCAAGTGATCTCGACTGCGCTGGTCGCGTCATCCATGAGGAGATCTCGCGCCATTGCGGTGCGCGCTTCCTCTTTCTTCCTCTCCAGATACCTCCCCAGCTGGTCGATCGGGATGGACACGATGACGGTGTTCGGGAACACGCGCTCCAGCAGCCCAGCGTCCGCACCTTCTGTCAACGGGAGCGCTAATGGGATCACCGGGCTCCTCAAGGCGGCGGCTCGGGACGTAAGACCGTCCCAGCCTGGACCTGAGAGGTCCTCGGAGAACGGGCTTCCTTCCGCAGGATTGTGTGCGCCATCGGTTAACAGCAGCACGAATCCGACCGGCGCGGGGTCAGGCTGCTCCAGCTCGTCGAGCGCGGCGGAAATGGCCTTGCCGATGTCCGTCCCCTGCCCGTCGGGAGATGGCAGTTCGTTCAGCGCCTGGTCCGGCGGGGTCCCAATCTCATCGGAGTACTCGAGCTGCGCCTGGCTGTCGAACGTGATCAGCGACAGGTGATCTGACGTCGGCAGCTTGCCGAGAAGCGTCCGCAGCTGGGCGACCACCCTGTCGTACAGGTCCCCTTGTCGCATGGACTCCGACGTGTCGAGGAGCACGACGTAGTCGGCTTTGACCTCATCCACTCCAAGCGCCCTGAACACCTCATCGCGGGTCTCACTGTGCTGAGCCGCCGCCGCGCGCACGGTCCAAGCGGACATGGCAATGATCAGGAAGAGCATCAGCAGCGCCCTCATCGCGCTGCGGAGGATTCTTGTGTCGACGGGTAGCTCAGCGTTCATGTCATCTGCCACGGGACGGCCGTCGAAGGCGTCGCGCGCTCTTCGCCAGCGACCTTGCGGCCGTGACGAGCCGTGGCCGCCAGCCCTCGCTCACGTGGTCGGCCACAGCGGCCAGATGCAGGATCCGCTCGATGACCTCCTTGGGGAGCAGCTCTGCCACGTACGTGGTGAAGGCCGTTGCGATCGCTGGCCCACATGTTCCCTGCCGCATTCCTTCGCCGACGCTTCGACGCAGCTCCCTGGCGGGTTCGGTCTCAATTCCGACGAGTTCGAGCGCAATGGCGAGGTGGTCGAGGAACAGCCCGATCTGGCGGGGCTGCCGTAACGTCTCCTGATCTGCCAGCAGCGTGAAGACGTCGTCCACCCTCGTATGGGAGACAAGCGCCTGCGCGACCACCGCCGCCGTCTCGGACACTGGCGCCTCTGGTGCCAACTCCTCCCGCAGGCGGAGCAGACGCACCATCCCCCGATGCTCCGGGGACTGCTCCAGACGCTCCGCCCACCATCCTGTGAAGGCCCTTCGACGCAGCACACTGCGGTCACGCTCGACGCCATTGAGGACGACGTTCGTCAAGGGCTGCAAGAGCGCAGCGGGTGGCTGCCGGCCAGCGGGCTGCGTGTGTGCCTGCACAGCGCACCGGCACAGCAGCAGCACGCGCTCCGCGAGATCAGCCGGCTGCGTCCACGAACGCTCGAGAAGATGGCCCGCCAGCCGCTCGGCGAGGACCGCACGAACCTGGTCGAGCGTCTCCTGCCAGTAGATCGCCTCGAATTCGTGGAGGTAGCCCGTGGCGTTCTCAGAGGTCAGCGTCTCATCCAGCGGGCGCGCCGGTCGCCCTAATGAGAGAAGCGATAAGCAGTCAAGCTGGACGGCCGTCTCGCGCGAGAGATTCGTCTGAGCGCAGTCGTCGAGGATTCGCGGCGGGGCGAATGGCGTTTCTGCGTCGAACGTTCGGGCGCCGGCTCTCAGCCACGCCTCGACGATGGCTGCCACGGCGCCCTCGCCGCCAAGGTGGCGCGACAGTGCGAGCAGCACGGGAAGGTGGCGCGCATCGACCGTCTCAAGGTCAGCGTCCCAGACACGCTCATGTCCGACGAGCGCCTGCAAGGGGCGCAGTGCGGGCGCGAGCGGAGGGCCATGTGCGGACAACCATGTGGCGAACCGCACGACGTACTGGAAGTCCCCGCGTTCGGCGAATGGTTCGAGCAGGTCGTAGACCACTTCTGGATGGTTCACCAGCGCTGCACGCACCGCAGGCCATCCGCCCGGCGTAGGGAGCCCTGCGTGATGTTGGAAATACTGAGCTGCTCGGGCACGGGTGGCGAGTTCGCGATCGCCCGCGTCTTCAGGGGCAAGCAGGGCGGCAAGGAGCAGGTCGAGCTGACCATGCCCCTCCGCGAACCGGAGGCGGTCGTCCGCCGGCTCGTCACGCCTCAGGAGCGCAAGCGTGGCCAGCAAGAGCTTTGGCAGCTGCGCCTCGTCCCAGTGCCCGTCAATGCGCGGCAGATCGGTTCCGTCCCCCTTCAGGAGCAGGAACTCGACCAGATCAGGGGCAGCCCGGTCACCCTTCGGTACGGCACCAGCATCGAGTAACGCCCTGACCGACGCCGCATCTCCCTGGCCGGCTCGGATGTCCAGCACGGCCGTGAACGGCGGGTCGAACTCCCGAAGGCGGTCCAGCGCCACCTCAGGCTGCTGGAAGGTGCAGGCGGTGCTTGCGGCAGCGAGATGCTCGACGAGCCGCACCCCTCCATCGCGCTCCCATAGAGTCCGCAGCATCGTGTGGTACCGGCTGGCGAGGCCGTCTCCCAGATCCAGCACCGTACGCTCGTCCCACCAGTCGATGCTGAGTTTCCCCGGCTCTTCGTACCTCCCGAAGCTGAGCCGAAACTCTGGGCTCGGCTGGGCCCACGTCGCCACCGCGAGGCCCGCCCGGAACCCGTACGGGAGCAGCCCCATGACGGCGTCGAAGACCTCGAGTCGTTTCTCCACCGGCAGCGGCCCCGCCCGAAGCAGGACGACCGGAGTCTCCAACAGCCGCGCCGCCACCAGCGCTGCCCTCCCGAAACCCACCTCCTCGACCTGGCGCATAAACTCGGCCGGGCTTGCGGCTTCGGCGGTTAAGAGGAGAGGCTCACCATCTGACAGCAGAACCTTTCCGTCCTGAAAGACTTCAGACCGAAACGCTTGAGCTAGGAGCGTGTAGGAGGGGCGAACTGCTGCGACATCTGCCCAGCGAAGACGGCAGTAGAGCACGGGGTCTGTGCGCCTCCCGGACCAGTCCTTCCTCTCGTCGCCGAACTCCACCCGTCCCATACTGAGCCATGGTTCCCTGGTCCGCTGACTAGGACCGAACCACGCCCAGGGAAGGGCGTCCGGCCGCGTCCGGTCATCAGCGTCCAGCGGTGAGTTCCCCGGCAGGTGACGTCGTATGTCAGCTGTGAACATAGAGGACCCGACCGGACCCCGACTTGACTTAAGCACACGGTAGTCTTGACGGTCATTGCGACGTTTGCTGTAAAGCGCCCACTCCGCCGCCAGCGCCATCCTCTCGACTTTAAGCATGTCGCCCTAGCCAGATCAACGGCTCGAGGACGTTCAGGGGCCAGACGTCTCCGGTGATCCTGACTCTGCCCTCGTTGTCTACAGCGACGTTGGCGCAGTCGTACGAGTCGACCGTTCCGTCCGGGCCGTGACGGAAGCCGACCGCAGAGGTGGCGAAATATTCAATCTTGCCAGGGTGGAAGTGGCTCTTGATGGCTTCCTGGACATGTGAATCGGCTACATGCTCGAAATACTGTCGAGTGTCGGTTGGAAGAGGATGACGGGACGGACTCGTGTCTTGAGTGATCCAGCGATCGTCGAGGG
>JBOGEA010000128.1:0-14668 GCA_050743205.1 Egibacteraceae bacterium | reverse complement strand
ATCCGGGCGCGACCGGAACAGGCGTCGCCAGCGACGGCGCGACCTGCGTGCGTGCGTCCGTGAGCAGCCCTCGGAACGCCCCGACCAGGATCGCCGGCAGCGGCGCGGGCAGGGCGACGCCGTCACGCAGGGCGTCCTCGACCCGTCGAGCCGGCAGGAACAGCGGCGGCAGATGCTCGCCGTCGCGGACGACCCCGCCGACCAGATCGTGGACCGCCCGGGTCAGCTCAGCCCGCTGCCGCGACCGCCTGGGGGTTTGGTTGAGCACGGGCACGATGCGCCGGGCGGGGACGCCGAACTCCACGAGGCCGGCGATCAGCCGCACCACCCCGTGGAGCCCCGGCAGGTCGGGGCGGCTGACCACGAACACGCCGTCGGCCTGGCCGATCACGGTCCGGGCCATCAGGTTGCGCTCCTCCACGTCGAGCGAGCCGGTGTCGGACTCTCCCTCCAGGTCAGGCTCGACATCGCACACGACTGCCCCGAAGGCGTGCCGCAGGCTGGACAGCGCCGCCTCGAAGGAGCGGGGCCGAAGCGTCGACCAGTAGCGGGGGCGGCGCAGGCCGAGCAGCAGCTGGTAGCCGCGCTCCTCGACATGAAACGTCTGCGCGTGGACCTCGAACGCCATGGGACGCCGGCCGCGGTGCAGCTCGACCAGCTCCTGCACCCCCGGCACGACGTCCCGCGCATCGTGCAGCATCGCCTGATCCGCCGCCCGGCAGAAGTCGGCGAGCAGCACAGGGCGATAGGTCCCGTCTTTGCGGGTGAGCGCCGGCTCGGCGAGCCCCTGCGCCAGCGCCATCGCGACACAGGACGCCCCGGCCCCGCCGATCCCGCAGACCGCAACGAGCGGCGCCGGCGGGCGGACCACCTCCTCAGGCTCGATGTCCAACGTCGGCAGCGCGGCGCCGCTGCTCACCATCGTCGCGTGGGCGGCCAACGCGTCGAGCAGCTGCTCCTGGGTCATCGTCGGGGGCAGGATCGCGGCGGCCCCGAGCCCCTGCCAGTCCCGGCCATGCCCGTCGTCCACGATCAGGGGGATACAGCTCGCGTCGCGGACGGCGGCGATGAGGTCGCGATCGGTGGAGGGCAGGCCTCCGTCGAGCAGCGCCGCTGAGAACGCTCGCCCGGAGGTCAGGCGGGCACGCAGCTCCTCAGCGGACACGCACTTGTAGAACTCGGCGGGGATCGCCGCCGTGTTGGCCCACGACGCGACCGACCGGAACCACTCCGAGCGAGCGCGGGCCAGGCCCAGCAGGACGTAGCGCATCAGCTGTCGGCCTCCGCTGTCAGGGGGTCTGCCCCCAGGGGGGACGGCCGGAAGAAACAGTCACCGCTGACCCTCACCGGGCCGGAGCCGGCGGTGGTGCGAACGATGACGATCTTCGCGCTGTTCATGGCGTCGGCGACCGCGGCGGACTGCTCAGGGCGGTCGAGGCCCAGGACATAGCTCGTGGCCGCGCCCTCCCGGCCATCTTCGAGATCGGGTATCCGCAGCAGCAGCGCGCCGCGGACCACCGCCGTGGTGCATGCGCTGGTATCGCTGCCGTAGGTCGCCAGGATGTCCACTCTCTCCCCCGGCTTCAGCGTCCCCGCCACGGCCCGGTCGACGGTGACGGACACCGCGATCTCCTCGTTCGCGATCAGCCCGCCCCGGGCCAGCACGATGTCGCTGCGCTCGATCAGATCGTCCGCGGCGATCGGCGCGATCGCGACGGCCCCGGCGAGACTCGACGCCGGTGCGGCCGAACTGCTGAACACGCGTTTGCCGACCTGCTCGGGCAGCGCGATCGCGACGGGCTTGAGGTCCGCGCCTGGGTCGATCCGCTGGCCGATCGGGATCGGCCTGCGCGCCACCCACCAGGCGGTGTCGGGCAGCGCGGTGGCCTCGGTGTACGCGGCGAAGACTCCGACCGCGGCGACGATGACCAGCAGCCCGCCGACGACCGCTCTGCCGCTGGGCAGGCCCTTGCGGCGCTGCAGCGACCGGGCATGGTCCTGCGGCGCGCGCATGCCGGCCTCGCTGCTCATGCCTGGCCGTGAGTCGACAGTGCGGAGATCGGACATGCGCTCAGTCCTTCCTGCGACGGCAGGGGCGGTGCGGAAGCGGACGATCCCCAATTCTCCAAGACATCTCGACCTCGATCGTCTATCCTGAGGACCCATGGCAGATCAGGAGATTCAGTGGCTTGGTACCGCCGAGGCGGCTCGGCACCTTGGGCTGACCCCTCGAACGCTGTACCGGTTGATCGACGAGGGGCAGATCCCGGCGTACAAGTTCGGCCGGGTCATCCGGTTGAAACTCGACGACATCGACTCGTTCATCGAGTCCGCGCGGATTCAGCCCGGGGCGCTCGAGCACCTGTATCCCGAGGCCCGGCAGGTTGACCGGGCGGGGCACATCTGACAGGTCAGTCACGGGCGACCACCGCCTCCCATACCGCGGCCGTGGGCACGAAGTACGTCCCACGGCCGTCGCCGTGCATCCGTATGGTCAGCACGTCGAGGCCGACCGCGTGGAGCTGACCGGCGAGCGGCTCTCGATCCCCACGGAGGAACAGCGCGATCCGCGGCCGATCGGACGCCAGGCGATGGAGCGCCTCCACCATGAGCATGTCGAGCGGAGCTGGCCTATCCCCCGTCGCGGGCGCGATCACGGCTCCGGTCGGCTGTACCCACACCAGCCCGTGCAGCGCGAGGTATGCGTCCACCTGCGCGCGAACGAGGCAGAAGTCGAGGCCGACAGCCGTGATCCTGCCCTGATGGACCCGGCCGTTGGCGACCCGCGCGTTGACTGGCGTATCCTGCTCGGCCAACTCGACGAGCGTGCCCGTGAACCGCGCCTGCTCGGTGGTCTGCTGCTGCAGCCACCGCTCCCGTGATCGGGCTCGCGCCGCCTCATCCGCCCTGGCCTCGTCAAGAAACTTGACGAATCCGTCTTCTCCGCCGATAGCGTGCATTCAGCCAGCACTTTAGCCTGCGGGGGCACCACTCCACATGGCCGAACGGACAGCCTCCGCGCGACGGTGGGCACAAGATCGTCATTCGGAGGCCTGGACGCCAGCGCCGACGAGTGTGCCGGGCTCCGCTGGCGTGGTTGCCGGCGGACCAAGGCCAACGCGGCGGTGCCGGCCGGTAGCGCCGACGGCCAGCAGGACCAGGAGGGCGCTGTAGTACGGAAGGTGGCCGATCAGCTCGACGCGGCCGAACAGCGGCACGGTGGCCAGGAACGGCACGGCGGTCAGGCAGGCCACCACCCGCGGGGCGACACCGGCCAGGATCAGCAGTCCGAACAGGATCTCGCTCGCCCCGGCCACACGGATGAAGGCGGCTGTGTCGAGACCGACCACCTGCATCACGTTGAGGGCAGGATTGGCCGCAATCACCGTCCCCGCGATCGACGGGAACGCGAACTTCTCGCTCAGCCCGCCCACGATCAGCGCGACGCCGAGGCCCAGACGGATCCCCGCGACGCCCGACCGCAACTGACCGGGAAGCGACGGCCGGTGCGTGGACCGACCCGGCTGGGACGTCAGCCAGAGGAACCAGGCGATGCCCCACATGTGACCGCTCTCGAGCAGGGCGACCGGCCCGTTCAGCGCGAGCCCGATGACCCCGAGCAGCCCCACCGCGGCGGCGGCGGCCCGCAGGCGGGCGCCCGCGACGAGCCAGACGCCGACCGAAGCTTCGATCAGGGCGAAGACCCAACCCTGCGGCCCCAGGGACAGATGTGGGGCCAGGAAACTGTTGGTCACGGCGAGCGCGACCAGGGTCACCCCCAGGCTGGCGGCGGCAAGCCTCGGCAGCGCGGGCTGCAGCGGCGCGAAGAACCGGTCCGGCAGGTCGGGAATGCCCGTTCGGCGCGCGACCGCGGCCCAGACCGCGACCAGGACCCCCACAGCACCGACCAGCGCGATCGAGGCCGGAGCGAACATGAACCGCCACTCGACCGGAAACGGCACCGACCAGTCCACCGAACCAACTGGCGTGCGCAACAACACCTATCCGCAGCATCGCTCTCTCTGGATTCCCGCAAGCAATACGCCAGTCCCGAGGTGGTGCTGGCGTGAATTACAGACTGCGACGGGTCAGCGTCCCGCCGTCTGTAGGCGCGCGTCTCCACCTTGCCCGATTCGGGCCTGGGCCGGGCCACCCGGACCTCGACGCCGTATTTCGTGTATCAGCGACAGGCCGCAGACCTGCTGCGATCCCTGCTGGTCGATTTGTGTGATCTTCAGCTCCCACAATCCCATGCCACCGCAGAAGTAGCGCATGGCTGATTGCGGGTCGAAGGCTGTCAGGTCCAGGGTGCTTTTGAGAAACTGAGTTGCAAAGCCTTGATTATTCAGGCCATTATGTGTCCCTATTTTTACAGTCATCGACTCGGGGGCTGCGATAGCCGATTCCTGAAGTGATGCTGCTATGCCACAGCGTCTGTCGGCGGGCGCCGGTATGCTGCCCACCCTCGCCTAACCAGGTCAGCGGTTTAGTGCGCTTCGGTACAGTGACACCCCAACTGAGTTAATATTACCGATGCGCTCCCGCTCCCGAAAGTCGGCACAGGTATCCCTTCCCGCTCGCCCGACGCTGTCCAACCACTGATGGATACCACGATCAGTTTTAAGAGCCGGTGGGGCCGATGGGTGATACCTCGCGCTGCCAGAAATTACAAAAATATGGTTTGGTGAAGGTTGACGCCCCTACACCAGCGACGGCCGTATCGGCAGCCTCAGTAGGTCCAGGCGGTGCCGGTGCCGCGGTGCTGCTCGACGGGGATGGGACAGATGTGGCTGGAACTGCTCATTCGCCCGATCGAGGGTTCAGCCGGACAACTTCATGGAGACGCTGCTGTGGCTGCTCTACCAGGCAGCGGGCACCGCCCCGACCATCCCGCTCGACAAGGTGCTGCGGCCGACGTGGCCGTTCGGCAAGACCGTCCACGAGGGCTGTGACCTGGCCGGTTACTACGAGCAGGGCGATTTCGCCGAGGACTACAACTCGTCGAAGCGTCGGGTGAAGATCGCCTGCTGGGGCTGGTCGTCAACTGCAACGTGACCAGGCGTGGGTGGATGGACGGCCTCGGCGGTTGCCCGAACGTCGGCGGCATCTGCATCGCCTGCACGATGCCCGGGTTCCCCGACAAGTTCATGCCGTTCATGGACGCGCCGCCCAGCGGCAGCCTGTCCTCCGCCGTAATCAGCCTGTACGGCCCGCTCATGCGCAGGCTGCGAGGCATCACGAACAGGGGAGCCGACAAGGAGCCCAAGTGGCATCACAACGTCCTGAGCTGACCAGCGGCTACCAGCCGCGTTGGCCGTACCGCTGACGAAGAGGATTCTCAGATGACCATGCAGGAGACGATCAAGGCCGGAAGCCAAGACTTTGTGGAGGCGACCACACGATCTTCCAGGACAACCTCGTGTTCCTGGACTTCTGCGAGAAGATGGCGAAGGAGACGAACCCGAGCCGGTTGACGCGCGAGATGTTCTGCCTCATGGAGGGCCGGCACGTGCACCCCTCGACCCTGAACCCGGGTGGGGTGGGAACGGTCGCGAAACTTGACGAATCCGTCTTCTCCGCCGATAGCGTGCATTCAGCCAGCGTTTTAGCCTGCGGGGGCACCACTCCACATGGCCGAACGGACATCCTCCGCGCGGCTGGCGACCTTTGTGAGAGGTCTAGGCGGCGAGGGGCAGCTCGGCGCGGATGCGGGTGCCGCCGTGGGGCAGGCGTTGGGCGGCGAACGTGCCGCCCAGCTCCTCAGTGCGCTCGCGCATCGACTTCAGCCCCACGCCGGTACGATGCTGGTCGGGCAGGCCCACGCCGTTGTCGGTGACCTCGACGACCAACCCGGCCTCCAGCGTCAGCGTGACCTCACAGCGGCTGGCGGCGGCATGCCGAACGGTGTTGGTGACCGCCTCGGTCGCGATCCGGTAAGCAGCGACCTCGACCGCTGCGGGCAGCTCCGCCAGATCTTCCGGCGCGCTGACCGCGATCTGCACCGCGGCGGCGCTGAACGCGCTGGTCTGCTGGCGAATCGCCTGGACCAGGCCCAACTGGTCCAGCGCTGGCGGCCGCAGGTCGTCAACCAGCCTGCGGACCTCGACGACGCAGACCCGCAGCCCCCGCTCCAGCCCACCGAGCACACCTTCGGCCGCGGCGGCGTCCGTGCGCAGCAGCGCCAGAGCAGCGCCGATCTGCATGGTCATGCCCGCCATGGCCGGGCCGAGCCCGTCGTGTAAGTCGCGGCGCAGCCGTCGGCGCTCCTCCTCTCTCGAGCGCACCAGGCGCTCCCGAGAACGCCGCAGGTCGGCGGTCAGCCGCACCGCGTGCGCGGCCAGCCCCGCCTGGCGGGCAAGATCCTGCAAGAGGCCGCGCTCGGCGGGCGTGAACGCATGGGACGACGAGCGGGGCGTGACCAGCAGCCGACCCACGACCTGCCCCTGGTAGGCCATGGGAAACGCCTCCGACCCCACGACCTCCGCCACCTCGCCGACGTGGCGGCCGTGGCTCG
The DNA here is from genome assembly GCA_050743205.1 of Egibacteraceae bacterium. Taxonomy (GTDB): domain Bacteria; phylum Actinomycetota; class Nitriliruptoria; order Euzebyales; family Egibacteraceae; genus JBOGED01. Next base: position 8,154 of record JBOGEA010000128.1, on the reverse strand, counting down.
CCACCGTCCGGGCGCCGTCCGCGTCGATCAGCTCGATCGCGACAGCGGGCAGCTTCAAGGCCTCCGAGACGGTCTCGGCCACCTGCGGCAGCACCGCGGCGGGATCCAGCGCCTGCTCCAGACGCCGACCCAACCGGCTCACCACCGCATAGGGATCGGCCCGGTCGCCGTACAGCAGCCGGTTGGCCCCCCGTTGCACCCGCTCACGCAACGGCTGGAACGCCACCGCGATCACCCCAGTGGCCACCGCTCTCGGCACCCACTCAGGGCTCGCGACACGCGGGCTGCCCAGCAGGATCACGATGGCCACATAGGCGGCGACGAGCAGCAGCGTCAACACGAGATAGACGATTGACCGGTTGAGGAACAGGTCGATGTCATAGAGCCGATACTTCAAGATCGCCACCGCCCCCGCGACCGGCACGGTCATCGCGGTGACGATCCCCAGCTCCTGGCTGGGGATCCCGGCGATATCCAGCACTATCCCGACCGGCACCACCACCGTGCCCAGCGCCAGCCACTTCAGCTGCTGGCGAATGTCACCGTGAGCGCGCAGCCAACGGACCCCCAACGACACGGCCGCCGCGGCCATGCTCGCGATGACGACCCAGAAGCCCGCCCGGAAGACCCGCAGCGCCAGAGCCATGCCCAGTGGCGATTCAGACGTCGGAACACTCCACGTCACCAGGGCGAACAGCCCCGCCGTCACGCACAGGCCAATCGCTGCGATCCATGCGATCGGCAGCCATCGCCGAGACGGCAGCCGGCCGTCGGGAAAGACCAACAGCGCCAGCGGCAGCAGCCCGTAGGGCACGACAGGGGACCACAGGTTCACCCACGCCATCAGGCGGTAACCCGAGAACGTGGCGCTGAGCAGCACGACCGCGCTGACCAACCCGATCGCCACGAACAGCCAGCCCACCGAATTGCGTGGTTGGCGGGGCACGATGAGCCCGCCCATCAGCGTGAACGTCACCGCCGCCACGGTATTGAACGGCCAGAGCACGCCGGGGCCAGGAGCGATGTCGAGCAGTTGCCCCGCAACGAACAGAGCGAACAGCAATCCCGCCACCACGGCCAGCGCGCAGGGAAACACCCGATCCGCGCCAGCACCCGTCGCCCTGGCCATGGTGGCCGTCTTATGCCCGATCTACCCGCACCGATGGTGGCGGAGCCCAGCATACCCGGAGCCGTCGCCCGCGTGCCGCCTGCTGCCTGAATCCAGTCCTCCTGACACGGTGCGATAATCGGTACGGTGTCGCCGGCCGGGGGCTCGACCACAGGTTTCCGCCGCATGGAGCCTGTTGCAAAATCTCACGGGCCCGCCAGTCGGGGCGCTCGAGCCAAAGATGCAGCAATCCTGGCGAATATGAAGGAAAGCTGCCCCTCAAGCCCAACAACGCGCGCCTGACCTGCAGCAATCCTGGCGAATACGGAGGAAACCTGCAGTGCGGCTGACCCACAGGGCACCCACGGCCCGCGGCACTCAGCCATCCCTGGAGAGCCACTCCCATTGATTCTGCAACAGACTCCATCTGACGGAACCCGCGGGTCAGCTCGGCGAGGCGGCGGCGCGACCACAGGTTTCCGTCAGATCCGACGGAAACCTGTGGGTCGAGGCGGGCAGCGCAGGCATACGGCCCTCGCCGAACCGTCTTACGCGCAGGTGCGGCGAACCGCTCACGGCCTCCACGCGAATACATGCACAGAGCTGACAGAAGGCGGAAGCCTCACCCTCTCTACCGGCACATTCATCCCCCCTGGATCAGGAGGTCTGGAATCGACGATGCCCTCGGTGCGTCATGAGACCGGGCCACCGATTAGTGGTGCATCGCCCAAAACGGGAAGCCGTGCCTGCCCGCAGCTTTTGCGGAGGGCTGATCGTCTTCCGGCATGGGCTCAACAGGGAGCCATTCGGCCATGATGACCACAAGCTTTGCGGCGAATGCATCGAAATCGAGGTATTCGTCGGGAAGCTTCAGCCAAGACTCGTCGAACACGGCGTCTGTAAGAGCTTCCGGCTCCGCCGCAGCGCGCTGCTCGATCACGTCGAACGCCAGCCGCATCCGATCGCGAATCTCCTGCCTGCTGTCTTTCACAGCGAGGGCGCGCAAGCGCCCCGCGATCACGATCTGCTCCAGCGGTCGGCCAGTTACGTCGAAGAAGTCCAAATCGTCGAGAACGAGAACGCGCGGCCATTCTTCGCTGCCGGTACCGTTGGCGACAAAGCGGTTGGTGTTGTCTACAGCGTCTTTCACCGTAGGCGCGACGTAGGCGTAGCCGTCCTTCTTACCCAGCACAAAAATCGGTGCTTGAGGGCCTGGTGGGATTGTTGATCTGGCCATAGCGGAACTCCTCTTTCTCTCGTCAATGCCGGTGATGAAGAAGACCCTCGACGACCGACTTTAAATACCTCGTAGGTCGGCGTCAGCGGGCCCGCCAGCCAGGAATGGCACTGCACGCTTCTCACAGACTGCTCTACAGATCCGACTCGATGGTGGTTGCCCTTCCTGCCCCAGGCCGTGATGCTTGGGGCGGTCTTCGACCGCACCCGAGCCGCGACAGGAGCCGCAGATGCCACAGTCCCACGCCGTCATCGCCCATGCCAAGGGCGAGCCCGTCACCTCGCGACGATCACCGTGCCCGACCCCGGCCCCGGTGAGGCGCTGGTGCGGGTGCAGGCGTGTGGCGTATGCCATACCGACCTGCACTACCGGGAGGGTGGGATCACCGACGAGTTCCCGTTCCTGCTCGGGCATGAGGCCGCAGGCGTCGTCGAGCAGGTCGGCGATGGCGTCGGCGGGCTGGCGCCGGGCGGCTACGTGATCCTCGTGTGGCGGGCCCCCCTGCGGGCTGTGCCGCTTCTGCGTCCGGGGCAAGCCCTGGTACTGCTTCGACAGCCGCAACGCCACCCAGACGATGACGCTGCCCGATGGCAGTCCGCTGTCGCCGGTCCTGGGCATCGGCGCGTTCACCGAGCTGACGCTCGTGGCCGCCGGGCAGGCCGTGAAGGTCGATCCCAAGGCGAAGCCGGAGGCCGCCGGCCTGATCGGCTGCGGGGTGATGGCCGGCTGGGGCGCGGCGGTCAACACCGGCGAGGTCAAGCACGGTGAGACCGTGGCGGTGTTCGGCTGCGGCGGCGTCGGCGACGCGGCGATTGCCGGAGCGGTGATGGCCGGCGCCCGCAAGATCATCGCCGTGGACATCGACGACCGGAAACTCGCGTGGGCGACGCAGTTCGGCGCGACCGACACGGTCAACTCGCGCGAGACCGACCCTGTGGAGAGGATCCGTGAGCTGACCGACGGGCACGGCGTCGATGTCGCCATCGAGGCCGTCGGGCGGCCCGAGACGTACCGCCAGGCGTTCTTCGCTCGTGACCACGCTGGCCGTCTGGTGCAGGTCGGGGTGCCGGACCCGTCGATGAGGATCGACCTGTCGATGATCCAGCTGTTCGGCCGCGGCGGCGCGCTGAAGTCGTCGTGGTACGGCGACTGCCTGCCCACCAGGGACTTCCCCATGCTCGTCGACGCGTACCTGGCCGGCCGCTTCGACCTCGACCGGTTCGTGTCCGAGATGATCGGCCTGGGCGACGTCGAGGAGGCCTTCCACACGATGGAGCGCGGCGAGGTCCTGCGCTCGGTGGTGGTGCTGTAATGCAGGTCCAGCGCGTCCGGACCACGGGGACCTTCTCGCTCGACGGGCAGGACTTCGAGTCACCAACAATGTGTGGCTGGTCGGTGACGGCGACGAGCTCCCTGGTCATCGACCCGGCCCATGACGCGGGGCCGATCGTGGCCGGGCTTGGCGGGCGGCGCGTGACCGCGATCGTGTGCACGCACGGCCACAACGACCACATCAACCCTCGCCGAGCGCGTCGATGCCCCGATCTGGCTGCATCCCGACGACCGGATGCTCTGGGACGCCGTCTACCCTCACCGCCCTCCAGACCGAGCCCTGACCGACGGCGGCGCGATCGGCGCCGGCACCGTCCAGCTGCGCATGCTCCACACACCCGGCCACTCCCCCCGGCGGGATCTGGCTCTACGACCGCGCGACGAGCCGCGCACGGGCCATCGCCGCCGTCCGGGAAGGACGCGACGGGTGATCGCGGTCGTGGACAGCCCGGACCTGATCGGAGCTGTTCACCGTCGGCACGCCCGAGATGGACATGGCCGAGTCGCTGGACGTCCCCTCTCATCACATAAGACGCCGAGCAGGCGAACGGATGCGCCCATCATGCGGAGACTTGACTGCGCGCTCGAACGGCAGGGCGGCTGGTTCGGGCTGCGCGAAGCGTCGCGTGAGAGCCCGTTTCTTCTTGTTCGTGAGCGAGTACCCGTGACGCGTCCACGGCGGGCGAAAGCCCGGTCGGGGCAGTGGTCCGGAGCGCGAGGATGCGCTCGCACTCGAGGGGAGGCAGCCCGATGGCCCTGGCATCGAGGAGGCGCACATTCCGGGTCTTCTCACACATCCGTGGGTGGCTGGGTCCATGTCGTGTATCCCAGCCTGGTGATGAGCACATCGTGACAGATGTGACTGGAACTGCTCATTCGCCCGGAAATGCACACAGGCCGTCAGGCTTCCGAGCATCGAAGACGCCGGTACCTCCAGTTTGAGTCCATGTAACGACACGCGGTCGTCAACGAAGCTCGCGTCGCGACCCCGAAGCCGAGTGAGGCTACGACGTCCCCCAAGGGTCAAGGGTCACCGAAGCGGTTTATGACCCAGTGTGAGATGGTGTATGTTGCCCGCACTCGCAGGCGACGAGTGGGGGCAGGCGATGGCGAACAACGGCGTCGAGATCGACGGCGAGGCGCTGCGGGCGCTGCGCTCAGACCGCATGTGGTCCCTGCAGCGGCTGGCCAGGCAGGGGCGGGACTTCGCGGCGTCGATCGGGGAGAACACCGGACTGGTGGGGCCGACCCTGTGCAGAGCCGAGCGCGGCAAGCACGACCCGTCCCGGGACACCCTGCGCTACGTCGTCGGCGCGCTGCGCCCCACGCTGGCCCAGCTGCATGCCCTGCTCAAAGGCGCCGAGCCGCCCAAGGCCCTCGTAGAGTTGTGCAGCGACGCGCCGCTGGCGGCGCCGGACAATCCGACGCCGCCCACGGCGGCGGGTGAGGATGACGGCATAGACCGGCGACATGCGCTGCGCGGCAGCGCGGGCGGCACCGGCCCAGCGCGGACGTCGCCCAGCGAGCGGGCGACGCGCTCAACGCCGGCTCGCCAACCACACGTTCCTGACCTGCCGGCTGCGTCGGGCACGAACCTGATCGTCGAGCACGACGACGCGGAGCTGCGCTACGCCGACGGCGTGTACCACCTCGCCATGCGCAGGCTGCTGCGCAATGTGGGCACCGAGCCCATCACCCGCTTTCTGATACGGATCTCGGTGGATCGCTATCCGGGCGAGCCGGAGCGCTCGAACCAGCTGTATCGCGCACAGCCGCTGACGTGGGAGGAACTGAGCCTGACCGCCCGCTGCGACGGCGAGGAGATGTCATGGAAGGCCACGCACGACCGCGACGCGTTCAAAGAGGTCTGGCTGCTGTTCGAGAACGAGGAACGCCGCTTCCCGCTCTATCCAGGTGAGGCCACCTGGATCGATTATGCCTACACCGTGGGGGACGCCAAGTGGGGGCCCTGGTTCCAGCGCGCGGTGCGGCTGCCCACCAGACGCCTGAGCGTGCGGCTCGTGTTCCCGGCCGCGTTGGAGCCGGTCGTGTGGGGCACGGAGTCCTCCATGGCCGCCGAGTCCGTCGCGCTCCGCACCGCGATCGGCACGCGCGACGAGGCCGGTACGCGAGTCTTCGAGTGGGCGACGCACGACCCGCCGCTGCATGCCCGGTACCGGCTGGAGTGGCGGTTCGACGCCTGCAGACCGGACGAGGAGCGCGAGCGGCGGGCCAGCGCGCGGATGCGGACCCTCGGCATCGTGCAGGACGGCGCCCCGATCCTGCGGCTGGCCGCCACGCCGTTCGATCTGCCGCGTGACGCTGACATCGCCAGGGGCGTCATCGAGCGCCTCGTCGCGTACGTCAAGCGTCTCGCCACAGTCCACGTCTTCGGCAAAGGCATGGGGCTGGCCGCGCCGCAGATCGGCATCGGTCGGGCCGCGGCAATCGTCCATCCTCCCGGTGACGCGGCCGAGCCGCTCGTGCTGCTCAACCCCCGCGTCGTCGGGCAATCCGAGGAGACCGACGAGCAGTACGAGGGTTGCCTCAGCTTCTTCGACGTCCGCGGCATGGTCCCCCGCCCGCTGTGGCTGCGGGTCGCGTACACCACCCTGGCCGGTGAGCAGCTCACCGTCACGTTCGAGCGCGCCGTCGCCCGCCTGGTCGCCCACGAGGTCGACCATCTCCACGGCCTCCTCTACACCGACCGCATGCGCCCCGACGTCACCCCCATCCCCGTCGAGCAGTACCGCGGCACCGGCGCCGCCTGGACCTACTGAGGCTGCCGATACGGCCGTTACTGGTGTAGGGACGTCAACCTTCACCAAACCATATTTTTATAATATCTGGCCGCGCGGTGTATCATCCATCGGCCTCACCGGTTCATTAAAGCTGATCGCGGGATCCATCAGTGGTTGGACAGCCTCGGGCGAGCGGGAAGGGATACCTGTGCCGACTTTCGGGAGCGGGAAGCACAGTGGTTATGATTTACTCAGTTGGGGTGTCACTGCACCGAAGCACACCAAACCGCCAGGTACCTGGTTAGGCGAGGGTTGGCAGCATACCGGCGCCCCCCGACAGACGCTGTGGCATCACTTCAGGAATCTGCCATGGCAGCACCCGAATCGATGACTGTAAACCATAGGGGCATATGATGGCCAATGGCAATCAAAGCTTTGCAGCTCGGTTCCTCAAGAACCGACCAGACATCCGCAACCAGGTCGTGAACTCACAGGCTTTTCAAGGATGGCGAAGCGGCCTGGGGACCGTGGAAGTGGACGGCGTGAAGTATTACGTGATAGGAGGTGACATGCTGCTGGATGAAGACGAGATCATCCTCCAATGGGCGCGACGATCGGGCATCGTCAGCCAGGCAGACATCGACCAGCAGCTCAAGCAGGAAAATCCCTGACGTGTCAGCGATACAGCGGCTCAGAACCGACAACAAGAAGGAGAACCAGGCCATGCCAGAACCAATCAGGAGCGCCGCGGCCATAGCGCTCGAGCAAGACCCCGCCACGCATACAACCGTGTCCCGAATCAAGCCTGTTCCGGACGTTGATGGACCGGCTGAGCAAAGTAGAGATCGACGGGCAGCAGTACTACGTCGCTGAGGGCGACACACTCCTCGACGAGGACCAGTTCATGGTCTACGCGTTCAACCGTGAGAAGGCCGAGGAGGCCAGACAGGCCGGACTGACCGCCGAAGCCGCCGGCCTCGGCACCGTGTCGCTGGCACAACCCCAGCAGGCGGCATTGCTGGGAATACTTCAGGGCGGTCAGCTCGTGAGGTGGATGCCCGGGGTTGTCCTCAGCTACCGCGTCGTCAGGAATACGTTCACCAGCCAAGCGCGTTACGAGCTGGTCGTCGGGCACATGGCGGAGGCGGCCCAGGCGTGGGCGCAGACCTGCGGGGTCGAGTTCCAGCACAGAGCCGATCTTGACAAGGCGCCCGGGGTCGGACCCGCCGGGGCGCTGATGGCCGTGCGGGAGTTCCACGAGGGCAGGTTCATCGCCGCGGCGTTCTTCCCCAACGACCCGGCCGATCGTCGCAGGATCCTGATCAATCCGAGCTTCTTCGCCGAGGACTTGAGCTATGACAGGACGGGCGTGCTGCGTCACGAGCTGGGCCATGTGCTCGGCTTTCGCCATGAGCACATCCGCTCCGGCGCGCCACCCGCGTGCCCCGACGAGGATCAGTTCGACACCCTGGACCTGACGGCCTTCGACCCGCAATCAGTCATGCACTACTTCTGCGGTGGAATGGGATCAAGGGATCTCAAGATCTCAGAAGTCGACAAACAGGGAGCGCAGCAGGTCTACGGCCTGCCGTTGGATCGCTACTTCATGGTTGACGTCTGACGAAGGCCTGTGCGCGCATCCACCATCAGCCAACCTACCTGTAGTTTTCCGCCGAATCCGACGGTAATCGCAGCTCACGCAGGTGAAGCGGCAGCTCAGGTGTGGGGTTTCCGTC
>JBOGEA010000127.1:0-14865 GCA_050743205.1 Egibacteraceae bacterium | reverse complement strand
GACGAGCCGAGGTACACCCCGACGCGCAGGCCGTGCCCCCGAAGCTCGCCGGCCAACCGCATGATCTCGTCCTCAGCGCCGAGGACCGTCAGCGCCACATCGAGGCCATGACGCTGATCGCCCTCCTCGGCGGCCTGAAAGGCGAGGATGCGCTCGACCCCGATGGAACCGCCGCACGCGGGCACGTCCGGACCGCCGAGCTTGGCGACCAGGCCGTCATAGCGTCCGCCCGAGGCGATCGATCCAGGGAAACCCGTTGCCGTGACCTCGAAGATCGGGCCGGTGTAGTAGTCCAGTCCTCGGACCATCCGGGGGGTGAACACCCGATCAGCCGGCAGGCCAGCGGTCAGCTCCAGCAGGCGGTCCACTTCGGCGAGCCCGCGCCGACCCCGCTCGGTGGCGCCGAGCTGCTTACGCACGCGGTCGGTGTCCAAAACGGTCACGTCGGCGACCAGTCCCTCGGCGGTGTCGGTGGTCAGCCCTCGCTCGACCAGCCCCGCGATCACGGCATCGGGCGCCACCTTGTCGAGCTTGTCCAAGCTGCCGAGCACATTCGTCCCCAGCTCTGCGGGGATGCCGTACGACTCCAGGAGCCCGTGGAGCGCCTGCCGGCTGTTGATGAGGAACTGGAACCCGCGGATGCCCAGCGCAGCCAACCCGTCGTGCATGGCCCACACGATCTCAGCATCCGCCAGCGGTGACGCGGAGCCCACAATGTCGATGTCGCACTGCGCGAACTCCCGGAAGCGCCCCTTGGCGGCGCGGTCGGCACGCCAGACGGGTCCAATGGCGTAGCGCTTGTAGGGCGAAGGAAGCTGGCTGCCATAGGTACCGACGACACGTGCGAGCGGGACCGTGTGGTCGTAGCGCAGGGCCAGGTCGGCTTCGCCGCTGGCTTCGTGAACGCCCCGCTTGAGGATCTTGAAGATCAACGGGGATGCCTCCTCGCCGAGCTTGCCGGCGAAGACCTCCAGGCGCTCGAACGCCGGGGTCTCCAGCGGGTCGAAGCCGTAACGCTCGAACACCCCGGCGATGGTGTCGAACGCTGCCTTGCGCCGACGTACGTCATCGGCCAGAAAGTCGCGTGTGCCTGATGGTGGCTCGGCGGCCTTCGCCATGAGCTTGTCCTTTGGGCAATTGGGGTCGAGGTCCATTGTCCGCCTCCGCACGGCGGCTGACATCGCCCCTCCCTAATGCCTGCCGGGTGAACATGCGGCGTAAAGAAGGGACGAAGGGCAGGTCAGGTCGACTTCCGCCAGTCTGGGAAGTACTCCCGCAGCAGATCGAGCACCTGTCCTTCGGTGGCGGGTTCGCTGAGTGGGGTGCGCATGAGGGGCGTGCCGAGGACGGGCGACAGCTCCTCCCACCCCTCGATGTCGTCCATGAGCTTCGCAACGCCTTTCATCAGCGACAGCGAAATCTGCGGTCCGAGCGCATCCAGGCAGTGCGCGAGGAAATAGATCACTGATCGTTGGGGCCTGGTCGTATCGACTCGTTCTTGATAGTTGCTGGCGCTGTAGTGCGGATAGCAGGCGTCGAGCAGGCTTTTGGGAATCTCCCACACCGGGAACAGGCAGTTGACCTCGCCCATCTTGCGGACCGGAAACGGCAGTGGCCGCCGGCCGTTCATCAGACAGAACAGCAACTCGGCCAGGATATCCTCGCGGTTATAGCCCACGCACAGGTGGCGGCCGGATACCTCCCGGCAGAGCCGGTGGCCCACGAGGTTGACGAAGAACGTGCCGAAGAAGTGCACGCTGTCAGGGCCGTAGTCCCTACGGAACGCCTCCCACAGCCTCGCCGGGGACGCGCTCAACCCGAGTGGGCCTGCCATGTCGGATGCGTAGAGGACGCGGTGTTCGAGCCCGGCCCGGTCGCACAGTTCGCGAGCGCGGTTCACGGCCGCCTCCGGCCAGAGGGGGTCCATAGCGAGCGTGAAGCAGACGACCCCGGACGCCGGCTGCGATGACGCCTCCACATACTTGATCAAGCCGGAAACCAGAGTGTTGCTGTCCCCACCGCCGGAAATGCCCGCGACCAAAGGCAGGCTGACATGGTGCTCCTGGAGGAACGATGCGATCATCTCCGACACGATCTCGCGCAGCGTCCCGTCATCGACCAGGTGTATCCTGCTCACGGTTGCTGACGGCCGTACTCGAAGTCGAGCAGTGCCGCGACAGGGGCCGGGTCGCGTTGTGTGACCTGGAAGTCCGCGCTCCGGAGTGTGTCGATGTCCGTGTTGCGGATGCAGCGCAACACGATGTCGTGTTCTGCCGGCACGTCGCGGAGCAGCGTTGTCACGGGTATGGGCACGAGGTCGTCTGCGCTTCGTGCCTGATACGCCTGGAACAGCGTGGGCGGGAACCGATTCGCGAGCAGAATCTCCGCCAGCGAAAGCTCGTCGACAGACTTGATCGGCCGCGAACCGGCACTGAAATGCAGGGTGATGCGCTTCCAATCATTCGTGATCAACAGTGCCCCCGATGCCAGGTCGCGGACGATTCACATCCGTTAGCATGTCGCGCTGACCGTTCGTGGAGAAGCCGCTGTCTACGCCTCGTCGGGCCGGGGCGAAGCCCCGTTAAGAGGCAATGCCACCAACATAAGCGGCTTTCCGGACCTTATGGACACGTAACGCCCCAGGTCACGGCGTTGTCGGCGGTACAAAGTTGGTGGCATTGCCGTTAGAGGTGGGCCGTCAGGGCCACGGGCGTCATGAACTCCTCCAGACGCCGGGTTGTCATCCGGTCCAGGCCGTCCTCGGGAAGAACCTTGGTCACGATGCTGGCCAGCTCGCGGATTTCCATGCGCTCAGCCGGAGCATCCCGGAGGTCTTCGGTGTGTACATCCAGTGAGGCGGACAAGGAGCGCTCCCTTCCTGGTGTGTTGAGCAATCGTTCACACAGCCCGCTCATCGTACTGCCCGCGTGATCGGTGCTGAACCCAATGCCAATGACTCAGGATCTACACTGCTCAGGACGGGTTTGGCGTCCGCGCGTGGAGCTGGACCGGGGGCTGCCAGCGGCCCGTCTGCAGATGCGCTGCGAACACGGCGGCCAAGGGCTGGACGCGCGGACACTCTGCGACTGGGAGGACCGGGGCCACACCCCGTCGGCGGTCTACCGGCCGCCGCTGTGCGCCTGCTTCGACGTCGACTCGATCGCCGAGCTGGGGCTTGGCCAGGGATTGGCGGCCGCGGCAAACTGGACGTGTACCTTTCCGCCGGAGGGGCAGGCATGGCTGTTCGCCCTCCTCGCCCTGCTCGCTCTTGAGCGCGCGGCTGTGGGCGACGACCTCGGCTCCGGGCGCCTGCTGGAGCAGGCGCGGACCGCCGCCGCCCGCATTCGCGGCGATGGCGCCGGCTGGGGCTACTGGTCTGCCCATGGGGCGCTCAGCGGCTGGGATGGCGTGCGCCTCGAGTCGTTCGCGGGGGTACGGTCGCTGCGGCTGGGCCGCCCGGCCGACGCGGTCGAGTTCTTCGACGCTGCGGCCGGCGGCGTGACCGTGCCTTTCCGCCGCGCTCAACTGTGGGTGGACATGACGGACGCGCGCGTGGCGCTGGGCGAGCCGGAGGGTGCGTGCGCCGCTGCCATGGCCGGGCTGGACGAGGCCGACGCGCACGGCCTCGGGATCTCCGAGGTCCGCAGGGCACGCGCCGCCTTCCCCCGGCCATGGCGGACGCTGGCGCCGGTCGTCGAGCTGGACGAACGCCTCGCGCTGTCCAACTGAGGGCGTGTCGGCGCCAGCTCCGGAATCCGGGCTTGAGCCGACACACCCCGCTTGGGGGCCCGGCGCAGATCTGAGGGGGTCAGCCCGCGCGGTCGGGGGCGGGGGCGGAGTTCAGGGTTCGCCACTCGTCCATGAGGCGTGGAAGCTCACGGCGGAGATGCGCGAAGAACCGGCGGGTCTCGTCCAGCCGAGCGCCCGCCGGCGTGCCAGCGCCGACGGCCTCGGTCCCGTCCCGCAGCGCCTGGTCCCAGCGGGCCAGCATCTCGTCGCGCCGCATGACCGCCTCGTACCACAGGGAGTCGTCGACCCGGTAGTGGTCGCGCCGCTGGCCGGGCTCGCGCTCGCGGGTCACCAGCCCGACCTGCGTCAGGTGGCGCACGGCGCCGGAGATCGCGGCCGGGCTGACCTGCAGCAGGTCGGCCAGCTCAGCCGCGGTGCGCCTGCCGTCGTCGGCGATGAGGATGCCCACGAACACCCGGGCGGCCATGCGCGGCCACCCCGACTCGGACAGCATCAGGGCGAACCGCTCGACGAAGCGCCCCACCGCCTCGCCGTCGCGTACGGCGCCGGATTCCTCGGCCACTCACGCTCCTCTCCACGACCCCGCCCGACCAGAATGGTTTACGTGGGAAAGCTTATTCAAAAAAATCTGAAGGCGGCGCCGGCGCGCTCAACCGCTGACCCCCGGCTGACGCGATCGTCAGTGGCTGGACGCGCGCTCCCGCATCGTCCGCTCTTCCACCAGGCCCAGGTCCGGGCCGGGGACGGCGCCCAGAATCTGAATGTTGCGGCGGACGTCGTTGCTCTCACGGCCGCGGATGAGCAGCGCGTACGGCTGACCGAGGATCACCCCGGTCAGGCGCGCGACACGGGTGTCGCATGCCCCGATCGGACCGCCCCAGTGGCTGCGCGGCAGGGGCGCGAGCTCACGGGCGAACCCCCATGCTTGGGTGCGTGCCACCTCGATGCTGAACTTGATCAGCTCGTCATCGCTGCGCCCGCCGGCCCAGTCCAGTATCCGTATCCAGGGTGAGATCCGGCCGATCCGGTCCAGCACGCTGCGCAGCAGCAGCGCCAGGATCTCGTTGATTCGATCGAAGTCGCGCCGCAGCGTCGGCAGCGCAGCGCCGGGCGCCACCTCGGCGCACGCGATCCCCAAGTCCAGGTTGATGTGGGCGTTGATGCCCACCACCAGGTGCTGCAGCACGAGCGGCGGCCAGCGGCCGGCTGCCGAGCAGGCCGCCTCCCACGACCGCGTGACCGGCTGGTGCCGCTGCCAGCCGTCCATGGCCGCCAGATAGCGGTTGGCGAAGACGACGTCCAACCGCGCCATCCGCTCGCCGTCGTCGAACAGACCGCTCATGATCCCCTCATGGATCTTGGCGGTGACCGTGCGGTAGACGGCGGCGAAGTAGCCGAGGCGGCTGCCCTGCCCGACGCAGTGAGCAACCACCTCGTCGAGCGCCGCCACGACCTCATCGACCGTTCCCACCAGCCCAGACGCGCCCACAGCTCCAGGATAGTCATGGAGGGGATGCGCCCGCCACGGCCGTCGCGCGAACATGTCCGGCGATGTGACGGACCTGTTAAACCAGACCCGTCTGTTGCGTCCGTGGTGGCCTTGGGTAAGGTGGCGACAACAGGTCGAGGACACGCACAGCAGACAGATGACGGGAGCGACTGATGACGCAGACACATGCAGCCGACGCCCTCCTGAAGCAGTTCGAGGGCCCCTGGCGCGACGACACACCCGTGTTTGGATGCTGCCGCAGAGCGGTTGCCGCCGCGCTCTCCGATATCGACCCTGTCGCGCTGATCCCGCTTGACGCCACCGCACGCGTGCGCGCCCTGCGCGAGGCGATCCAGCGTGAGCTGCCCGGCCACCTGGCGGCGCATCGATGCTGCTCCGGCCATCTCGCGGATCTGGCCTTCGACCTGCCGGATCTGCTGACGCTCACGGAGCAGCGTTCAGCGCCGGTCAGCTGAGGGCGCGTCGGGCCTGGGCGACGCGCTCGTCGAGGTCGATCGCGGTCTCCTGCTCGATCAGGCGGGTGAGCAGGGGCGGAACCCGGTCCAGATCCTCGACGACGCGGGTCAGCGCGTCCCGCAGCCCCCGCATCCGCGCCGCCTCCTCCGCGGGCGTCACGAGGTCATCGACGATCGACGCGTCGGCGCGGGAGGCGACGATCGGATCCGGCACCCCTCGCACCCAGACCAGCGACCGTCGCCGCGGCCCGCGGCCCTCGGTGATCGGCTCGATCGCCACGACCTCGTCCGACCGCACGTATTTCCCGTAGCCCAACGGCACGAGCTGTCCCGACTGGATGCGCATCCCTGTCCTCTCTCGTCTGGACCCATTGTGCGTCCTGGGTGTGACAGGTCACCGCCGCGGTGAGGATCCGCGGATCGGGAAGGTTGCGGGCCGCGCGGTCGTTGGCAGGCTGGGGGTTCGTGTGCCAAGCAGGCAGGGGAGGAATGTGACCACCGCAGTCATCCGCGACGTGACCGAGGCGACCTTTGTCGCCGAGGTCGTCGAAGCCAGCCGTACCCGCCCTGTCGTCGTCGACTTCTGGGCGGCGTGGTGCGGGCCATGCAGGCAGCTCTCCCCGATGCTCGAGCGCGCCGCCGCCCAGTGGGCGGGCCAGATCGACGTCGTGAAGGTCGACGTCGATCAGGCGCCGCAGCTGTCCCGCCAGCTGCGGATCCAGGGCATCCCGGCGGTGAAGGCGTTCGCTGGGGGCCGGCTGGTGGCTGAGTTCGTCGGTCTGCAGCCGCAGGCCCGGATCGACCAGTTCTTCGCCGCGCTCGCCCCCTCCGAGCCTGACCGTCTCGTCGCCCGCGCGAGGGCGCTGCCCCCGGCCGAGGCCGAGCCGCTGCTCCGCCAGGCCCTTGAGCAGCAGGCCGACCATCCCGCCGCCATCCTGGCCATCGCCCCGCTGCTCGCCGACCGGGGCGCGCGTGACGAGGCGCTGATGCTGCTGGAGCGCGTGCCGGGCGACGCGGAGGCGGTGCGGTTGAGCGCGCGGCTCCGCCTGTCCGGTGGGGCGCTGGACGAGGCCGCCATCGGCGCGCTCCGCGCCCGCGTCGAGCACGGTGACGGGGCCGCCTGTGTCGAGCTGGGCCGCGCCCTGGCTGCCCGCGGCGACTTCTCAGAGGCGCTGGAGACGCTCATCGCGGGGGTCCGGGACCCGTCGAGCAGGGAGGACGCGCGGGTGGCGGTGCTCGAGGCCTTCCACGTCCTGGGCGATGGCCACGCGCTGGTCCGCCAGTTCCGTCCCCGCCTGTCGGCGGTGCTCTTCTAGCGGATCTCTGCCGGTAGCATGTGGTTATGAGCGACGAGGTTGAGGTCGTCAACGACCCGGAGCCGCCGTCTGACGAGGACGAGCGGAACGCGATCAGTGACCCCGGCAAGCTGATGCGCATCGCGGTGATGCTGCGCGGCCTGCAGGAGGAGGTGCGCAGCGCGCCGACCGACGAGGCTGGCCGCGAGCGCCTGAAGATCGTGCACGAGCGGGCATTGGGACAGCTGTGCCAGGTCTTGAGCAGCGACCTGCAGGAGGAGTTGGCGCAGCTCGCGCTGCCGTTCGACGAGGACCTGCCGACCGAGTCCGAGATCCGCATCGCCCAGGCGCAGCTGGTCGGCTGGCTCGAGGGCCTGTTCCAAGGCATCCAAGCCGCGATCTTCCAGCAGCAGGCGATGGCCAACCAGCAGCTCGCGCACATGCGCCAGCGCGGCCTGCCTCCCGGAATGCTCGGCCAGCCGGGGCAGCCGGGCGAGGTCCACCAGCCGGGCACAGGCCAGTACCTGTAGCCGCGGACACCTGAGCAGGAGGGCAGATGGGTCGAGCACAACAGCTTTGGGATCAGCTCAGCGAAGCGCTGGAGCAGCAGGACGTTGAGGCGCTGCTCGATCTGTACACCCCCGACGCGGTCTGGCTGGAGCCCCTGAACCCGCCGCACGAGACGAACAAGCTCATCCAGGCCTACCTGAACTCCTGGCTCCAGGCTCGTGAGAACGTCGCCGTGGCCACCAAGCGCATGCTCGAGTCCGAGGACGGCGCCACCCTGGCCGTCGAGTGGACGATCAGCTACACCGCCGGCGGGCGCCGGTGGAACAACCTCCCCCGCTCCAGCTGGGTGGAGGCCGACGACGACGGCATCCGCTTCCAGCGCGACTACTGACCCTCGAAGAGCCGCTCCAGGTCGACGAGCGCCAGGCCATCGCGGTCGCACAGCTCCGACGCGAACCCTGACCGTGAGAACAGCCCGAGGCGGGTGCGCCCCACATCCAGGTCCTCCCGCGGCGCCAGCAGTGCGCGGATGCGCTCAAGCCGCTCGACGTGCCTGACGCCGAGCGGCTCGCGTCGCCACTTCGCCTCACCGAGCAGGAGGACGGGACGCCGGCCCTGCTCCGGTGAGCCGAGCGCGACGACGTCGACCTCGTGGACGGTGCGATCGCGGCCGGTGATGACCGCGAAGCCGATCTCGTCGGGCAGGCCGCCGACCGTCTCCGGGTCCGCGAACCGGCCCACCCACTGGCGCGCCAGCTCCTCGAAGTGCGGGCCCAGAATCTGCGCGCGAAAGGTCGGCAGCGCCGCGCGCCAAGCCTGCGCCAGCTGACCGCGCTCAAGACGTGACGCCTGGGGCCGGACGATCGCGTGGTAGAAGCGGATGATCGGCTCGATGATCGCGTAGGTCGGGCGCCGCGCCCGTAGGACATCCGCACGCTGGGTGATCAGCTGGAGATCCTGGAGCACCGTGAGGGGATGGCTCAGCTGGTTGTCGGGCCGCCCCAGCGCCTGCGCGATCTGGCCGCGGCGCGTCTGCCCCTCCGCGATCGCCGTGAGGATCGCGTGGTAGAGCGCGCGGTCGGTGATGGAGGGCTCCTCGGCCAGCAGGCAGCGGCCCTCCCGCGCGAGTGGCGAGGCCGGGGCCAGCATCGTGTCGATCACCCAGCGATCGAAGTCGTCGAGCGACGCGGGCGCCGCCCCACGCAACAGGTCTCGGTACGCGGGCGTGCCTCCCAGGACCGCATGGACCATCACCGCCAACTCCAGGTCGGCGATCCCCCAGAACGACCGCATCTCACGGAAGTCGAACGGGTGGACGACCAAGTCCAGCGCCGCTCTGCCCCGCAGCGGCGCGGCGCCGGTCAGCAGCCTGCTCATGACCGACATCGCCGAGCCGCACACGATGAGGCGGGTCTGGGATCGGCGGGCGAGCGGGGAGGTCGGGCCCAGCGCGCGCTGGAGGACCGAGGGCAGCTCTGGGGCAGCCGTCATCAGGTAGGGGAACTCGTCCAGGGCGACCACCACCGGAGCGCCTCGCGCGCCGAGCTCCAGCAGCGCGTCGATCAACGGCGGCCACCGATCGAACGCCAGCGGCGCGGGGGTGCCGAGGTGCTGGCCGAGCGTGGCCGCGAGATCGGCCCGAGCGTGCGGCGCGACGTCCTGGACCGCGACGTGGAGCAGCCCGCCGGTCCGGCTCGTCAGGGCGTCGAGCAGGTACGTCTTCCCCTGACGCCGGCGCCCTGGGAGAGTGGCGAAGAAATCGCGAAGACGGCCGCGCGCAAGCCTTTGACCATCAACGCTGCACCTGAGGGGCGGCCGTCTTAGCCCTAATTCGCCACCCTCCTACACGACGGCCAAGCTCGCGCCGGGCCGCGTGTCGGCCGCGAAGCGCGTCAGGGCATCCCACTCCGCGTCGCGGTCATGCAGCGTCTCCGGCTTCTCGATCCTCACAAGAAAGAGCGTAGAGCGCTGAGCATTACTCGACTGCTGGTTCTTTCGATCCTCGCCGCCGGAGCTTGCTGTAGAGGAGGCTCACCACGCTGGCGCCGGTGATGCCGAGCGCTCCCAGCAGCCCGTCCCAGTTGGCGCTTAGCCACCTGCCGGTCGTGTACACGGGGTTGACCGCCACCTGGATCTCGCGCTCGAACGGGACCGTGTCGATCACCCTGGTCTGGTCCTCGTACAGGGCCGAGACGGTCAGCCAGAGGTAATGGAGTCCTGACGCGGTCGGGGTCACGCTCCAGCACCACTGTCGAAACCCGTTCGACCGCAGCGGCTGGGTCTCGGAACAGATGGGGGTGATCTCGAAACGGTCGCCGCGCAGCTCCGCTCGCATGAGGGCGCCGACGGGCAGCTCCTCGATTTCGGGCTGGCCCGAGGTCCGCAGGCCTTCGAGGATCTCGTCGGAGAACTCAAGGGCGATGCGCACCTCGACCCGCTGGGCCTGGCCGACCCGCATCCGCTCCGCCGGGTCGTAGACGATGACGCCCGGTTCGAGCAGACGGTCGATGACCTCCCCGTACGCATCCACGGGGCCCGACTCGACGCCGAACGCCGGGGACACCGCACTATTCTGCGAAGCTGACCCGGCCCCGAGCCTCAGCAGCCACGGGAGCGTCAACAGCAGCGACAGCACGCCGACCGCGGCCAGCGCGCGTCGCTGTGAAGACGGCGACATGCGGTCAGCGGCCGTTGAGGCTGGACTCCAGGCGGTGGAAGGCGCGGTCGAAGTAGACCATCGGGGCGCCGTCACCGACCCGGCAGTCCCGCACGCGGCCGATCAGGATGGTGTGGTCGCCGCCGGGCAGGCGCTGCTCGGTGGCGCACTCGATCACGGCCAGGGCGTCGGGCAGGACCGGCAGGCCGGCCGCGCTGGGCTCGAACCGTCCTGAGGCGAACTTGTCGATGCCCTTGGTCGCGAAGCGCCGCGCGAGTGGCTCGTGCTCGGGACGCAGCACGTTGACCGCGAACCCGCTGGCGGCCGAGAACGCCGGATGGCACTCGGCGCGCGCGTCGAGGCACACCAGGACCAGCGGCGGGTCCAACGACAGCGACGTGAACGCGTTGGCCGTGAAGCCCCACTGCCGCAGGCGCTCGTCGACGGTCGTGACAATCGTCACGCCGGCCGCGAACCTTGTCATCGCCAGCCGGAACGCAGCCGAGTCCACCGTGCGGATCATCCGGCCACCTCCTCGCCGTCCCGTCCCCCCCATACCACTGTGCAGCTCACTGTCGACCCCCCGGTCAGTCATCGCGCCACGCGATGATCCTCTCAGCGCTCACGCGCACGGGCAGCTCCCGGGCCACGCATCGCGCGCGCCGAACTCCTCAGCCCGGTCGGCGCCCACGCAGGGTCCGCCGGTCCGCGTCGCCCAGTGTCGCACTTCGCGAACATCGTCGCTGAGCCGCGCGGAACCCTTCAACGAGCACGAACGGGCACCGCTCACCCCCTTCGTCACGCGATCGCCGTGGACACTGTCCCAGCTACGCTCGCCGCCGCGCGGCGCGTGACGCGTGAAAGTGGGAACAGAAAGACCGTGAAGATGGTATTTGCTATATTCTGTCGGTTTTATGCGTTATTCCTTGCGGAGGCAGCACGTGGTTCGCCGAACCCGGACCACGGCGATTCGGCGACCCTGGGCTTGGCTGCGGTTTTCCTTCGGATGCGGAGGAAAGCCGTGGGCGAGTGGAGAGGCCGCGTTCTTGAGCTGCGGGTTTCCTCCGGATGCGGAGGAAAGCCGTGGGCGAGTGAGCTTGTGGCCACCGTCGGGCCGGCAACGGCGTTGCTGTTCTCAGGCGGTGCTGGGCGGGAGAGGAACGCCACCTGGCGGCTGGTGATACCGCACCGATTATCGCACCGTGTCAGGAGGTCTGGACTCGTGGATGCCCTCCTCGCTGACCTCCTGAGCGACTTCCCTGCGGTTCTCCTCGTCGGCCCTCGCGCGACGGGCAAGACCACCACCGCTGCCCGACTGGCCCGAACTGTGATCCGTCTGGACCGTCCCGCGGAAGCAGAAGCCTTCCGAGCAGACCCCGACGTCGCGCTCGCTGGCGTGGCAGAGCCTATCCTCCTCGACGAGTCGCAGGTCGTGCCCGAGATGCTCGGCGCGGTCAAGCGAGCCGTCGGCGGCTCCTCGTGGTGGTGGTGGTATGTCCAGCCCCTGCGGACCTGCGGACCGGCCCCCGCGGTATGCGCCTGAGCGTGTGGCTAGACCCCGATGCCGCAGACCTGCTGGACGAGCTGGCTGACGCTGAACACGACGGCTTGCTGGTGGCCGCCGCCGAAGAGCTGCTCGCCGAAGGCCTCGCCGCCTACGCGGTCCGCAAGAGGCGCCGCGTTACCGAATAGGCTCAGGGAGGTGTTCAGACGATGGCGCGCGCAGGGGTTATCCGGGTGGGACGCCTGGCTGACGTTCGGCTTGGCTGCCCTGCGCTGGAGGCGCCGGCTTTTCAGACGGCTGGCCGGACCGTGCCCCCCGGAGCTTGGCGTAGAGGAAGCCCATCACGCTGGCGCCGGTCATGCCCAGCGCTCCCATGAGCTCACTCCAATTGGCCCCCAGCCACCGGCCGATTGCGTGCACAGGATTGACCGCCACCTGGATCTTTCGCTGAAGTACAACGAGATCGATTATCCTGTGCTGGTCCTCGTAGAGGGCCAGCACGGTCAGCCAGAGATCCTGGGACCCTGACGCGGTTGGGGTTACGTTCCAGCGCCACTCCCTGAACCGGGTCGACCCCAGCGGCTGGACGTCTGAACCGATCAGGTTGATCGCGAAGCTGTCGCCTTCCAGCTCCGCCCGCATGGCGGCGCCGACGGGCAGCTCCTCGATCCGGGGCTGGTCTGATATCCGCAGACCCTCAAGGATCTCATCGGAGAACTCGCGGGCGATGCGCATCTCGACCCGCTCAGCCCGACCCACCCGCATCCGCTCTGTTGGGTTGTACACGATGACGCCCGGCTGCTTAAGCTGGCGATCGATGATCTCCCCGTACTCGTCCACAGGGCCGGCGAGGCCCAATGCCTCCAGTAGCCCCAAATCGAGCGTACCCGCCGCCACGGTCGGTGGAACGGTCGGCGGAGGCGGCTCGGTCCCGAGCCTCAGCAGCCACGGGAGCGTCAACAGCAGCGACAGCACGCCACCAATGGCGAGGACCCATCGGTGCGCACGTGGTGACATGGGCGGTCAGCGTCCTCGTGGAGCCCCGCGCCGGGGAGAACAGGCGAACGCGTGCGTCATGGCGGTCAACCTACCGCGGCCGAGACCGCGTCCTGCAGGCGTTGGTGGAGGCGGGCGTTGGCGGCGCGGTCGGTGCGGATCTCGACCAGGCGCAGCCCGGCGCCGTCGAGGGCGGCGGGCAGGTCGGCCGCGCGCTCGACGAGCCGGTGGCCGCAGCCGGTGGCCTTGGCCAGGTGCGCCAGGTCGACGCCGTGCGGAGTGGCGAACAGCCGCTCGAAGCCGGGCTGGCCACTCATGCCCGGCAAGAGGGAGAAGATGCCCCCGCCGTCGTTGTTCACCACGACGATCGCCAGGTCGGGGCGGGGCTCGCCGGGGCCGATGACCAGGCCGTTCTGGTCGTGCAGCAGGCTCAGGTCGCCGGCCAGCGCGACCGTCGGCCCGTCATGCGCGAGCGCCGCGCCGACCGCAGTCGAGGTGAACCCATCGATGCCGCTGGCGCCGCGGTTGCCGATGATCCGCAGGCCCGCCCGAGGCGCCATCGCCAGGTTGAGGTCGCGGATCGGCATGCTCGACGCGGCCACCAGCAGCCCGCCGTCGGGGACGAGCGCGGCCAGGTCGCGGGCGGTCCGAGGCTCGGACGGCTCGTCGCCCAGGTCGAGCAGGCCGTCGAGGGCGGCGCGGGCCTTGGCCTCCGCGTCCCGCCACGAGTCGAGCCAGCCGGGGGCCGGGCGTTGGGGCAGACGCGCGGCGACCTCGCACGCGGTCAGCGTCGGGTCGCCGACCACCACGCGCGGCGTCACCCGAGCCGGGTCGAGCCACGCGCCGTGCGGGTCGAGCAGCACCTGCGGCGCCTCGCCGCCCAGCAGCGCGAGCACCGCGCGGGACAGCCCGATCTTGCCGACGACGACGAGCAGGTCCGGGCGGTGATCCTGGGCGAACGGCTCGGTTGCGAGCAGGTGGTGCGCGGTCGAGATCGCGTTCGGGCCGGCGCGCAGGCCGCTCGTCGGCTCGGCGAGCACCGGCCATCCGGCGGCCTCGGCGAGCCGGAGCAACGACCGCGAGTCGGCCAGGTCGCAGTCGCCGGCGACGAGCATGCCCCGCTCGCTGCGCCCCACCCGCTCGGCGAGCCACTCGACGTCCGCGCGTGCAGGCGCCCCCCTCAAGCGGGGTGTGTCGGCTGGGCTCCGGAATCCGGTACTGACCCGACACGCCCCGCTTGGGAGCAGGGGCTCGCGGAGCGCGACGTTCAAGTGCACGGGGCCCGGGGGGCCGCCGAGGGCGCCGCTGGCCTCGGACCAGGCCCGCGCGGCCAGCGAGCGCCAGTAGGTGTCCTGCCCAAGCTCGGGCGCGCCGACCTCGCAGAACCAGCGCACGGCTGAGCCGTACAGCTTGACCTGGTCGACCGTCTGGTTCGCGCCCGTGCCGCGCAGCTCGGGCGGGCGGTCTGCGGTCAGCACGATCAGCGGGACGCGCGCCTCGTGCGCCTCGAGCACCGCCGGGTGGAGGTTCGCGGCGGCGGTGCCGGAGGTGCAGGCCACGGCCACGGGCCGCCTCGACACCTTCGCGATCCCCAGCGCGGCGAACGCCGCGGAGCGCTCGTCGATGCGGACGTGCAGCCTCACACGCGGCTGCGCCAGCAGCGCCAGCGCCAGCGGCGCCGAGCGCGCGCCCGGCGACAGGCACGCGTCGGTCAGGCCGCGCGACGCCAGCCCCTCGACGAGGGCGCCGGCCAGGGCGGTGGCCGGGTTCATACGGCGGGCCAGCCCAGGCGATCGGCGACCGCCATGCGGTCCAGGACCCATCCGGCCTCGGGCCCGCGCGGCGCGTAACGGGCGAGGGCCGCGGGGCCCGGTGACGGCCGGCGCACCGGGACCGCGCCGACCACCGGCAGCAGGGGGGCGGCGACCACGTCTCCCCTGAACGGTGCGGCGGTGGCCGGCCCACATGCGAACGGCAGCGCCGGCAGCGCGGCGGCGGCCACGTCTCCCCCAAGCGGTGCGACCGTGGCCAGCCCGCACACGAACGGCAGCGCCGGCAGCGAGGCGGCGGCCACGTCTCCCCTGAGCGGTGCGACCGTGGCCAGCCCGCACGCGAACGGCAGCGCCGGCAGCGCGGCGGCGGCCACGTCTCCCCTGAGCGGTGCGACCGTGGCCAGCCCGCACGCGAAC
>JBOGEA010000126.1:0-14868 GCA_050743205.1 Egibacteraceae bacterium | reverse complement strand
GTTCAGGCGGCCAGGGGGTCCGGGGGAGTCCCCCGGATACAAGGCCGCCTGAACCGCGACCCCTTACGACAATTCTCAAACACGCCCTTGGGCAAACACGCCGCTGGGGCAACGGGCCGCCGTTAGCATCGCACGGGATGCTGACGGCACTCCGGCTCCGGGTCCGAACACTGGCGGGACCGCCCGCGCGGTCAAGCAGTGGAGCGTTCCGGCACGCACCACGCGCGGTTGGCGTGTTCGCGCTGGCGCTGGTGGCCGTGCCGCCGTTGGTGCTGCTCGTCGACCTGCTGCGCCAACCCGCGGCGCCCATCTACCTGGCCGGGGACTTCGGGCTCATCGAGCTGGGGACACGTGAGGCCGCGCGCGGCGTACGCCTGCTCGGACCCTGGTCGCGCTTCCGGTGGAACCACCCGGGGCCGGCCTACTTCTACCTGCTCGCGCCCTTCTACAAAGCGGCGGGTGGGCGCGCGCTCGGCTTGTACGCGGGTGCCGTCACCCTCAACGCCGCCGCGGCCCTGACGGCGGTGGCGGTCGTCACGCGACGCGCCGGCGCGCGGGCGGGCCTCTGCGCCGCCGTGGTCCTGCTGGCCTTCACGTGGGCGGTGGGGCCGCTGGCGCTGCGCGACCTGTGGAACCCCTCGGTGGTCGTGCTGCCGACCTTGACCCTGGTGACCCTGTGCGCCGCCGCCGCGGCGGGTTCGGGATGGTCGCTGGCGGCGGCGGCGATCGTCGCGACCTTCGTTGTCCAGACGCATGTCAGCACCGCCCCGTTCGCGCTGATCGCGCTGGGGGCAGCCGCGCTCGCCTACGTCTTCAGGCGCGCCTCGTCTCCAGCCGACGCCACCGGGCCGGGCAACCGTTGGGGGCGGGCCGGCGCCGGGCTGGCCGCCGCGGTCATCGTGCTGCTGTGGCTGCCTCCGCTGGTCGAGCAGGCGACCGCGCCGTCGGGCAACCTCGGTGAGCTTGCCCGTTTCACCCTGATGCCCCATGAGGGGCACGGCGTGGCGGAGAGCGCCCGGGCGTTCGCGATCGAGGTGACGTCGCTGCCGTTCGGGCTGCCGGGGCGCGAGCCGCCGCACGCGCTTCCGGCGTTGGACGCGGGGCGTATCGGTGTGCTGGCGCTGTTCGCCGGGGTGGCGATCGTCTGTGTCGTGGGCGGGCTGCGGCGTGGAGATCGCTTCGTGACCGCGCTGGGCGTCAGCGCTCTGGCCGGTGGCGTCGTGTGCGTGTGGCTGGCCACCCAGGTGGTCGGGCCGCTGCTCGGCTACCTGGTGTACTGGATGGCCGCGTTACCGCTGGCCGCGTTGGCTGGGCTGGGGGTCCTGGTCTCGCGCGCCCTCGGACCGCGGGGAGTGGCCGTCGTGGCGGTGGCCGGAGCGCTGGCGGCCGGCGGCGCGGCGGTCGCCGTGCGCGGGGCGCCGCCGCTTGCGACCGCCTCGGATCAGCGGGTGGCCAGGATCATCGACGAGGCGGGGGAACAAGGTCTGCTGCGCGCTGACCGGCCCCTGCTCATACGGAAGGCCGACCGGGATTACCGGGAGTGGGTCGTCATCACCGGCGTGACCCTCGCGCTGGACCGCCTCGACATCGACGTACGGGTCACCGACGACCTCCTCGTGTACTTCAGCCCACGTCATCGGTGGACTGGAGACGAGCGCACCGAACTCGTCATCGGCGACGCAGGTGAACCGTTGAGCCCCGACCTCCTTGCCGGGACCCGCCCGCTGGCCACGATCGAAGGCACAGCGGTGTACGTGCGACACCGCTGAAGACGAACGCGAACCGCCTGTCGCCGTGAAGACGTCGGCGGCGATCGTGGGGTTCGTCGCCCCTCGCTGGTAGGCTCTGGCCTTGAGAGCATGATCGAAGACCTCACCCCGTGCCAGGTCGCCGAGCGGCTCAGTGGGCTTGATCCTCCTTTGTTGGTGGATGTCCGCGAGCTGTGGGAGTTCGAGACCGCGGCGATCTCTGGCGCGTGCCACATCCCGCTCGGTCAGCTGCCGTCCCGGTTCGGCGAGCTGCCCGTCGAGCGGTCGATCGTGCTCCACTGCCATCATGGCGGGCGCAGTATGCAGGCCGCCCAGTGGTTGCGCGCACGCGGCTACATGCGGCTGGCCAACATGGAGGGGGGAATCGACGCCTGGTCACTCACAGTCGATCCCACCGTCCCCCGATACACCTAACGACCTTACCTACCGAGTCCCAAGACCGGCCTGACAACAGCCGGCATGAATGAAGAGAAGACGTGACAGAGACGAAGACCTTCGCGGACTTCGGCGTGGACCCCTCGATCTGCGAGGCGCTCGCCGAGACCGCCATCACCATCCCATTCCCGATCCAAGAGCTCGCACTGCCGCTCGCGCTGGCGGGCGCGGACATGATCGGCCAAGCACGGACCGGCACCGGCAAGACCCTCGCCTTCGGGATCCCGCTGCTCCAACGCCTGCAGGTCGGGGAGGGCACCCAGGCGCTCGTGGTCGTCCCGACCCGTGAGCTGTGCCTGCAGGTCGCCACCGAGCTGGAGCAGGCGAGCAAGCACCTGGGCGCCAGCGTCGCCGCCGTCTACGGCGGTAAGGCGATCGATCCACAGGCCGAGGCGATCGCCAACGGCGCCGAAATCGTCGTCGGCACCCCGGGCAGGCTGCTCGACCTCCTGCGGCGGCGGAAGTTGGACCTGTCGACCGTCACCGGGCTGGTCCTGGACGAGGCCGATGAGATGCTCGACCTCGGCTTCCTCCCCGATGTCGAGCAGCTGATCCAGGCCTGCGCGGCTGACCGGCAGACGCTGCTGTTCAGCGCGACGATGCCGTCAGCGGTCGTCGCGCTCGCTCGCCGGTACATGCACAAGCCGACGTTCCTGCGCGCCGATGTCGAGGAGATCCACGTCGCGCCCAAGACCCGCCAGTTCTTCTTCTCGTGCCACCGCATGGACAAGCCGGCGGTGCTCGCCCGCATCCTGCAGGCACCGAACCGCGGGCTGTGCCTCGTGTTCACGCGGACCAAACGGATGGCCGACATCCTGGCCACGGAGCTGCGCGAGCGTGGCCTGTCTGCGGCCGCGATCCACTCGGACCTGCGGCAGGACGCCCGCGAGCGGGCGCTCGCCCGATTCCGCAGCGGTCGCATCAACGTGCTCGTCGCCACCGAGGTCGCCGCACGCGGTTTGGACATCGCCGAGGTCACGCACGTCGTGAACTACGACTGCCCCGACGACGAGAAGATGTACCTGCACCGCATCGGCCGGACCGGGCGAGCCGGCGCCGACGGTGTCGCGGTCACGCTTGTGGTCTGGAACGAACTCGCCAGGCTCGACATGATCCGCCGGACACTGACCATCGACGAGCCGGTTCACGAGGTGTTCTCGACCTCCGAGATCCTGGCGGAGCTGTTCGATCTGCCGCACCAGGAGCGCCGCGCGCCGATCGTCGCCGCGGCGACCTCGAACGGCTCCCGCACCGCTGTGGCGGCACCGCCCTCACCCATCGAGGCGCCGCCCTCACCCATCGCGGCACCGCCGGAGCAGACACGGCGGACCCGGGCCCGCACCCGGACAAGGTCACAGCCCGTGCTCGCTGACACCGCGCAGCCGGCCGCCGCGCCGCAGGCTGCAGCCGCGCTTCCCGCCAAGGTGTCGTCCCCGGCAGGGCCGCGGGCCGCGTCCACCCCGCGCGACGCTCGGCCCGACGAGACACGTCCCACACGTGTCAGGCAGCGAACATCACGGGCCCGCGAGGACCAACGCCGCGACGAGCCGGCGGCTCGTCCCGTCCCCGCCGCCGGCAGCCGAAACCGTCAACGGACGGACACGCGCGCCGACGCCCCGCCCGCTTCGGCCCGCCGCAACAACAGGCGGGCTGACAGCGCGCGCCGCCCCGCCAGCTACGAGCGCAACGGCAGCGGCCACCAGCCCGAGCCGCAAGAGGTCGATGTCGATACGGCACGCGGGAAGGGCCGTCCTCGCCTTCGCCGCGCCTTGGTCATCACCCACCTTCCATAGAGGCAAGAGCCTGTGCCTCCCTGGCGAGGGCACAGGCTCTTGACGCCGCCCGCTGTACCCGCCAGGCTCTGGCCTGGTGGGTTGCGGTAGGTTGGAACAGGTGCGGCGGCTGGACGGTGTGCGCGCCACACGGGGGGATTCACGTGACGCACGACACAGTGAGCATGACGCGGCGGGGGCAGGGACGGACGGCGGCTGGCAGTCCGACGTACTGCTTTCTGATCGGTGGAGGGCGGTGCGGGTCGACCCTGGTCCACGAGGTGCTTGCCCGCCACCCCGACATCGGCTTCATCTCCAACCTTGAAGACCGATTTCCTCAAGCGAGGATTCTGGGCCGCTGGAACAAGGTCGTCTACCAGCGGATCCCTCCGTGGCTCACCGACAAGGGCCGGCTGCGCTACGCCCCCTCGGAGGGATGGCGCGTCCTTGAGCGCCAGGTCTCGCCCATGCTGTCGACGCCGGTGCGCGACCTGCGGGCCGACGACGCCATGCCCTGGCTGAGCCAGCGTTTCCGTGAGTTCTTCGAGCGCCGGGCCGCCGCGCAGGGGACCCCGGTGTTCGTGCACAAATTCACCGGGTGGCCCAGGACGGGTTTCGTCGAGCGGATCCTGCCGGGCGCCAAGTTCGTGCGCATCGTGCGCGACGGGCGGGCGGTGGCCAATTCGGTGCTGAAGACCCCGTGGTGGCGGGGTTACGAGGGTCCGACACGGTCACTGTTGGGACCCCTGCCACAGCCCTACGAAACGGAGTGGGAGGCCTCGAACCGCTCCTTCGCGCTGTTGGCCGGCCTTGAGTGGAAGCTGCTCATGGACGCGTTCGAGGCGGCCGAGCAGGCTGCACGCCCAGGCTCGTGGCTGACCGTCCGCTATGAGGACGTCGTGGCTGATCCTCGTCGATGGTTCGGCGAGATGCTGACATTCTTGGGACTGGAGTGGACACGAGCGTTCGAGCGCGGGTTCACCCGCCACCACTTCAACGCGGCCCGCGCGGAGGCGTTCCGCGCTGACCTCGATCCCGCCTCGCTGCGCCTGCTCGAGGAGTCACTGGCCGCCCACCTCGCACGATACGGATACGGCTGAGATGAGCCCGGTTCGCCCGTTGGAGCTGGACGACATCCCCGAGGTCGCCAGCCTCTACGAAGCCGTCTCCCGCTCCGGATCCAGGACACCTCCGCCGCGCCTCGCGCAGTACTTCGCGCGGACGTTCCTCGACCATCCATGGGTCGACCCGCAGATTCCCTCGCTCGTGTTCGAGACGGGCGACGGTCGGATCGGGGCCTTCATCGGCTCACACGTGCGCGCCCTGCGCTTCAACGGCAGGCGGATCCGTGTCGGCTGCAGCGGCCAGCTCGTCAGCGACCCGGCCGCCGGCGGCAGGGGCGCCGGCGCGCTGCTGCTGCGACGCTACCTGTGCGGACCGCAGGACCTGACGATCACCGACGGCGCGACGCCGCAGGTGCGGCAGATGTGGGAGCAGCTGGGCGGATCCACGTCGTTCTTCAGCTCCCTCAGCTGGACCCGTTTCTTCCGGCCGTTCCGATTCGCGGGTGATCACCTGCTCGAACGCCGGGGTGGGGCGAGCTGGCGGCCGCTGCTGCGGCCACTGTCGTCGGCGCTCGACGGCCTGGCCGCACGAGCGTGCGGCCCGCTCCTGCGGATGGCGCGGCCACCCACGCGAGGCGAGCAGCTGACCCCTCAAGCGCTGCTCGAGCACTTGCCGTCGGTCGCCGGCCGCCTGCGCGTCCGCCCCGACTACGACGAGGAGTCCCTGCGCTGGCTGTTCCAAGAGGCCGCCCGCGTCGCCACCCGGGGCGACCTCGCCAGACAGCTCGTCCGCGACCACAACGGGCGGGCCCTCGGATGGTACGTCGCCTACCTGCGCCCTGGCGGGGTCGGCCATGTCCTGCAGATCGCCGCGCGCGACCGCGACGTCGCAGCGGTCATCGACCACCTGTTCCACCACGCCTGGCGCAGCGGCGCCACCGCCCTGCGGGGCCGGTGCGAGCCGCTCCTGTTCACCCCATTGCGCCAGCGTCACTGCCACCTGCGCCACGACGCCCTGGTCCTCGTCCACTCACGCGACGCCAGCCTCGTCCACGCGGTCCTCACCGGCGACGGCCTCGTCACCCGCATGGAGGGCGAATGGTGGATGGGCCACCACATCGAGCCCTTCGCCTGAGTCGTTCGCCTCGGGCCGCAGCCGCCTCGGCCCGAAAAGCGCCACACCGCAGGCACCGAATTCATGCGTCAGCGGCGGCTCATACTGGCATCTATGCGGTGTTGGGTCATGAGCTGGCGATGGTGAGGTACGTCGTCCGGAGGGTGCTGCTGCTGGTGCCGGTGCTGGCGGTGCTGTCGGTGGTCGTGTTCGGGTTCGTGCGGGCGCTGCCGGGCGGGCCGGCGCAGGCGCTGCTGGGGGAGCGGGCGACGCCGGAGACCCGGGAGGCGCTGGAGCGGCAGCTGGGGTTGGACCGGCCGCTGGCCGTGCAGTACCTGTCGTACGTCCGCACCATCGCGCGGGGCGACCTCGGCGTGTCGCTGCGGTCACGCCGGCCGGTGACCGAGGAGCTGGCGCAGCGATTCCCGGCGACGGTCGAGCTGGCAGTCGCGGCCATGGCGTTCGCGGTGCTGGCGGGGATCCCGCTGGGGTTCGTGGCCGCGAAGCGCCACCAGGGCGCGCTCGACCACGCGAGCCTGGTGGCGTCGCTGATCGGCATCAGCTTCCCCGTGTTCTTCCTGGCGCTGATGCTGAAGTATGTGTTCGCGGTGCGGCTCGGGTGGCTGCCGAGCATCGGGCGTCTCAGCGTCACGATGACGCTCGACCACCCGACCAACTTCTACGTACTCGACGCGCTGCTCGCTCAGGACGGCGAGGCGCTCGCTGACGCGGTGGCGCATCTCGTGCTGCCCGCGATCGCGCTGGGCACGATCCCGCTGGCGATCATCGCCCGGATCACGCGGGCGGCGACCCTGGACGTGCTGAGCGAGGACTACGTGCGCACCGCCCGAGCCAAGGGACTGGCCAGCCTGGTCGTGAACAGCCGGCACATCTTCGCGAACGCGATGCTGCCGATCGTCACGGTCGTCGGGCTGCAGACCGGCCTGCTGCTCACCGGCGCGGTGCTCACCGAGACCGTGTTCGCCTGGCCAGGCGTGGGCAGCTGGATGCTCGACGCGATCCGCTTCCGCGACTATGCGGTCCTGCAGGCCGGCATCCTGTTCTTCGTGGCGGTCGTGGTCGTCGTCAACCTGCTCGTCGACTTGTCCTACGCGCTGCTGAACCCAAGGATCCGGTACCAGTGAGCGTTGCTCCCTCCGGCCAGAATGTGGCCCGGACTCGCGCCCGTCGATTTCCTCCCACCCAGTTTTCCGCCGCCTGTGACGGAAACCTGCGCCTGAGCCGCGGCCTTGGCCTCTTGACCTACAGCTTTCCGTCACATCCGGCGGAAAGCTGGGTGGTGGGAGGAGGCCCGAAATGAGCGCCGCGGAAGCGCAGGCCGCGGAACTCGCGTTTGAGCAGCCGTCGGGGCTGTGGCGGGACGCGTGGGAGCGGCTGCGGCGCAATCCGGGCGTGGTGGTCGGGGCCGTCCTGCTGCTGGCCTTCGTCGCGATCGCGGTGCTCGCGCCGCTGGTCGCGCCGTTCGGGCCGGACGAGCGGGTGGGTGGCCTGGCCGCCACGCCGCCCGGGCCGATGCCCGGGCACCTCTTCGGTCTCGACGTCCAGGGCCGGGACCTGTTCTCGCGCGTGGTCTACGGCGCGCGCCTCTCGCTGGTGGTGGGGATCGTCGCGGTGGCGGTGGGGCTGTCCGGTGGCCTGGTGCTCGGCGCGGTCGCGGGCGCGGCGGGAGGCAGGACCGACGCCGTCATCATGCGCCTGGTGGACATCATGCTGTCGATCCCGAGCCTGCTGCTCGCGATCGGCCTGGTGACCCTGTTCGGCCGCGGGCTCGTGCAGGTCATGGTGGCGGTGGGGATCGTGGACGTGCCGATCTTCGCGCGGCTGCTGCGCGGGACGATGCTGGGGGTCCGTGAGTCCGACTACGTCCTGGCCGCGCGCTCGGTGGGCACGCCGCCGGGCCAGCTGCTGGTCAGGCACATCCTGCCCAACTCGATCGCGCCGGTGATCGTGCAGGCGACGCTCGCGATGGCGACCGCGATCATCGATGTGGCGGGCTTGAGCTTTCTCGGGCTGGGGCCCGCGGATCCAGGGCTGCCCGAGTGGGGGCAGATCCTGGCCGAGAACGCGGGCCGCCTGTCCGCGTCGCCGCACCTGGTGTTCTTCCCCGGGTTCGCGATCGTGCTGTCGGTGCTGGCGATCAACCTGATCGGCGACGGGCTGCGCGAGGCGATCGACCCGAGGCTGGCGCGATGAGCGCGCCGCTGCTGTCAGTGCGTGACCTCCAGGTGCGGTTCGTCACCCGGCGAGCGACGATCCATGCGGTCAACGGCGTCTCGTTCGATGTCGAGCCTGGGGAGACGCTCGGGATCGTCGGCGAGTCCGGCTGCGGCAAGAGCGCGTCGAGCCTCGCGATGGTCGGCCTGCTCGGGCGGGCCGGCCGCGTGACCGGCGGGAGCGTGCGCCTGGAGAGCCGGGAGCTGCTCGGCCTGCCGGAGTCCGAACTGCGCCGGGTGCGCGGCGCCCGGATCGGCATGGTGTTCCAGGATCCGCTCACCTCGCTGAACCCGGTGCTCACGATCTCACGGCAGCTGACCGAGGGGCTGCGCGCGCACCTCGCCGTCGACCGGCGCGCGGCCAGGGCCGAGGCCGCGGGCCTCCTGGAGCGCGTCGGTGTCCCCGCCGCCCGCCTGCGCCACTACCCGCACCAGCTCTCCGGCGGGATGCGGCAGCGCGTGATGATCGCCATGGCGATCGCGTGCAAGCCGAGGGTGCTGATCGCCGACGAGCCGACCACCGCGCTGGACGTCACGATCCAGGCGCAGATCCTCGAGCTGCTGCGCGGCCTCGTCGAGGAGCGAGGGATGGCCCTGGTCCTCATCACCCACGACCTCGGCGTCGTCGCCGGCGCCTGCCAGCGCACGAGCGTGATGTACGCGGGCCGGTTCGTCGAGACCGGGCCGACTCCCGAGCTGTTCGACCGGCCACGCCATCCGTACACGCTGGGGCTCCTGCGCTGTGTCCCCAGGCTCGACGGCCACGGGCCCCAGCGCCTGCAGCCGATCGCCGGCGCTCCGCGTGACCTGCGCGAGCTGCCCGCCGGCTGCGCGTTCGCGCCGCGCTGCGCTCGCGCGGTGGAGGCCTGTCTCGTCGAGGCTCCCGCTTTGGAGCCGGCCAACGGCGGCGGCCAGCACCTCGCCGCCTGCCACAACCCCGTCCCCGCCGAGGAAAGGCCGTGACGGACCTCGTTCAGGTCGAGGATCTGAAAGTTCACTTTCCGGTCTCCGGTCGTCGAGGCGCGGTGGTGCGGGCGGTGGACGGGGTGTCGCTGTCGATCCAGCCCGGCGAGGCCCTTGGGCTGGTGGGGGAGTCGGGGTGCGGCAAGACGACGATCGGGCGGAGCATCCTCCGCCTCGTCGGCATCACCGAAGGGCGCGTGCGCTTCGACGGCGCCGACATCACGGCGCTGTCCGGCGCCGCGCTGCGCCGCCTGCGCCGGCGGATGCAGATGGTGTTCCAGGACCCCTACTCCTCCCTGAGCCCACGGCGGAGCGTCGGCCAGATCGTGGCCGAGCCGCTCCGCGTCCACGGGCTGGCGTCCCGTGCTCAGGCGGCGCAGCGGGTGCGGGAGCTGCTCGACGTCGTTGGGCTGCCCGCCGGGACGGCCAGCCGCTACCCGCACGAGCTCTCCGGCGGGCAGCGGCAGCGCGTCGGCATCGCCCGTGCGCTTGCCCCCGGCCCTGACCTGATCGTGGCCGACGAGCCCGTCTCTGCGCTGGACGTGTCGATTCAGGCGCAGATCGTCAACCTGATGGCGGACCTTCAGGAGCAGTTCGGCCTCGCCTACCTGTTCATCTCCCACGACCTGGCGGTCGTCCGGCACGTCTGCGACCGCGTCGCGGTGATGTACCTGGGCAAGGTCGTCGAGGTCGCGCCCACCGCGCGGCTGTTCTCCAGCCCGCTTCATCCCTACACCCAGGCGCTCCTGTCAGCGGTGCCGATCCCCGATCCCGTCGTCGAGCAGCGGCGGGAGCGGGTGATTCTCTCCGGCGACCTGCCGTCCCCGGCCGCCCCGCCATCCGGCTGCCGCTTCCACACCCGTTGCCCCTATGCGCAGGCCCGGCGGTGCCCTGATGAGGAGCCGGCGCTGCGGCAGCTGTCCGAGGCGGGATCTGCGGGGCACGCCGTGGCCTGCCACTACGCGGAGGAGATCCGCTCCGGGGCGCTCGTGAAGGTTTCGGGAGCGTTTCCGCCGGTTGACGCCGGACGCCGGTTACGATGAGGCCCTCATGGGCGATCGAGGGCTGGAAGCCGTGCGAGAAGAAGACCCCAGCTCTCCACGCGCGGCGCGGACCGCCGCCAGGCTCCGGCAGGCGGCGCGCCTGGCGTTCGACGAGCTGGGATGGCAGCAGGCGCGCGTCGAGGACATCGTTCGGCGCGCCAGCGTCAGCCACGGGACGTTCTACACCTATTACGAGAGCAAGGCGGCGATCCTCGACGCGCTGCTGCGGGCGAGCCAGGCCGACTTCGAGGCGCTCGCCCTGCAGCCGTGGGAGGCCGACGACGTCCGCGGCGCGCTGGAGCGGGTCATCGGCGGGTTCCTGGACCTCTACCGGCGCGACGGGGTCCTCATGCGCGTCTGGCTGCAGGCTGCTCGGGACGAGCCCGCGTTCGCCGACCTGTACCTCCAGCTGCGCGGCCGCTTCGTCGACCGCGTCACCGAGCACATCGCCGCGGTCGTCGCGGTCTCAGGCCGGGAAGGGACGCCGCCAGCCTGCACCGTGGCCTCTGCGCTGGTGGCCATGGTCGAGCACTTCGCCTACACCTGGGCCGTGCTGGGCGAGCCGCATGAGCGCGACGACGCCGTCGCCACGCTCGTGCTCATCTGGGGCAGCACGCTCAACGCGCTCGCCGGGTTCGACATCGTCCACCGTCTGTAATCGCTCCTGCTACAGTGGCCGCGCCGGATCGACCGCTGTGCACTGGCCGAGACGAGGCGGGATCGCTCCGGTACGGGAGGACGGCGTGGATGCTGTTCCACTACTCGATGCAGTCCCCGATTCCCGCTCGGCGGGGTCGGTGGACTGCGACGTTCGTGGAGCAGCCGAGCGCATGGTGACCGGGTCCCGCCATCTCGCCTCGGACACCGGGGAGGATGACGACGCCGGGGGGCTACCGGTGGGGGAGGCGGGCACGCTCGCGGCTCCCCCCGCCCTCACGAACGGCGGTCCCGGCAAGGTCCTCGTGTTGAACGCCACGATGGAGCCCCTCTGCGTGGTGCCGGCGCGCCGGGCGGTTGTGCTCGTGCTCTCGGACAAGGCCGACGTGCTTCACGAGAACGGCCACAGGTTCCGCTCGGAGCGCCTTGCGCTTGCCGCCCCCTCCGTCGTTCGGCTGCGTCGCTACGTCCACGTGCCCTACCGGCGCCGTGCCGCGCTGTCGCGCCGCGGCGTGTTCATCCGCGACGGCCACATCTGCCAATACTGCGGGGTCCCGGCCGAAAACGTCGACCACGTGGTCCCACGCAGCCGGGGCGGCGCCCACGAGTGGGAGAACGTCGTCGCCGCCTGCCGCCGCTGCAACAGCCGCAAGAAGGACCGCACGCCCGCCGAGGCGCGCATGACGCTGCTGCGCACCCCCTTCGCCCCCCGCGCCGCTTTCTGGCTGATCGTCGCCGTCGGCCGCGTCGACCCCAACTGGCACCCCTACCTCGGCGACACCCTCAACACCCTCTGAGCCCGGATCCACCGGCCGCCGAGGCCCCCCAGCGCCCCCTGCGGGCCGGTGACCTGAAGGTTTCCTCCGCATGCG
This sequence comes from Egibacteraceae bacterium, assembly GCA_050743205.1. Lineage (GTDB taxonomy): Bacteria > Actinomycetota > Nitriliruptoria > Euzebyales > Egibacteraceae > JBOGED01. Next base: position 2,945 of record JBOGEA010000126.1, on the reverse strand, counting down.
AAGGAAAGCTGTAGGTCACCGCCGGGTGAGGCTCGTAGAGGTACAGGTTTCCTCCGGATGCGGAGGAAACCTGCACGTTAATTCTGCGCATCCGTAAGAATGACTATCACTGCGGTCGCCCGTCTAGGGTTCCGCTCTATCCGGTGCGGGCGGACTCAGCGCCCGGCGCCAGGACCGGCCAGGACGCGCGCGGGCAGGCGCAACAGCGCCCGGAGCAGATTGAACAGCGCGTCGACCGTAACGCCGAGAAGGCGGAACGGCAGTGCGAGCAGCCAGACAAAGGGGTAGAGCACCAGCGCGGCCAGCGCGAGCGGCCACGCCACCACCAGAAGAATGAGCCAGAGCAGAAATTTGAACATGTGTGATTCCTACCCATCCGCGTGCTGTAAGGCTATCGCGATAGGGCGCTTCCGGCGACCACCATACGGTGCCTGGCGACTGCGTCGGGGCGCAGCGGCGGGCGGCTCGATGCCGCCCTGAACCGCTCAGCTTCAATAGCAACATGCGATGGTTAGGGCTGGAGGGCACCCTTTTTGATGTGGGCCGGCGCCTGGATTCACACGCGTCAAGCCGGCCGGCACTGGACCGTTCGAATCGGGCGGCCGAACGCGTGCTGACATCGGCCGGATACGACGCTCAGCACGCGTGGTCGCGTCGCCAAAGGACGCGCCACCCGTGGCGTTGCGAAGATGTGAGTGCTGACCGACGTAGATGGCGCTCAGGACTCACGCCCTCCTGCTGTTCCTACCGGCCGCCGGGCACGACTCGTAGGTTGCCGCAGCCGTGCATGAGTACGCCACCGCCAGACGAGCCGAGATCGAACGGGGCGTTCGAGAGGCGATGGCGCTGCTGGACGGCACGCGTCGCGCGAAGGTCACGGTCCTGGGGTTCTGCCCGAACAGGTGGACGAGTTCGGCGGCGTGCGCGAGTGACTGCCGTCTTGCGTGTGCGGCCCACGATTCGCTGCCTGGCAGAAGATCTGGCCATCGGCAAGCTTCCGCCGGTCGACGAGGCGCTCGACCAGGTTGACCACGTCGTGCTCAGAAACGAGAACGCGCGGTTTGCGGTCGCCGATGCGTCTGCCGAGCGGTGATCGTTGCTGTCGACGACACAGTGCTGCTCAAGGTCAAGATCCAGCGATGGCGGGGGGCAGTTTGGCGTCCTCTGTCTGAGCAGTGGCTGGTCGCTGCCGGGCGGCGAGAGGCGGGAAGCCCCGAGGACTTCTCCACGGATCTGGCCGGCGCTGGCGAGCTGAGCGCAACCGGACTGCCACTGCTCCGCTCACGACGGACACTGACATGTCCCCGCTGCTGCCGACCGAGGCAGACTGTGTGCGGCTGAGGTTGGAGCAGGCAGCTCAAGCGGTCCGGGCGTACGAGACAGTGGTGCCGCGACTGGTCCGAGCTGCGGTCGCGTCGGGCAGAGAAGAGCGGGACGAGGCCGTCGGGTATCAACTGGCTGTGGTCATCCAGCGGCGGGAGTTGGATGAGACGTACGTGGGTATCCGCATCGTCGGGCCTGTCTCGACGACCGACTATGCCGTGATCCTGGCCGAGGTCCCGGGCACAGACCCCGAGGGCTGGTTCATTGACGCCATGCCCCACCGACCAGCCGAACCGGGTGAGATCGTGTGGTCCAACCTCATCGACCTCGGCGGTCGCTCATCTGCCCCAGAGTCTCCTGCAGGGTGCCGCCACTGGTCACGACGTCAAGGATTTCAGCAACGGAGGAGCCAGACAGCCGACCCCCGGACCGGTCAGCTCAGCGTTGGCCGGTTTTGTGGAGGAGACCGCCGGTCAGGAACCAAGCCGCCTGGGCTGCCCGCAGCCTGTCAGGGCGCACGAATCATCGCACCAGTCCGCAACAGCACACGGCACTGAACTGGCATTACATGACGCTGGGGTCAGGAGATCTGGAGTCCGCGTGGACTACTGGTCGCGGATAGGGCAAGCACTGGCCGCGTGCCGAGGACCGCGGCTTTCCTTCGCATCGAGCCTGTTTGCAAAATCTCACGGGCCCGCCAGTCGAGGCACTCGAGCCCAAGATGCAGCAACCCTGGCGAATAGAGCCTGTTGCAAATCGCCGGGCGGGCCCGTTCTGCGCCGATGTCATGCATGGGCAAGGCGGCCGGCGGCTGCTTGTCGGGTGCAGCTTTCCTTCGGATCCGAAGGAAAACCGCAGGCGAACGAGCCAAGACACCGGTTCGGGTGCAGCTTTCCTTCGGATGCGAAGGAAAACCGCACATCTGGCCCCGTGACCAACCGGGTTTTGCAACAGGCTCAATACGGAGGAAAACTGCAGTGTGGCTGGCCCAAGGGCGCCCACGGCCCGCAGCACTCAGGCATTCCTGTGAGCCACTCCCGTTGATTCTGCAACAGGCTTCATGCGGAGGAAACCCGCGTCCTTCGCGACCGGCGTCGCCGATTTGACCTGCGGGATTCCTCCACATGCGCCAGGATTGCTGCAGTCGAGCCGCGTCCATCCCGTCTGAGCGGCTGTGTCGCATCAACTGCGGCTTGCCACCGTGGTCATGCCGTCGGTGAGAACTGCGCGAATCCGTCGCTGTCGGCGTCGGGCACGCCGATCGCGGCGTAGCGGGCTCCGGCCAGGTGGCGGGCGGCTTTGACGGGGGGTGGCCAGCGCTGGGGCGAGTGACAGTTCGGCGGCTACGCCAGCACTGCGTCGCTCATGGAGGTGAACGTGGCGTCGACTGCCATGCGGCGAGTGTGACAGACTGCCGAGCCGTGAGAGGTTGTTGGCGGATCGCTGATGCGGATTGGAACCGTTGGGCCGACGGGCTGGGCGACTACCGGTCCTGGCCGGTGGGGTATGTCCATGACTTCGGCGGGTTCGTCCGTGCGCTCGACGAGGTCGGCTATGAGGGCGTGGCGGCGTTCGATCTGTACGGCGCGGTGTGCTCTGGCCGGTGGACTGGCGCGGGCGCC
>JBOGEA010000125.1:0-14884 GCA_050743205.1 Egibacteraceae bacterium | reverse complement strand
GTGCAGGAAACCGTCAGATCCGACGGTTTCCTGCACTTCAGTTGTCTGGGATGTCCGCCGTCTCCGCGTCCGTCTTGGCGCGCGCCCGCTTCAACAGGTCGGTGGCGACCAGGTCGGTCGCCTCTTGCAGCTCCGCAAGCGTGCCCTCGTTCCAGATCACATGGGTGGCGACAGCCAGCTTGTCCCGCAGCGGGGCCTGGGCCGCGACCCGCGCATGGGCGTCTGTCTCCGACATCCCACGGTCGCGGCAAAGGCGCGCGATCTGCGTCTCCGGCTCGGTGGCCACAACCACGACGGCGTCGTATCTGAACGGGGGCTCCCCGAACCCGCATCTGAACGGGGGCTCCCCGAACCCCTCTTTGAACGGGGGCTCCCCGAACCCCTCTTTGAACGGGGGCTCCCCGAACCCCTCTTTGAACGGGGGCTCCCCGAACCCCTCGCCGCGGCTGGCGCCGACCTCGACGAGCAGCGGCACGTCGAGGACGACGACGCCGTCGAAGCACTGGAGCAGCTCGAGCCTGTTCGCGATCTCCTCGATGACCGGCGGGTGCGTGAGTCCGTTCAGTACCGCGCGCTTGTCCGGGTCGCCGAACACGAGGCGCCCCAACGCTGGGCGGTCGATGAAACCCTGCTCGTCGAGGATCGACTCGCCGAAGTGCTCGACGATCCTCTTCCACACGCGCGTCCCGGGCACCACCACCTCGCGCGCGATCGCATCGGCATCGACCAGCTCCATGCCATGCTCAACGAAACGCTGAGCGACCGTCGACTTGCCCGCGGCGATCCCTCCGGTCAAGCCGACGGTCAGCACGATGAGCTATTGCTCGACCGGCTCGGCGAGGTCTTCCGGCGACGCGTCGTCGTCGCGCTCGCTGCCTCGTTCGGCACGCTGCTGGAGCGCCTCGGCGAACGCGGCACCGACCGCGGAGCTGGCCGCGGCGTCGACCTCGATCGCGTCTGGGCTGAACGCGGGCTCCGCGGGCAACTCGCGAGGCATCGGGTAACCGGCCTTAACCGCCTGCTTCAAGGACAACGAGATCCGGCGGCGGACGTCGTCGATGTCGATGATCTTGACGGTGATCCGATCGTTGACGCGAGCGACCTGCTCAGGCAGCTCCACGTGGGCGTCGGCGAGCTCAGAGATGTGGATGAGCCCTTCGATGCCCTCCTCAACCTTCACAAACGCGCCGAACGGCACGAGCTTGGTGACGTTGCCCTCGATGAACTCACCGACGTAGTGCTGGCGCGCGAACTGACGCCACGGATCCTCCTGCGTCGCCTTGAGCGACAGGCTGACCCGCTCGCGATCGAGGTCGACGTCCAGCACCTCGACCTCGACCTCCTGGCCCACCTCGACGACCTCGCCCGGGTGATCGATGTGCTTCCAGGACAGCTCGGACACGTGGACCAATCCATCGACGCCGCCCAAGTCCACGAAGGCGCCGAAGTTGACGATCGACGAGACGGTGCCCTTGCGGACCTCGCCCTTCTGCAGGGTCTCCAGGAACTCCTTGCGGAACTCGCTCTGAGTCTCCTCCAGAAACTTCCGCCGTGAGAGGACCACGTTGTTGCGGTTCTTGTCCAGCTCGATCACCTTGCACTCGAGCTCTTTGCCGACATATGGGTGCAGATCCCGTACGCGGCGCATCTCGACGAGCGATGCGGGGAGGAATCCACGCAGCCCGATGTCCAGGATGAGCCCACCCTTCACGACCTCGATCACCGTGCCGGTCACCGTCGAGTCGTTCGCATGGATCTCCTCGATCTTGCCCCAGGCGCGCTCGTACTGCGCTCGCTTCTTCGACAGGATCAAGCGTCCCTCTTTATCCTCCTTCTGGAGGACAAGAGCCTCAATCACGTCCCCGACCGCGACCACCGCGTGCGGATCGATGTCGTGCTTGATCGACAGTTCTCGCGAGGGGATGACACCTTCGGACTTGTAGCCGATGTCGAGCAGTACCTCGTCCGCGTCGACCTTGACGATCACCCCCTCGACGATCGACCCGTCGTCGAACTCTTTTACAGTCTCCTCGAGTGCTTTGAGAAATGCCTCTTCGGATCCGAACTCCTCGAGGACGATCTGCTGCCCCCGCTCGCGCTCAAGCTGGGGGGCGGTGGCCAGAGTGGGGCTGGCCGGGTTGGTCTCGTCGGTCATAATCGGTTGAGGTCTCCTGGGTTTTCTGGGGATTGCACGCCAGCGTGGTCCGCAGCTTTGGAGTCGGGATGCACGCAACGTGCACCCGGGCACCACACGGGCGCTGGGCCAGTGTCGCTTACCACAATAAGGGTGTCAACGCGTCGGCGCCCCCGGCCGACGCGTTGCTCCGCTGAGGGCGGGGTGGGTGGGGGAGGTTGGCGGGGCGGCACCTTCCTCAAGCTGAACGCCGTGCGTTCGCCAACAGAGGGACTTTGCGAGTTATGCGAGCGCTGTGCCCAGCGCAGGGCCTCACCTCCCCCCCGTTTGGAGGTGGTGACACTCCCTCATAAGAGGGATAATGACGCGACCCCAGTCGATTTGACCCCAGTCGATATGAGGAGGCAAAGCTCGTGCGGGAGCTGTCCTATGTCCATGGTGCCTCATCCACTCCCCTGCTCTGCCGCACGATCGGGCAGCAGTTGGATCGAGCAGCCCAGCGGTACGGCCAGAGCGAAGCGGTCGTCAGCCGGCATCAGGGGATCCGGCTGACCTACGCCGAGTTGCGCACAGCAGCCGAGGAGGCCGCTCGGGGACTGCTCACGTTAGACGTGCGCAAAGGCGACCGGGTCGGGATCTGGAGCCCGAACAACGTTGAGTGGATGGTGGTTCAGTACGCGACGGCGAAGATCGGCGCGATCCTCGTCAACATCAACCCGGCGTACCGGACGCATGAGCTGCGCTATGCACTGGAGCAGTCCGGCTGCTCGGCCCTCATCGCCGCCCGCCGGTTCCGCCAGACCGACTACGCGGAGATGATCGACGAGGTGCGGCCAGCGCTTCCGATGCTGCGGGAGGTGATCCTGCTGGGTGAGGGCGAGGAGGGCGCCGCGCACCCTGGGACGCGCACGTGGCGGGAGCTGTTCGAAGGGGCGGCCTCCACGAGCGTGGCGTCACTGCGGGAGCGAGAGGCGGCGCTCGACTTCGACGACGCGATCAACATCCAGTACACATCAGGCACGACCGGTTTCCCGAAGGGCGCGACGCTGTCGCACCACAACATCCTGAACAACGGGCTGTTCATCGCGGAGCGGCTGCGATTGGGCCCGAATGACCGCGTATGCCTGCCGGTGCCGCTCTACCACTGCTTCGGGATGGTGCTGGGCAACCTCGCCTTTCTCACCTGTGGGGGGACGGTCGTGCTGCCCAGCGAGACGTTCGATGCCAGGGCGTCTCTGGAGGCGATCGAGGTCGAGGCCTGCACCACGCTGTATGGCGTGCCGACGATGTTCATCGGCATCCTGGAGCACCCCGAGTTCGAGTCGTTCAAGGTCGATACGCTGCGGACAGGGATCATGGCGGGCTCCCCGTGCCCCGTGGAGGTGATGCGCAAGACCATCGAGCGGCTGCACATGGACCAGGTGACCATCGCCTATGGGATGACCGAGACCTCGCCGGTGTCCTTCCAGTCGACGGCCGACGACGACCTTGAGGCCCGGGTCTCGACCGTCGGCTCGATACACCCGCATGTCGAATGCAAGGTCATCGATCCCGAGACCGGGAAGACCGTTCCCCGAGGCACGCCGGGCGAACTGTGCACCCGTGGCTACATCGTGATGCTCGGGTACTGGCGCAACGACGAGGCCACTGACCAGGCGATCGACGACGCCCGCTGGATGCACACCGGCGACCTGGCGGTGATGAACGAGAACGGCTATGTGAACATCGTCGGGCGAATCAAGGACATGATCATCCGCGGCGGCGAGAACATCTACCCGCGCGAGATCGAGGAGTTCCTGTACACCCATCCCCAGATCGCCGATGTTTCGGTCATCGGCGTGCCGGACGTCAAGTACGGCGAGCAGGTCTGCGCCTGGATCATCCCGCGGGAGGGCGCTGAGCTGACCGAAAAGGATGTCAAGGACTTCTGCAGAGGCAAGATCGCCACGTTCAAAATCCCGCACTACGTCCGGTTCACGGCAGAGTTCCCCATGACCGTCACCGGCAAGATCCAGAAGTTCAAGATGAGAGCGCAATCCATCGAGGAGCTCGGCCTGCAGGAGGCGGCCACCACCCGCACCGCGTAACGCTCAACGCGTGGGGACCCAGGCGCGGAAGGTCACGCCGCCGTCCTCGTTCTGCGTCAGCGTGAGATGGCCGCCGACGCGGGCGAGGCGGTCACGGGTGGCGTCGAGGCCCAGGCTCTTCTCACCGCCGCGGGATCCCGAGAAGCCGACGCCATTGTCGGCGACGGTGATCACGACCCTGTCTCCGCCCGTGTGGAGGCTGACCACGACCGAGCCGGCACGCGCGTGCTTCTCCACGTTGCGCAGGGCCTCACGGGCCGCGAGCAGCAGGGTTTGGAACCTGGCGCCGTCCAACTCAGGCACCTCGCCGAGCACGACCACCCGGGCCCGCACCGCGGTGCGTTCTTCGAACGCGCGGCAGTCGCCGCGCAGGGCAACCGCCAGTGACAGCTCTGGCGGGGATTCCGACAGCGTCCACAGAGACTGACGGAGCAGCGCGCTGGCGGCGGCGATCTGCTCTTCGATGAACGCGATGCGCGGCGCGAGCGCCAGGTCCTGCGCCACCGTCGCCCGCAGCTCCCGCGCGGTCGCTCCTATCCCGAACAGCATCTGCCCGACCGAGTCGTGCAGCGACAGCGCGAGCCGGCGCCGCTCGTCGTGGACCGCGACATCGATCATGCCGCTCGTCTTCGCCTGGATGTCCAGCGCGAGCGCGGTCTCCCGCGCGAGGCGCAGCATCTGGTCACGTGCTTGATCGCCGAAGTCGGTCGGTTCACGCATGCACGCGTAGAGCATGCCGCGCAGCTTGTGGCCGCAGACGATCGGAACGGCGAGGATGCCGCGCAGTCCTTCGACGGTTACCGGACCGTCGAAGTGATGGGTGATCGTTGTTGCCGTGACGTAGTCGGTGACGGCCAGCGGCTCGCGCAGCGCCGCGGCCTTGCCACCGAGTCCCCACCCGCGGGGGATCTCAAGTCCGAGGATCGCGGTCGTCTGCATGCCGGCCTGGTGACGGATCCAGAGGGTCTCGTCGTCATCGTCATTCCGCAGCCCCGCGACAGCGCTGGCGTCGACCCCCACCAGCTCGGGGATCAGCCGGGCCGCATGCGCAAAGGTCGCCGTCGGGTCGAGCATCCGGGTGAGTTCGGACAGCTCACGGTCCAGTTCCTCGAAAGCCTCGACCGCATCCTGGGGATAGCGCCGCACCGCTGACGAGTTCCATGTCATCTCGCCCCCTCCTGAATGAAGGGGACCGTACCTCGCATGGTCGTGGCAGCGCAATGCCCGTTCCACGGGTGGACTCAGAGCACGAAACCCTGCGGGGCTCAGTGCTTCTCGGCCTCTGCCCACGAGGGGCCGGTGGCGGTGTCGACCTCCAGTGGAACAGCAAGGTCGGCGACCCCGGCCATGGTCTCAGTGAGCAGGGCACGCAGCGCGTCCTCCTCCCCAGGCGCGGTCTCGCACACCAGCTCGTCGTGGACCTGCAGCAGCAGCTGCGACGCCATGCCGCTCATACGCTGGCGCACCGCGACCATCGCGCGCTTGATGATGTCGGCGGCGGTGCCCTGTATCGGGGCGTTCAGTGCCATGCGCTCGGCCATCTCACGGCGCTGGCGGTTGTCGCTCATCAGGTCGGGCAGGTAACGCCGCCTGCCGAACAGCGTCGAGGTGTAGCCGTCGTGGCGCGCGGCCTCCACGACGCCGTGCAGGTAGTCGCGCACGCCGGGGAAGCGCGCGAAATAGGCGTCCATCAGCTCCCGCGCCTCGTCGGGCGGGATGTGCAGCTGCTGGGACAGGCCGAACGCGGACAGCCCGTAGGCCAGCCCGTAGGTCATGCCCTTGATCCTGCTGCGCAGCGTGACATCGATCGCGTCGATCGGCAGATCCCAGACCAGCGCGGCGGTCGTGGCGTGGATGTCCTCACCGGACGTGAACGCCTTCATCAGCCCCTTGTCGGCGGACAGGTGGGCCATCACCCGCAGCTCGATCTGCGAGTAGTCGGCGACGAGCAGGCTGGTGAACCCCTCCCCCGGCACGAACGCTCGGCGGAGCTCCCGGCCCGTGACCGAGCGGATCGGGATGTTCTGGATGTTCGGGTGCTGGCTCGACAGCCGGCCGGTGACCGCCACGGTCTGGTTGAACTCAGCGTGGATCCGCCCCGTGCGCTCGTCGACCAGCGGCGGCAGCGCGTCGGCGTATGTGCCCTTGAGCTTGGAGACCTCCCGGTACTCGAGCAGCAGCGGGATCATCGGGTGCGTGTCGACGATCTGGGTCAGGGTGGTCGCATCCGTCGAGTAGCCGGTCTTGATGCGTTTCGTCTTGGGCAGCTGGAGCTGGGTGAACAGGATCTCCTGCAGCTGCTTCGGCGAGTCGAGGTTGAACTCGCGCCCCGCCCAGCCGTAGATGTCCTCCCGCAGCCCGCGCATCCGGTCGCCGAGCCGCTCTCCCAGCTCAGCGAGCACTTCAAGATCGATCGCGATGCCGGTCTGCTCCATCTCGGCCAGCACCGGGACGAGCGGCAGCTCCAGCTCGGCGAGCAGCGGTGTCTGGTCGCGCTGGGCGAGCTCGGCGGCCAGCACCCCCGCAAGGTCCAGGACCGCCTGCGCCCTCAGCGCTCGGTCGACGTCCCGCGCTCCGGGCGCGTCGTCGATCATCATCGTCAGCTGCTCAGGGCCGCGGTCGGCCTCAAGCTGCTTGTTGAGGTACTGCAGCCCCAGCGCGGCCAGGTCATACGTCCGCTGCTGCGGCTGGACGAGGTAAGCGGCCAGCTCGGTGTCCATCCTCACCGCGGCGATGGCCCAACCGCGGCTGCGGGCGGCGTGCAGCAGCGCTTTGAGGTCGTGGACGAGCAGCGGCCGCGCCGCGTCGGCGAGCGCCTCGGCGAGCGCGGCGAGGTCGTCGGCGGCCAGGTCAGCCAGCGTGCCGGTCACCGGCCGCGCCCCCCGCGCCGCCAGCGCGACCGCCGTGAACCGCACCCACGGCGGCTTGCCCTCAGCGAACGGCACCACCGCGAGCGGCGCGCCCATGGGGAGCTGAGCCAGCCACTCGGCCAACCCGCCGGGCCGCAGGAGCAGGGGCTCCTGGGCGAAGCCCCCTGCCTCCTCCTCGGCTCTGACAGACAGCACCTGCTCGCTGAGCCGGTCCCACAGCGACCGGAACTCCAGCGTGGCGAACAGCCGGCGCACCGCCTCGGGGTCGACGTCGCCCATCCGCAGGACCTCGACCGGGACCGGCACCTCCAAGTCCCGGCGAAGCGTCACCACGGTGTAGCCGTCGAGGACGGCCCGCTGATGCTCGGCGAGCGTGGCGGGCAGCTTCTTGCCCTTGATCCGCTCAAGGTTGGCGAAGATGCCCTCCAGGTCGCCGAAATCGTTGAGGAGCTTGGCCGCGGTCTTGTCCCCCACCCCGGGGACGCCGGCGATGTTGTCGGACGGGTCGCCCCGCAGCGCGGCGAGCATCGCGTAGCGGCCCGGGCCGACGCCGTACTTGGCCTGGACGGCGGCGGCGTCCATGAGCACGGTGTCGGTGATCCCCCGCCGCGTGTACAGCACCGTCGTATGCTCGTCGATCAGCTGGAACGAGTCCCGATCGCCGGTGACGATCAGCGTGTCCCAACCGCTGGCCGAGGCCAGCACCGCGTAGGTCGCGATGACGTCGTCGGCCTCGCAGTCGTCGATCGCCACGCGCGGGATCGCAAGCGCCGTCAGCACCTCGTCGATCAGCGGGATCTGCGAGCGGAACGTGTCCGGGCTCTCGGTCCGGTTGGCCTTGTACGTCGGCAGCAGCGCCAGCCGCTCCCTGGGCTTTCCCCGGTCGAACGCCACCCCGATCCCGTCGGGACGGTGCTCGGCGAGCAGCTTGATGAGCATGCTCGTGAACCCGTACACCGCATTCGTGACCTGCCCGGTCGTCGTCCGCAGATCGTCGGGCAGCGCGAAGAACGCCCGGTACGCCAGGCTGAAGCCGTCGAGCAGCGCCAGCAGCGGCCGCTCCCGATCCAGAGTCGAAGACACGCCGCGATCCTACCGGCCCCGCATCACCGGACAGGTCCGCCGTTCGCCGCTCACGCCGCCGAGCGGCTCCAGCGCCTGCTCCGGGCCGCTGGGGCCGCCGCTGAGACCCGGATCATGCCGCTGCCTGCCGGCGGCCTCACGCTGGCCGACCTCGCGGGCGAGATGGCGGGAGCCACTGACGCCCAGCGGCGGCGCTTGGCGCTGGAATTCGTGGGCCGGTTCGCCGAGACGGAGTGCCCAGCTCGGATGTCCCTCCTGCTCGAAACACCACTGCCGGTCGGGGATCGGCGCTGGGACGCGCTCCTCGCGGCCGCCGCCGAGCACCTCGCATTCCACGACGGCTTCGATCCGCCAGCCTGGTTCTGGGGTCGATCTGCCGTCGGTGCGTCGCCGGGCGGTCGTCGGCGCACCGGCTGCGTTCCGGAGACGCAACGTCTGGGTACACCGCGCCGACCTGGAGCGGGTATGAGCGCTTTCCTCCTGACCCGTCGGCGGATGCTCCAAGCCCTCGGGCGTCTTGGCGATCTCCTGGCTCCACAGCATGCGGTCGCCGACGTCCACCTCGTCGGGGGAGCCGTGATGGTCAAGGTGCGCGGGACGGCCGACTGACGCCGAGGACCCCCAGCTCGTGGCCTTCCCCAGCGAGGACCCGCCGGAGCGCGGCCTCGATCTTGTCCGCGACATCCTCGGAGGCACTGCCAGCTCGTAGGGCTTGGCGGAATGAGGCGGGCTGGCCTTCTCAGGCGAGGAGGCCGCCTGAGAGGGAACGGCTGCGCATCTCAATGCTCGTGGTGACGCTGGTACGAATGGCTGGAGCGCTGCTCAGCAGATCGGCGTGTGCGGGCCAGTGGGCTTGCACACGCTTCACCAGGTCGCCGACATGGTCGGCCAAGTCAGCGTTGGACGCGCCCAGGCGCCGCTGCAACCGTGCGAACGTGCCCAGCGTGACCATCTCGAACCTGCGGGAGCCGCCGAATTTCAGCCCGAGATCCTCCGGTCCGTCCAGAAGCTCCTGGTAAGGCCCGGGTCGCCACCAGGTCGTAGGCCGGCGACAGGGTCGGGACCCGCGGATTGCGGTAGATGAGCGACCAGTTCTTGAGATGCGCGTCGCCATTGGATATGAGGACGCAGAAGGCCAGCCGACGCGCGAACTCACGCAGCGCATGGAGGTCGCTTCGCCGGTAGATCAGCGCGGCGACAGTCTCATAGTTCCCCTCGTACTTCGCGTTGGGGTACACATTGCGAACCTGCGCGAGGTCTTCGATGTGCACGAGCCGCCGCCGCTCGTCGCGATCGAAACGGCGGATGGCATACGCCCACTCCTCGGTTTTCGGCTACACCCGGTCGGGCAGACCATCGAGATCATCGCGGTGCACCAGCCGTATTTCGGGCACATCTATTCCCGCTGCCGCCGCCAGAGACATCATCGCGTACTCGTTGCGAGGAACATCCGCGTAGCGGGGGTCGGGAGGCTTGACGATCCAGTCACCTCCCTCTCCGAATGCAGGCAAGGTGAGCCGGCCGTCTTTCTCCAGCATCGAGAACTTGAGGGCGACGCCTGCCAGAGAGAACCTCCACCGAGGCGACTGGCCACTCGATGCAGTAAAAGCCCCTACATGCTCATGAGCGTCAGCCTCCCACCCGGCGGCATCGGGTGACTCTTCGGCTGGGAGGACCCGGACCGCTCCGGGAAGGTCATGGCCAACTTGTGCGAGCAGCTCCATCTCCCGATGGGGAGATACACCGAGGTCTTCAGCGATCCAGTCACGCAGCCGCCCCTCCGGCAAGAGGTTCGAGAACCACGGTGGCAGGCGAAGGGCTGCGCTGTGCGATGCGACCAGGTCCTGCTCGAATGCCAGTCCGAGCACCGCGCGCTCGGGATCTGTCCGGTAGTCCTCGCTCAAAGTGAACCTGGTGTAGTCCCCGCGTTGGTGGATCACGCCGACGCGCTTGTCTTGCACCCACACCGCGTAGAGCCGCTCAGGCAGAGCCATCGTCGTCCTCCAGATCCTCGACGATGAGGTCCGCGAGCGGAGGTGTGTCCTCAAAGCTCCACTCGCACATTCGGTGGAGGAAATCCTGGAGGTCGGCGCGCAGCGTCTCCTGCCGCGCATCAAGGAACTTCACAGTTGTATCGGGCACAAGCAGTCTTGCCGTTTCTGTGGTGATGCCATGAGACCGCAGAGTGGCTTCCCATCTGCGGCCATCTTTAATAGCCAGAGGCTGATGGGCCAGCAGGCTGTCCACCTCGTTCACCGGTTCGTCTTTGTCGGCTATGAGCACATAGTTCGCGGCCCACATTTGGTGCGACTGCGGCACGTCTCGACGGCCAAAAATGTGATGGACCGCCCGTGCCGCCGTCGCCTGGTCGGTGAGAGCCTCCGACAACTGGGGACGCCCGTAGGGCTCGCCCGTGCGGGGGGAGCGTGGCTCTGAGCTCCACCAAGCGCACAAGATGATTTTGGCTGCCGACTCGTTCGCGCTGAACCTCCTGAGATCGGGCAGGGGACGATCGTTGGTGCCGACCGCTGCGAGCAGATCTTGCACTGAGCCGGTGAGGTCGTATGGCCGGATCCTGGAACACAACGCATAGGCCGTCCCAGTGGTGCCGCCCTTGAAGAGGGTAGGCCCGACCACCGCCGCCCGCCAGAACCAGCGGCGCAGAAGCTGAAGGTTCCGCGCATCAGGCTCAGGGTGGTGGGCGAAGAGCCGGGACAGCACGATGAGCAGGTACCGGTAGGCCAGGAAAGTGACGTGCGGCACGCCTGCCGACTGCTGCAGGAAGCTCACGGCTCGACCCAGCGCCTGCCCGCCTGCCTCGTAGGCGGTGTCCAGATCCTCGCCAGGGAAGTCGACTTTGTATCGGCGTTCCAGGTCATTGAACTCGCCGCGGATCTCCCGCTCGACGTTCGGCCCACGCCGGGCGAGGATCGCCCGCAGCACGGTGTCGTCGTCGATCCTACCGAAGCTCAGTTCAGCATCGATGCGCTCCGCGATCAGGGCGAATGTCAAGCTCTCACCGGACACCGCCTCGTTACGGGCATAGAGAGCAGAGAAGACCTCGGCCTTGCTGAGACGCTTGCCGTAGTTGTTCATCCGGTCGAAGATGTCCTGCTGGACCGCAACATCGTCGGGCTTGACCTGATAGACGGGAACCGTGAATTGGCGGAGAGCCTTGGTGACCTGGCTTGCCTTCTGGAGTTGATCCGAGATCTCAGGGTGCCCAGCGAACCACTGGATGACCCGATCCAAGTTGAACAGGACAGGCAGCGGTATCAACCACGGATGCTGCTGCATGCGGCGACTTACAAACTCCCCCTTGGAAAGGTCGAACGACAGCGTGAACCGAGGGTCAGTTCCCCCCCCCTTCATGCAGCGCGTTCGCCAGGCTCGTGATGCGCTGCTGGCCGTCCACCACCCACAGTGCTTGCTCCATCCTTGGCGCGTCGATCTCGAGGGCACCGAGTCGGATCCTTTGTGCCTCGGCGGGCCTGACCCACAGCAGCAGGCTCCCGATCGGATACCCCTTGACGATGCTGTCGAACAGCCGGATCACGTCTCGGCGCGTCCAACGGAAGTCGCGCTGGAAGTGGGGAACCCGGATGCGACCCGCCCACGCCTCTGTGACCAGGTCCTCAAGGTCATAGGTCGTCGCACTCACCCGCATGTCGAGCCCAGTGCTCATGGGTCCTCCTCTCCTCACCTCCAGGATGCCAGGCCGTGCCCCCGGATCCGTGCAACGCCGTCATCCCGGCCGCATCGCCCGTGGCTGCGGGTCGTTCAGCCAGTGCGCTCAGGTGGACGGGAGTGGCTGTGTGGAACCCAAAAGCTGCCGCCCTATGTAGAAGCATTCCGAATATGTGAAATCACTCTCGATGCTTCTTGATGCAAGCAATGGCTCGATGGTTGGATCATCAGGATACTGCGCGACGATGTCGTATTGACCGGGGGTCAGCAGCAGTGTTGCCGCGGGTTTATCGGGTGAGTCCAGGCAGGCGCCTGCTCCTGAGGCGCTGAACCTTGGGCAGCTCGGACAAGCCTCGAGGAAGATTTCGTGTGCTGTTGGCCCACCGACGAGCACCGTCATGGGCAGGGGGGAGTCGTTGTAGATCGTGACTGCGATGCTGCCGGGGGAATCGCCGGCCAACGGTGGCGGCAACTGCCCGGTTCCCTGTCCCTTGACCTTGGCGATCCTTGCCACGATGAGCGCAGATTTCGCCTGCGGAACGAGCGCATTGTCGGGGTAGGCCGCTACGAGTTTTTCGAGGTCTCCGATCGCGCCGTTGAAATCCGAGGACCGGTATTTCTCCACGCCGCACTCGAACATGGCTTGAGCCCGGGGCCCGTGGGCCATGGCGGCCACACCGGCCGTCTCGGGATCGGTCAACGACGCGAAGTAGTCGAGGATGGGGGCTGCTTCGCAATACCTGCGCTCATGGAACGGCGCAAGGGCCTGGTTGTACGTGTCGACGATCGCAGCCGGGACATCTTCCGCCACAGCGGTGTCGGACAGATTGCGCAGAATGAACAGATAGTTGTCGATGACGTCGCTGGTCGAGCCGAGGAGCTGATCTCCAGTGCTCACTGGGACCTGGGAACGCAAGAGGTCGGCCTGCTCGAAATAGGTCTGGGCAAGACCGTCTCTTGCCTGGTCCTCGACCTCGGGGCTGCTGTCCTCTTCGAGGAGACCCTCGTAGACGTCTATAGCATCAGCGTAACCCCCAATATCCTGAAGAGACATTGCCCAAGAGAAGTATGTCGCGGTCAGCTTCTCTTCGACCAAAGGGATCAGTATGGCGTTGGGATGCATCCGTCGAAAGTCGTGATACTGGGCGACCGCATCGGCGAAGAACCCACGGTCCTGCGACTGCCGCGCCAGCAGGAACGCTTCGCACTGCTGCGTATTCACCTGCGCAGTGCCCACATTCGGGCTGAGCGTCAACTCGTAGAACCCCGTGATCTTCCCGTATCCCGTGAGCGCCGCCTGACAGTTCCCAGCCTCGTGCGCGGTCAATGCGGCGGCAAACGCGCGCCGCCCCGCGACGACATACCCGCTGTACCCGCCCGCCACCGTCACTGCCAGCAGTCCGGCGACCGCCGCCGGGGCCACTCGCCGGAGCATGGGCAGGCGGTCTGGCGCGGGCGTGAGACGGCTGCCTTGACGAAAGCCGTCACACACCATCCACGCGATCCAGGCGGCTGCGATCACCCGCCAGATCCACGGGCGCCTCGCCCCGTCGCTGACGAACGCGGCTGCGACCAAGCCGAACGTCACCAGAAGATGCGTCACCAAGCGACCCCAGCGGCCGAGGTAGGCGTATCCCGCGCCCAGCCCACTCAGGTTGAGCATCCCCGCTCCAGCCGGCCACCGCGGCTTGCGTGGGCCGTCCCCGGCGTCCGGCGGTGGTGGGAGCGGCGTATCCCTCGCCAGATGAGTTTCCCAGTCGATCTCCTCGCTCACGCCCAACTCAACGCACTCCCGCGCATGCTGTGTCCTCTCCTCGTTCCCGTCATCTCTTCAGTGTTATGCACAGATCGCACGAGAGAAAGGGGGACAAGAACCTACAAAATATCATAAACAGGCTCGCCGAGCGCGTCGACACGACGGTCTTGGGGCGGCAGACACGATGAAGCCGCCCGCCGTCGCATCCTCTCGCCCCAGCCACTCGCAGGCCTGCACAGTACGCGTGTCCCAGCGAGGCCAGCCCGAGCGACAGCCCCCTGGGGTAGGTTTGGCACCGCCTGGGAGGCGGTCGCTCAACCGTCTGACGCGGGCGTTGGAGATCGATGACTCATGGCAGCGCTACGGCGCGCCGCCCGGCTTGCTCGACCTCCGCCACTCTGTCTCAGCAGGCCGTACGATGCTTGCAGGCGGAGAGGACCCCACCGAAGTTCTACGACGGGCCGAACATGCTCGGTGGCCGCTCAGGAAGATGGCTGGGAGACACGACGGGCAGGACGTCTGCCGTCAAGGCAACGCAAAGGAGTACAGATGCTGGGTTGGGTCGGCAATGTGGAAGAAGCGACGCTGGAGAACACCGACTTCCGGAAGGTCTTGTTCACCGGCGGTCAGGTTCAGCTCACCGTCATGCGGCTGGCGCCAGGTGAGGAGATCGGGCTGGAGATGCATGACAACCTCGACCAGTTCCTCCGCATCGAGCAGGGCAAGGCCCGGGTCACCCTCGGCCGGTCCGAGGAGCAGGTCGACGAGGAGCACGAGGTGGAGGACGACTGGGCTGTCATCGTCCCCGGTGGCGTGTGGCACAACGTGACGAACACCGGGACCGACGAGCTTAAGCTGTACTCGCTGTACTCCCCGCCGGAACATCCAGCCGGCACCGTTCACCACACGAAAACAGATGCAGACGCCGCCGAGCATGCCCACTGAGGTCAGCCGGCCGAGGCCGCGCGTGGTTCGCCGAACCTGGCCCTCAGTCGGCTCGACGATGTGGGCTGGCTGCGGTTTTCCTTCGGATCGAGTCTGTTGCAAAATCTCACGGGCCCTCCAGTCGGGGCGCTCGAGCCAAAGATGCAGGTTTCCTCCGAATACGGAGGAAACCTGTGCCTCAAGCCCGACAACGCCCGCCTGACCTGCAGGTGCGGCTGGCCCAAAAGGCGCCCACGGCCCGCGGCACTCAGCCATTCCTGGAGAGCCACTCCCATTGATTCTGCAACAGACTCGATATGGAGGAAACCTGCTGCCGAGCGCA
>JBOGEA010000124.1:12500-14918 GCA_050743205.1 Egibacteraceae bacterium | reverse complement strand
GGTCACCCTTCGCGGGCGCCTCACGCCCCTCGGTACCCCTGCCCCGCTCCACCCGGTCCCCGCCACGACGCTGGTCACCCTTCGCGGGCGCCTCACGCCCCTCGGTACCCCTGTCACGCGTCTCCCCTTCGGGCCGCCGTCGGCCATCCGCCCGGTCACGGCTGGATCCGCGCTCCTCACGAGCACGCCGCTCAGCCCAGTTGTCGCGTTCATCTCGACTGCCACCTTGCTCGCGCCCACCAGCACCCTTGCGCCCATCCCGCCGCTCCCGCTCACCGTCTTCGCCACCCCGCTCCCTGCGAAACCCGGTTTCTCTGCCTCTGCCAGCACCATCACGTTGCGTTCCTCCACCACGCGCTCCCCGACCCCTGCCGATTTGAGCCGACGCATCATTTCCCCGCTCGGCGACTGATCTATCGACACGACCGGACGCACGAAGCCCACCAGGCGACCGCCTTCTCGGGTTCTCACCCCGCTCACTGCCCCTCTGCGCCTGCTTTCCTGTCTCTGGCCGACGTCTTGCCTCCTCTCCACTGGCGGCCCGATGGTCCTGGCTGCTGGACTGCGACCGGCCGCTCGCCCGATCCCCCGGCTCATGAACACTCGCAGCCTCGTCACGCCGCCCCCGCTGCGCCCCGCTCCCACCACGTTTCTGCGGATCCTTTTGTTGGCGCGCCTCCCTGCCTTGGCCACGCCCGCTGCTCTTGTCCGGATCCCCCACCGTCTGACCTTTCCGTGTCCTGACTCGTGGGTTCACTGAGTGACTTCCCCGGCCTGCAAAGCTCTTATATCTTGTGCCGCATACGATCGAAGAATTCCGCCCAGCCCATGAGAGCTGTAGTTCTGCGCCCTGTAAACAGCGACAGCCGCCCCAAAGGAGCGGCTGTCGAAGGTCCGCAGCGACCTACTCTCCCACCCAGTCTCCCAGGCAGTACCATCGGCGCTGGAGGGCTTAACTTCCGGGTTCGGAATGTAGCCGGGTGTACCCCCTCCGCCATGGCCACGGAACGTTTTGAAATTTTCAAACCCACAGCACATCAACCTGCGTCAGAGCAGCCAATACGTGTCCATGGAACACCATAACGAGCGCGAGCATCAACAGGCAAGCCCTCGGCCTATTAGTACCGGTCGGCTGAAGACATTGCTGCCCTTACACCTCCGGCCTATCAACCCTGTGGTCTAGCAGGGGGCCTTACTCGGTTAACCCGATGGGAGACCTCATCTTGAAGCAGGCTTCGCGCTTAGATGCCTTCAGCGCTTATCCCTTCCGTACGTAGCCAACCGGCCGTGCCCTTGGTAGGACAACCGGCACACTAGAGGTACGTCCACCCCGGTCCTCTCGTACTAGGGGCAGCCCTTCTCAAGTCTCCTGCGCGCGCAGCGGATAGGGACCGAACTGTCTCGCGACGTTCTAAACCCAGCTCGCGTACCGCTTTAATGGGCGAACAGCCCAACCCTTGGGATCTACTCCGACCCCAGGATGCGACGAGCCGACATCGAGGTGCCAAACCTTGCCGTCGATATGGACTCTTGGGCAAGATAAGCCTGTTATCCCCGGGGTACCTTTTAGCCGTTAAGCGACGGCGCTCCCACTTGCCACCGCCGGATCACTAGGCCCTGCTTTCGCATCTGCTCGACCTGTCAGTCTCACAGTCAAGCTCCCTTGTGCCCTTACACTCGATGGCTGATTGCCAACCAGCCTGAGGGAACCTTTGGGCGCCTCCGTTACATTTTAGGAGGCAACCGCCCCAGTTAAACTACCCATCAGACGCTGTCCCTGATCCGGATTCACGGACCGAGGTTAGAAACCCAATGCTACTAGGGTGGTATTCCAAGGATGGCTCCACGTGAACTGGCGTCCACGCTTCACAGCCTCCCACCTATCCTACACAAGCAACACCAGATCCCAACATCAAACTGTAGTGAAGGTCCCGGGGTCTTTCCGTCCTGCTGCGCGAAACGAGCATCTTTACTCGTATTGCAATTTCGCCGAGCCCCTGGTTGAGACAGCGCCCAAGTCGTTACGCCATTCGTGCAGGTCGGAACTTCGTCACACTCCCCTGTTTCCAGGGGGACAGACTATGCCTTCAGCTCGCCATTTCAAGCGAGCGCCCGCGTCTTGCCTCAGCCCTAAATTTGCCACATGGCAGAGACTGAAGCCTCTCCCTCAAGGGGATTAGTCGTTACGGGGCCATACCGCTTCAGCGGCAGAGGGCTTCCCACGGCATCGCCCGCTGGCTATGGCCTCGTCCTTGATCGAGACAGCCAGGGAGGGTTTCACCGTTATGAGCGGGATTTACACGTGGGCTCGCGCCCGCGCGGGGCAATTTTTCACCCGACAAGGAATTTCGCTACCTTAGGACAGTTATAGTTACTGCCGCCGTTTACTGGCGCTTAGCTTCGAAGCTTCGCCGTGAG
>JBOGEA010000124.1:0-7500 GCA_050743205.1 Egibacteraceae bacterium | reverse complement strand
AGGTACTTTGGCATGAGTTGGTCGGGGATGGACATGACCTTGCCGAACATTTCGGCGGCCGGCTCGCTGAGGCCAATGACGTTTCCGTAGCTCTTCGACATCTTCGCGGTGCCCCCTGTGCCCTCCAGCAACGGCAGCGTCATGATGCACTGCGGTTGGGGCAGCTCGTGGACCAGCACCGGCAGGCGCTGGGCGACACGCACCCGAGCACGCTGCTCGCCATGGAGAACCTGGCCGCGGCGCTGTCCGGGGCAGGCCGGTACGACGAGGCCTTGGCGCTGCTCGAAGAGGCACTGGGCAAGCGCGAAGACACCCTGCCCCGCAAGCATCCCGACCTCCTGCTCGCCATGCACAACCTCGCTTCGGCGCTGGCCGACGTACGCCGACCGCGGCGCCCGACTGCTCAACGAGCAGGTGCTCGAGGGACGGCGCGAGGCCCTCGGCGACGAGCATCCGGACACGCTGGCCTCGATGCACGACCTCGGCCAGACGCTCGCCGAGCGGGACGCCGCGCGCCGGCTCTACGAGCAGGTGCTGGCCACTCGCCGCGACAGGCTCGGCGACGACCCGCTGCGCCTGGCGACCCGGCACAACCTCGCGGCCACGCTGGCGGATCTCGGACAGCTCAAGGCGACGCACGAGGCCAGCGCGCGCTGCTGGCCGACCGGGCGCGCGTGCTCGGCCCGAGCACCCCGACACGCTCACGACGAAGAGCAACCTGGCGACCACGTCGGCACTGACTGATGGAACGGCTGGCCGAGGCCCGAGCCGTCGAAGAAGAGGTGCCGGAGCGGCGCCGGCGGGTGCTGGGCGACAAGCACCCCGAGACGCTGCGGACTGCGGACTATGAGCAACCCCGCCGTGATCGTCCCATGGTCGGGCGAGGATCACGGCGAGGCATGGAGTTGAACCGTCAGGTGTTCGAGGCGACCATGCGGGTGATCGGAGACGAGCACTGAGCGGATTCGCGCCCCGAGGAGCAGGCCAGCCTGCGCCGTTCGGCGCCGCCCTGCGGCGGCACCGGGCCGCCGCCGGCTTCAGCCAGAAGAAGCTGGCCCCAGCGCGCTGGCCTGAGCACTAAACACGGTCAGCAACCTGGAGCGGAGGACGTACCGCAACCCGAAACGCTGCCGGCTGACCGGTGATGGTGATGGCCGTGAAGACTTTGCCCACCTGGTGGGCAAAGTCTCCACAATGCCCGTCTTGTGTTAGGCGAAGTCGCCGCTGGTGTTGATCGAGCCGTTCACTCCCTTGGGGAAGAAGCCGCCGGAAGTGGCCTTCTTGGGCGTCAGGTACACGATGTTGAGAACCTGAGCGGCGCTGCGGCTGAAGGCGATGCCGTTCGAGTCGGCTGGCACGATGTTCGCCTTGCCGTCAAGGACGACGCCCTGGTCGAGGTCGTCCGGTCCGTCAAGGCTGTCGCGGGCGTCCGAGATCGCCACGGAGGGTGCGGCCAACTCACGCGCGAACAGCACGGTTCTGATGTTGCTCGCGTGATAGGCCTCGACGGCCAGAATCCCGGCGGCGGCCTCGAGGAACGTCTTGTTGCTGATCAGCGGGGCCGCGCCCTTGTATGCGGTCACGCCGACGTCCTCGAAGATGTAGGCCGCGAGCAGGAAGTTGTTCTCGTTGGCGTACGGGTCGAAGGTCTGCCCGGCCTTGATGAGGCCAGCGGCGATCGCGGCAGCCGTGAAGCTGGCGTCGAGGTCGATCTGCGGACGGGCGACGGCGGCGGAGCCGAGCGCCGCGCGCAGGAACTTCACGTGCGCGACCTCGTCAGCGGCGATCTCCTCGGCGTACTGGCGAATGGCCTTGGTCGCGAAATCCACCTTGCGGCCACCCTTGACTTCGCCACGATCGCCTTTACCGGTCGTGTCCTTGTCGGAAAGCCCCTCGCCGGTCACAGCGCGCTGGTAGAACTCGGCTTCCAGATACTCCAGATTGAGCGCGAAGTTGAGCACACTGGCATCGCTCGGCCCGCCGCCGGATTGCGCGTGCGCAGGCTGAGCAGTGGTCAGCAGGCTCGCACCCATGACGCCGAGCCCAGCCAAACCAGTGCTCTTCAAGAAGAGACGCCGGTCAGCCTCAGTCTCGGCGCTCCTGTTTATTGCATCGGTAACGAACCGGGCATCGAACAACGTGTTTCTCCTTTTACGTCGTCGCGAGCGAAAGTCATCTCGCGGAGGATGTCGTATCCCGCGATTCCTTACGCGCTGAAGCGCAGCGGGCGCCAATAAACGCAAGCAGTTCGCAAGTATGGGCGCTGCGTTATCTTCCGACTCCTGTCCGAACGGACAGGAGTCGGAAGGTGCCAACTGCGCGCGGCTGTATCTGCGCTGTCAAAGACAGCAGAACAGGCGTGGCCGAGTGGCCGGGATCGGGAAATGGTCAGTGCGCCGGCTGCCCACCGCTTCGGCGCGACTGGGGAGACTGCTGCGTGGCGCCGGGCGCCTGGTGGGCGCGCCAGCGGGCGAGGCACTGCGGGCAGCGACCGCGTGAGCAGGTGTCGCTGCAGGGCCGTCTCAGGGGTGGCAGATCGCAAGACGGCATGGGCATCTTCTCGTGCTTCTGGTCGGGATCGTTCATTCCGTAGAGGTGAGGTTGCGGGGCCGAACAGTTCCCGACCACCGAACCCTGCCCCCCAACCGCGCGGCGACAGCGCGGTCACGGCACGGCCGCGCGGTTGCCGGGGCAACTCGTCCCCTTAGGCGCTTGGGCCCGATCATGACGCTCAGAGCGTGTTGAGACCATGACGCTCAGAGCGTGTTGAGACTGTCGTGCAGGGTCGCGCCTCGCCGGGTTCCGCTCTCCTTCGGATGGGCGGGTGGGGGAGGTTGGGTGCGGTCGCGGTTCGGGCGGCCCCTTGCTTCCGGGGGACTCCCCGGCCCCCTGGCCGCCCGAAACCGCGCTCTGCTTCGCTTCGCCCGCGACTCAACGCACGACGACCGTTCTCAGGAGCCCCGTCGAGGATGTGCGTTTCCGGGCGCGTGTGCGGTCGCATGCGTATATGCCCGTCGATGCACACCCGTGGAAAACGGCTCGTCTGGGGGTCGACAGCCTCTATGGGTTGGGGCACCATCGACGTCGCGTGCCGAGCGTTTCGGCAGCCAGCGGCGCATGACAGGGGGTCGGTGGTGATTCGACAGGTGTGGCTGTATCCACCCTTGGCTGTTGCGCGGCTGGGTCCGTCCCCGGACCCGTGCGACAGCTTTCGCTGGGGTCCCAACGACACGCGCCTGCGGGGGACGGGGAAGACCACCGTCCAGCCCTCCCAGACGCTGCGGGTCTCACCCGACGGCACCGTCACGGCGGGTGTGCCCGAGACGATCGTGTTCAAGGATGCGGCCGGCTTCAAGCCGGTCTGCCCGTTCTTCGAGCTGCATGGGGTGTGGGAGTCAGACGGGCAGGAGCAGGAGGGGCCCCATCACACCAGAGGTGCTCGCCAGGTTCGGTCTGGGCGCCTCGGACCTGCGCTGGCGGGTCGAGGTGGCCAACCTGAAGCCGTTCCACTACACCCTGGCGCCGGACGACCGGGTCGCCGCGTCAGTGGACGTGCGCGGCGACGACACCCAGCGCCAGGCGCTGACGGCCGGCGCTCCGCCCGGCGCGGCGCAGCCGCTGATTCCCCGCGGCGTCGGGCTGGGGCTGGGCAGCGTGTAGCTGACCCGGCCAAGCGAGGAGTTCCCAGAGTTTCGCCTGCGCTTCACGCCCGCGGTCGGCGCGGTGTATGGGCCGACGAACCTGCCGCAGCGCTCGTCGCAGTTCGTCCTGCCCCCGCGGCGGCTGATCCTCAACCCGGCCGCCCCCTGGTGCAACTTCAGCTTGAGGCCAGACGATCAGCGCACGGTTCCCGTCGAGCTCTTCGCGATGGATGCCGTGAGCAGAAGCCTGGGGCTGGTGGACGACGTCTGCGATGGGTTGGTGCACTGCTCGCTGACCGGCGTCAAGCGGGCATCCGCCCGGATCGTGGTCGCTCCCCCCGACTACGCCCCGGACCGCCGCCCGTTCACGTCGCTGGCCGACGGGCTGGCCGACCGCGTCAACCGTCACGAGGTGGCGGATCCCGCGTACGTCGAGGACATGGCGCTGACCTCCGCGGAGGTGCGGGACTTCTTCGAGCGCGTGCTCGAGACCATGGAGAACATCAACATCGACGCGCAGAACGACCGCGTCCGCCTGACCAGCCCCAGCAACGCCGGGGCCTTTCCTCCGGTTGAGCCGCTGATGGACCGGCCGCTGCCGCTGACCCAGCTGGGGCGCCAGAAGCACCGGCGGTTCGTCGCCCTGGAGGTGCTCGAAGACCTGCTGCGGGAGCATCCCGACCTCATCAGAACTTGGATTCGCTGAGCCCCGAACCCTCCTACAACCAGCGGATGCCGCCGGTGACGCGGGGCTCCGACGGCAGGCCCATGCACATCACCCGGAGGCAGTACGACCTGCTGGTGGCCTGGGCGAGGCGGCTCCGGCGCGACGTGGAGCCGGAGACGTGACCGCGCGCGCGAGCATCGACCCCGCCGCCGAGCTCCTCGTGTTCCACAGCGGGCAGGGCGCGCACCTGTTCGTCGCGGACGGCAGCCGGATCTACGACCTGCCGCCCGAGGCGGCGGGCCGCAGCGCCGACGAGCTGTGGACGGCGCTGGGGCTGTTCGCAGAGGGCGCGCCGCCGCGCCGGATCGACGGGCGCCCGCTCGATCCCCCGGGCGGTTTCGTCGATCTCGCTGAACGTGATGCAGGCCTGCAACATGTCGTGCGGTTACGGCTACGCCGACGAGGGCCAGTTCGGTGGGCGCCCACGCAGGATGCCGCCACAGGTCGCCCGCGCCACCGTCGACCGGCTGATCGCGGGCTCCCGTCCGGGGGCCGACCTGGTCCTGGGCTACATGGGCGGCGAGCCGCTGCTGGCCCGAGACGTCCTGCATGAGGTGACGAGATACGCGGCGTGGGCCGCGCGCGGGGCCGGGCGCCGGATCCGGTTCTCCCTGACGACCAACCTCACCGCGGTGCGCCCCGAGAACGCACAGCTGTTCGCCGAGTTCCCGTTCACCGTCAGCGGCGACGGCGACGGCGACGGCGACGGCGACGGCGACGGCGACGGCGACGGCGACGGCACGATGCGGCGCATGCGGGACGGCTCCAGCTCCTACGAGCGCCTGGTGGAGGGCCTGGCGGTGCTGGAGCGCCACGGACGCCCGCGCCACCTGGCGGCCCGCGCCACGGTCACGCCGCGCAGCGGCGAGCTGTTGCCGGCATTGGAGCATCTCATCGGCCTGGGCTTCGACGAGGTCGGCTTCGCCGCCGTCCTCGCCTCGCCGGACCCGTCGCTGGCGTTCGCGCCGGGGGACTTCCCCGCGTTCCTCGACCGCATGATCGCGTGCGGGCAGACCGCGCTCTCCGAGCTGCGCGCCGGGCGACGCTGCCCATTCGGGAACTTCGAGACGGCGATGCATCAGATCCACCGCGGCAGCCACCGGCCGTACCCCTGCGGCGCCGGCGCCGCCTACCTCAGCGCGAGCGCCGAGGGCCGGCTGTTCGCCTGCCACCGCCTGATCGACGACCCCGCGTATGCGATGGGCAGCATCGACGACGGGCCCGACCAGCGGGCCAGGTCAGCGCACCTGGCCCGCAGCCACGTCGACCTGATGGAGCCGTGCCGTGGCTGCTGGGCGCGCTACCTGTGCGGCGGCGGCTGCTACCACGAGGTCGCGCGCCGCGGCCGGGTCGGCTGCGACTACATCCGCGGGTGGCTGGAGTTCTGCCTGCGGGCGTACGTGGAGCTGTCCAACGCGCGCCCGGACTACTTCGCACAGGAGTTGACCGGCGCGCTCAGCACGCCGACGACGTTGGAGGGGCCATGACCGAGGCCGGTGAGTGGAAGATCTTCCCCCGCAACCTGACCGCCCGGGCGGATTTCCAGGTGCGTGGCAACCCGGCGAACACGCGTCCCGAGAGTGGGGTGGACAACTGCTTTCCCGGGCTCGAGTTCGACCAGCGCAACCTCGACAAGGCCTTCTTCCCCGGCCTGAGCTTCGAGTTCCACCGCCCTGAGGGCGCGATCCTGCGGGAGGTCGCGCCTGGGAGCGCCGCCGTGCTCAGCAACGCGGACATGCCCCTGTATCTGTTGGCGGTCGTCGGGCGGACGACGTTCGACCAAGACGAGCAGGACCCGCCCGCGCTCCTCTTCTTCGGCCGCAGCGGCCTGGAGGTGTGGCGGCGTGTCCACGATCTGCTCCCAGGGCGGATCGCCGTCATGCTGGGACCGCAGAGCGGGTTCAGCGCGGCGCCGGTCTCTGAGGCGGAGATCCGCCAGCTATGGCGCGACGGCCAGAGCGCCGTCCAGCGGCGCGGCGACGGCGCGGTCCCGCGCGCGTTCCTGGTCGGCGAGCGCGCGCGGTACCTGGACGACGACGGCGTCATCGACGTCGACGCCTACCCGCCGGGAGAGCTGACCCGCAGCCTGTGCGCGCCGTGGCAGTACGGCTTCCGCGACTGCGGCTGCTTCTACTGGGCCGCAAGCAAACCGGACATCGTGACCAGCGCCGACAGCCAGCACGACGACCTCAACTTCCAGCGCCGCGACCGCGCCCCCACTCCGGACATCGCCCGCTACGCGCCACGGCGGGCGCTGGAGCTGGACTACCCAGAGCTGATCGAGGCGTGGAACACGGTCCTCCCAGTGGTGGTGAACGACCGCGAGACCGACGCGCCGCTGGAGGAGCCGGTGTTCACCGGAGCGCTGCTCGACCGAGAGCGGGCCCTGGCCGACTTGCGCTACCTGGCGGGCGTGGAGCACGCCCTGTCCGTGGAGTACCTCTACGCCCACTACTCGCTCGCGGCCCCGATGCGGCTGCCGCCCGGCGCGGTCAGCCAGACCACCCGGCGCATCTTCGCCGCCGCCAGCGAGGTGTTCGCGATCGCCGTCGACGAGATGCGGCACCTGCGCTGGGCCAATGAGGCGCTGGCGCTGCTGGGCGAGCCGCTGGAGCTGGGGCGCGCCCAGCGCATCGGCCGCCAGCTCGACCGGCCGTTCCTGCTGGCGCCGCTGACCGCGGCGCAGCTGCAGTGGTTCATCGACGTCGAGGCGCCCAGCCAGGCCGTCGGGCAGGGTGTGGACGGGATGTACGTCCGCCTGCCGGCCAGCGTCGAGCGCCAGCCGCAGCTATTCGGTGAGGAGGCGGACCGCCTGAGCCACCTGCTCAAGCTGATCATCGACGAGGGCCAGGACCACTACGAGCGCTTCCTCAGGCGTTATGTGGATTGTTTGGGCGTAACGGATCCTTGACACAGAAGGGCCTCTTGCGGGAGAAAGCGGTCGTCCAAGACCCGACCCGCGAAGAGGCCAGGCACATGCTGCCAACCGAAGACCTGTTCGTCCATGTCTATTTCTTCGTCGATGAGGCCATCCGCCACGGCGCGCTCCAGATACCCATACGACCAGGGCCCAAGCCCAAGCGCGCCGACGCCGAGCTGATCACCATCGAACTGGTCCGCCACCTGCTCGCA
>JBOGEA010000123.1:0-15026 GCA_050743205.1 Egibacteraceae bacterium | reverse complement strand
AACTCCACCACCTCGAACACCCCGCGCACCGACGGCAGCACGTACTGGGCCAGCGCCCCCGGCTGGCCGGCCCGCCGCCACCATGGCCGCGATGTGGATCATGGGAACTCCACCACCTCGAACACCCCGCGCACCGACGGCAGCACGTACTGGGCCAGCGCCCCCGGCTGGCCGGCCCGCCGCCACCATGGCCGCGATGTGGATCATGGGAACTCCACCACCTCGAACACCTCGCGCACTGAGGGCGGCTCACCGCCGGGCACACGCCTGCCCTCCACGGTCAGCCGGTAGAGGCCGGGCGCCAGCCCGCCCAGCTCGCCCACCCACCGATCGCCGGCGCGCTCCAGCTCCACATGGTCGGGGAGCGCCTTACCGCCACCGTGCTCCGGCGCGACTGACGCCCACACCCGCGCCCCGCCCACGTCCAGCTCCTCGGGGTCGGGGTGGCCTGCCCCGCCGCTGCGCTCCGGCGCGACCGACGCCCACACCCGCGCCCCGCCCACGTCCAACTCCACGGGGTCGGGGAGCGCCTTACCGCCACCGTGCTCCGGCACGACCCACACCCGCGCCCCGCCCACGTCCAGCTTCTCCGGGTCGGGGTGGCCTGCCCCGCCACCGTGCTCCGGCGCGACCGACGCCCACACACGCGCCCCGCGCACGTCCAGCTCCTCCGCCGGTCGACGCAACGCCGGGCGCAGGAAGACCTCCAGCGGCACGGCCTCGCCCGCCGGGTACCACTCCTCGACGTCCACGCCCAGGCAGGGACGCGCGTCGTCTTCGCCCCGCACCGGGATCTTCGACTCGTCCTCCGACTCGCTGCTGATCGTCTCCAACCGCTTGATCACCCCCGGGTGGGACGCCAGCGCCCCATGGCGCACCGGCACCAGGTCCCACAGGTCGCGCTGGTTGCCCTGCTCGATTGGGCTGGCCATGTAGGCCGGCACGGTCCCGTCCCCGAACCAGTCCGCGGGTTGGTCCAGCCACTCGGCTGGGTCCTTCGTCACCGACAGGGCGCCGGCCCAGGTGGCCCGCTCCAGCGTCGGGTGCCCGCGGCCGAGGAACGGCCGCACGCTCGGGCCGACCGGCGGGGCCGGCACCTCCTGCCAGGCGTCCTCGATCCGCCGGTGGAGGGTGAGGGCGTCCCGCGCTCGCCGCTGGTAGCCGAACCCGTCAACGGCCAGCTCGTGGGGGTGGCACGCCGTGCCCTCGCGCAGCACCGCCGGGTAGCGGGGCAGCAGCTCGTACACCGACGGCCAGCCGCGGATCACCTCGGTGGCGGCGCGCAACTGGACGCCCTTCAGGCGGACCCCGTTCACCAGCCAGGCCAGCGCCTTCGGCGCGCCCCGGTGCGGTGTCCCCAGGGTGATCAGCGCCCGGCACCGAGGCCAGCCCTTGAGCGGCCCCAGCCAGTACCGGGCGACCAGCCCGCCCATCGAGTGCGCGATGACGACCACCCGCCGGTCCCGCTCGGCGAGGCGGGCCTCCACTGTCGCGGCCAGCCGCTCGGCGGCCACCTCGACGCTCTGGCGGAAGTCGTAGGGGAACGCCACCACGTCGGCGTTCGGGACGGGGCGGTCGGGGTGGCCCTCGTCTACCCTCACCCCCGCGAAGCGGATGCAGATCTGGCGGACCAGCTCGGCGTAGCCGTGCATCACGGTCCACCCGGGCACGATCGACGCCGTGCGGATCAGCCCGACCGCCCGCACGCCGTCGCCCGGCGACAGCGCCAGCGTCTCGGGGTCGAGCACGCGCGCCGCCGCCCGCCGCGGCCCGTCGCCCCACACCGGCTGGCCGCCGCGCTCCAGCACGCTCCCGCCGATACCGGGAATGACCACGATGAGATGCCGAAGCGCCATTGCCCGCCTTTCTGCCGCACATAGAGTAGCCGGGCCAACGACGCAAAGGAGAGCCGGTGCAGGTGGGAGACGTCGCCGTGGACTTCACGCTGCTCAACCAGGACGGCCGGGCCGTCACGCTGTCCGGCTTCCGCGGCCAGCGCAGCGTCCTGCTCGTGTTCTATCCACTGGCCTTCAGCCATGTGTGCAGCGGTGAGATGTGCCAGGTCCGCGAAGACCTCAGCCACTACCAGAACGACGACACCCAGGTGCTGGCGGTCAGCGTCGACTCCGTCCACGCGCTCAAGGCCTGGGCCGACGCCGAGGGCTTCGCCTTCCCGCTGCTGTCCGACTTCTGGCCCCACGGCGCCGTCGCCCAGGCCTACGGCGTGTTCGACGCCGAGCTCGGCTTCGCCAACCGGGGCACCTTCCTGATCGACCGCGGCGGCGTCGTCCGCTTCACCGAGGTCAACCATCCACTGGAGCCCCGCGTCCAGGCCGCCTGGCAGAAGGCCCTCGCCGACCTCACCCGCTGAGGGGGCTGCGGCGCTCAGGTGGGGAGTTCTTGGCCCAGGGCCTCTTCGTTGGGGACGCCGATGGAGGCGTGGCATTGGACGAACCGCCAGACGCCGGCCTCGCGGTGGGCGACGGCGGTCAGCCGTATGAGGATCTCGGTGCCGTCGGGCAGGCGGATCGATGCTTGATCCGCGACCCAGCCGACGTCTCCTTCGCGGTAGCCGCGTGGGTCGCCGACGATGTCAAAGCCGCCTGTGGCCTCCAGCTGGCCATGGAATGCCCGGGCGAGCGCGTTGTAGTCGGTCCACCACTCCTTCGGGTCGGTGCCGATCCAGACGATGCCGTCCGCATCAGCGATCAGACCCAGGACCGCGTCGGGGTCGCCATGCCGCATCCCGTCGTATATCTGTCGTGTGAGCTGCTCGATCTCCGCGCACCGTTCCATTTCCCGCTCCCGTCTCACCGTGCTCACCGCACCGCGACGCCCGCCGCGTGCGTGCCCACCGGCACCGGCAGGATCGTGGGCGGCGCGGCCGGCTTGAGCGTGCCGTCAGGCATGACGGCCAGCTCATACAGCGCGTTGCTGGCGGGATCAGGATCAGAGAGGTTGACCGCCACGACGTAGAGGAACTCCCCGCTTGGATCCATCGACTGCTGGAACGGGCTGCGCCCGTTCAGGGACAGGTGCTGGATCTCCATCGGAGCCATCGGGTCGGTGAGGTCGTAGACCGACAGGGAACTGTCCGCGTTGTTGGACGTGTACAGGCGTGTTGCCTCACGGTTGAGAGAGATCCAGCACAGCGCCCTGCCCGAGTTCGGCGCGGTCGTCACGGGCGTCAAGGCGCCGGCGGCGTCGTAGGAGTAGACGGCCAGGCGGCTGGCGCCGGGCAGGCCGGCGTACAGCAGCGGTCGCGTGGGATGCGCGGCCAGCCCGAGCGGACCCGGGCGCGCGTCGACCGGCGTCGGCGGGCGCTGCTCCAGCCGCCCGTCGGCCATGATCCGCATCGACTGCAGCATCCCAGCCAGCAGGTCTGCCCCGAACAGCAGGTCGCCGCTGGGGGAGATCAGCGCCTGGGTCGGCGACGCCCCCTCGCCGACAGTGACAGTCGAGCCGTCGATCGGCGACAGCCTCCCCTGACCGGACACCGCGAACCCCGTGTAGTTGGGCCGCGCGCTGGTCGACGGGCGCGCCGGGTCCTGGTCTTTGTTGACCACGTACAGCCGGTCTCCCGCCAGCCCGAGGCTGACCGGCTGCACCCCGCCCGAGGGGAAGGGCGAGCCGTCCACGTGGCTGAGGCTGCCGTCGGCGTGGATGTCGAACACGGCGATCGTGTCGCTGCCGCCGTTGACGGCGAACAGCATGGTGCCGTCGGGGTTGACGATCACGTTCTGGTCAGCGTCGTCGGGTCCGAGGATCCCGGCGGGGTTGCCGACCCCGATGCCGCGGGTGGGGAATGAGCCGAGCATGCTCAGGCCGCCGCTCTGCGGCCGGCGGTAGGCCAGGACGGCATTGCCGCCAGGGGCGGGATCATTGCTTCCGACGTACACAACACTGTTCATGGGTGCCTCCAGCGATCTCCATATCGTTCGAGACTGCTGTCCCCGCCGGGCGCGGCGGCGTTACGCGGCCTGGCGAATGGCGGGGAAGCGCCAATCTGGGGTTACTCTGGAGGGCCTGACCAGCAGTTGTCGATCAGGAGACGGATCGATGCCCGAGAACGCCGCACTGTCGAACCTTTACCGCGAGGACCGCAGTTTCCCCCCGCCGCCGGAGTTCGCCGCGCAGGCGATCATCCAAGACGGCTCCATCTACGACGAGGCCGAGCGGGACGTCGAGGCCTGGTGGGTCGGGCACGCCGAGCGCCTGCGGTGGATGAAGCGGTGGGACACCGTCATGGAGTGGACCCCGCCCCACGCGAAGTGGTTCGTGGGGGGCCAGCTAAACGCGAGCGACAACTGCCTGGACCGCCACGTCGAGGCCGGCTACGGCGACCAGGTGGCCTACCACTGGGAGGGCGAGCCGGGCGATACCCGCGCGCTGACCTATGCGCAGCTGAAGGACGAGGTCTCGCGGTTCGCCAACGCGCTGAAGCAGTTGGGCGTGCGCAAGGGCGACCGCGTCTGCATCTACCTGCCGATGATCCTCGAGCTGCCGGTGGCGATGCTGGCCTGCGCACGCATCGGGGCGGTCCACTCGGTGGTGTTCGCGGGGTTCTCCGCCCAGGCGGTCATCGACCGCGTCGACGACGCCGAGGCGCACGTGCTCATCACGGCCGACGGCTCCTATCGCAAGGGCAAGGTCGTGCCGTTGAAGCGCAACGCCGACCGCGCCATGGCCGGCACCGACCAGGTCGCCACCTGTGTCGTCGTCCGGCGCACCGGCGAGGACGTCGAGTGGACGGATGGGCGCGACCACTGGTACCACGAGCTGATCGAGGGCCAGCCCGCCGACTGCCCGCCAGAGCCGATGGACGCCGAGGACATCCTCTACATCCTCTACACGTCGGGGACCACGGGAAAGCCGAAGGGCATCGTCCACACCACGGGCGGCTACCTGGCGCAGGTCGCGGCGACGCACCGGCTGGTCTTCGACCTCAGGCCCGACACCGACGTCTACTGGTGCGCCGCCGACATCGGCTGGGTGACCGGGCACAGCTACATCGTCTACGGCCCGCTCGCCAACCGGGCGACCTCGGTCATCTACGAGGGCGCGCCCGATCATCCCGAGCGCGACCGCTTCTGGGAGATCGTCGAGACGTACAGCGCGACCATCCTCTACACCGCCCCCACCGCCATCCGCGCGTTCATGAAATGGGGCGCCGAGCTGCCCGCCAAGCACGACCTGTCCAGCCTGCGGCTGCTCGGCAGCGTCGGCGAGCCGATCAACCCCGAGGCGTGGATGTGGTACCACGAGCACATCGGCGGGGGCCGCGCGCCCATCGTGGACACGTGGTGGCAGACCGAGACCGGCGCGATCATGATCACCCCCCTGCCCGGCGTCACCGCGGCCAAGCCCGGCTCGGCGATGCGCGCGTTCCCCGGCGTCAAAGCCGTCGTGGTCGACGAGCGCGGCCAGCCCGTGCGGCCCGGCGGCGGGGGCTACCTCACGCTGCAGCGGCCGTGGCCGGCGATGCTGCGCACCCTGTGGGGCGACGACGAGCGCTATGTCGACACCTACTGGTCACGCTTCGGCCCCGAGGTCTACTTCGCCGGCGACGGCGCGAAGCTCGACGACGACGGCAGCGTCTGGCTGCTCGGCCGCGTCGACGACGTGATGAACGTCTCCGGCCACCGCATCTCCACGACCGAGGTCGAAAGCGCCCTGGTCGATCACCCCAAGGTCGCCGAGGCCGCAGTCGTCGGCCGCGCCGACCCCGACACCGGCCAGGCGATCGCCGCGTTCGTCAGCCTGCGCGGCGACCGTGAGGGCGACGACGCGCTGGCGGCCGAGCTGCGCGAGCACGTCGCCGACCGGATCGGCAAGATCGCCCGTCCGGCCAACATCCTGTTCACCCCAGACCTGCCCAAGACCCGCTCGGGCAAGATCATGCGCCGCCTGCTGCGCGACATCGCCGAGGGCCGCCAGCTCGGCGACGTCACCACCCTGGCCAACGCCGACATCGTCGAGCAGATCAAACAGCGCTCCGACCCCACCGCCCCGAAGTGACGCCGGATTCAGGCTCTTGGCATGCACCCGTGGGTGGTGCCGCCACTGCGCGTCGTGCACTCAAGGAGCGGTCGCGTTGCGCCTGGAGGGCCGTCGGCAGGGTTGGCTGGCCTGGGTGTGCGCCGTTGAGGGCGCTGGGGACAGATCCTGTGCTGCAGCTCGGTGGCGGCAGTGGGGACACGGCCGAGGCCGAGGTTGTGAATGAAAACCGCCGGATACGGCGGTGGGGACTCACGCCCTCGCCTGTCGTCTGCGAGCGGCTACAGGGATCAGCCACCCACAGATAGGTGACAAGAGCCAAAGCGGGTCACGAATCCTGGCCGCGAGGGGTTGTCCGCTGGCGTCGGCGCTGGACGCGCCGCTCGTCTTCGTCCAGCCCGCCCCATACGCCGGCGTCCTGGCGGGTGTCCAGCGCCCACTTGCGGCACTGGGCGATGACCGGGCAGCGCTGGCACACGGCTTTGGCCCGCTCGGCCTGCTCGATGGCAGGGGCTACACAGGCCCGGTGATGCCGTTGGGGAAGAAGAGCTCAGCATCCTCGTCGACGCAGACAGCCCTGGCGCGCCATTCCTCAGTCATTGCTCGTCCTTGGTCTCGTGCGTGACGGCGTCGCGCTCAGCGGCCCGCAGCGCCTGCGCGCGGCCGACGGCGCGCAGCTGGTAGCTGGCGCCTTCCCAGCCGCAGCGGCAGCGGGCGGAGAGCACGCCCGGGCGATACGCCAACCAGACGAGGTGCCGCTCGGCGGTGGCCTCGAGCCGCGCTCGTCCGGTTCGGCGTCTGTCGTTCATGCGGTCAGGCTGGCCCTGAGCGTGGTTTCGCTCCAGGCGCGCAGGTGTCGGGCTGCGGTCAGGCTTGCCGAGCCCAGGCCCGCGAAGCTTCCCTTGGGCGACCGGCCGGCGTAGCCTCCACCCCCACACGTTGGGGGAAGGAGGCGGCGGTGCCGTCACGGGTGCCGATCGACGGCCGGGTGCTGGCAGAGCTGCGCGAGGACCGGTTCTGGGGCCATGGACAGCTCGCCGAGCGGGCGCAGGCCTTCGCCAAGACACAGCATGAGGTGTGCGCGCTGTCGCGCACGCAGGTGATCGGCTATGAGGCCGCCCGGCTGGAGGACCCGCAGTCGCGCTATCCGAGCCGTGAGAACCTGCGCTACCTGGTGGGCGCGCTGCGGCCGACCATGGCCGCGCTGGGCCGTCTGGTTGGTCGCGAGCCGCCGAGCGGGCTGGCACAGTGGGCCTCCGACGCGGTCGAGCCCGCCGGGCCGGCGGGCGTGAACCCGCACACGCCTGGCGAGCCCGTCGAGCAGGCGGAGACGACCGCTCCGAACAGCGAGGAGCCTGACGTGGATCGCCGCGAGTTCGCGATCAAGCTGCCGGCCGCCGTGGCCGCCTACGTCGCGCTGCCGGCCGTGGCCGACCCGCTGCGCGCCGAGGTCGACGCGCTCACCGGCGCGTACGCGACCACTTCGCCTCAGCGGCTTCTGCCCGAGGCACGCCGGCTGTCGGACAGGATCGTGCGCGCCTTGGGCGAGCCGATGCTGACTGGGGTGCGCCGCCGGCTGCTCGTGGACGCCTCCGAGGTCGCCGCCGTGGCCGGGCGGATGGCGCTGTACGCGGACCATCCCGGCGACGCGGACGCCTATTTCACCCAGGCGGTGAAGTTCGCGGCCGAGTCGGGGGTCGACCGGCCGCTGGGGTGCGCGTTGGACTCGGCGGCGCTCCTGCACGGCGTCGCGGTGGGCAGCGGCGACAGCGTCACCGCGTTGGGGCTGCTGCAGGCCGCTGAGCGGCTGCTGCCCGCCCAGGGGCTCATGACCAAATTCGTGGTGCTGCATCAGGCCGAGCAGCTGGCCGCGCTCGGCCGCTACCAGGAGGGGTCGGCGGCACTGGAGCGCGGCGAGGGCATCGACGCCACCGACGACGGTGAGGGGCTGTACGCCCGGGGAAAGTGCTTATCCTCGACGGGAGCGTTCCTGACCAGCTGGGTGGGGCGGATCGAGGTGCGCCTCGGGCGCACCGACGAGGGCTTGGCCAAGCTGCACCAGTGGTCGAACTCATCGACGATGGGCATGCGCACCCCAGCGCGCGCGCTTGCTGACGTGGCGCTCGGGTACACGGTGGCGGCGCGTGATCCCGAGCCCGCCTGCGTGGCCGCGGTCCGTTCGCTGGACGCGTCGCGGGCGGCCGGCTACCGCGTCGGCGTGGACCGGGTGCGCCGCGTGCGCGCCGCGATGCCGCCCACATGGTCCGACACGATGTGGGTCCGCGACCTCGACGAGCGCCTCCGCATCCTCACCTGAGCACTGAAAGCCACCTGCACGCAAAGGCAGGCGCAGGCGATCCTCGAGGAGGATGCACGAGATCCGGGACGTCGCCGGAGCCCGTCCCGGCGTCCCGTTTCAAGGCTCCGTCAGTGAGATCGTCGGCCGCCTTCGTGGAACGTACGGTGGCGCCTCCGGCTCGGCCTCAAGGAGGTCGCGAGCATCGCGTATGACCGTGAGTGTTTTCGCCCGGTCACCCGCAGGTGTGTCCTTCGGGACGCGTAGCATCGCGCCCTCCGCTGAAGGAACCTCCACCCCTTTGTCTTTCGACCTAAAACGAACAATACTGCCACTCATCGCCCGCTGCCGTCCTGTTTTCGTCAGCCCTGTACATCGGAATCTGTTTGGGTTCTCCCGCCGTTGGGTAGACCCTGAGGTTTCTCATGATGCAGTATTGTATTCCCGATCACAAGCCCCAACTTTCTGTCAGTCCAAATCATCAATGCTGTCACTGCGGTGAGCAGGGCCAAGACAGCGAACCGAACCCATGGTGGCGGGCCGAGGGCAAAAGCGAGGGAAGCAACGAATGTGGCGATACCACCCGCCAGGACGCGGCCCCGCAATCTGCCCAGGATCCTTTTTGTCATCATGTGCTCGTTGTTCTGGATCATCATGGTCGACAGCAGGGTCGGGCCGAGGAGGAGCGCCGCCACGATGGACTGTGTGTCGTAACGCCACTGGAACTCAGGGAACAATCTTGGCAATTCAGGTACGCTGCTCCATCCTACGGTCACAAAAAGGCTGAAGATCGTGAAGGCGCTGATCCCAGCGGTCCAGACGAGGCCTTTCGTCGCCCCCTCGTTCATCGGTCGCAGGACGAGCTCGACGCTCGATTTCCTGATCGGGTTGTCCCGTGTCGTCCACTCTTTGGGTATGGTGCAGAAGAAGTGAGCGCGGTCGGGATAGGCGTCCGTATCTTCGAAGGTGTGAGGGTCTTTGTCCTTCTCCGTCCAGATCCTCAGCGTTCCATCGTCTCGCACACTGATGCCCGTCGGCGCGATGAGTTCGAAGTGGAAGCTCTCACAGGCTTCGAGTTGGTCGACCTCGAGGGTGATGGGCCAGTCGTCCACGGTCTCGAGCTTCTTGGAGTCCCGCGCAGGATCTGGTAGTCGCTCCGGGTAGCTGACGACGAGGCGCAGGATCGCGCCTTTCGACCGCTTGTCGATATGCGGCCGGAGGTCGACCTCGGGGACCACGAGCCGATACTCCATGTAGTTGTCGTAAATAGCCTTCCATGCAGCGGGACCCCGCAGTGTCGTGAACGGGCGATTCGTGATGGAATTGATATTGACCAGAATGTCGCGAAACAACTCTCCGGGATCGGGCAGTGATTCTTCCTCTCTGTCGGCCTGGCCCTCGCGGTACTTGTAGACCAGGCCTGCCGCGACAAACTTGCGCTCCGCCATTCGGTTGAGCTGTGGGAGCGGGGTGCCTGATGCGTCACGAACTGTCACGTTGAGGCTTGGTTGTCTTTTGAGCAGCTTGATCGGCAGCAGGGTACGGCCGTGCAGCGTTGGCAGCTGCCTCAAGATCTCGGGTGAGAGCTCCAGGTCAAGCGTGGTCTCGCGCTCCATGGTCACGTGGTCGATGAACCGCACGACCTCGATCCGCCGCTTCACCCATTCCCGCGAGCGCTTCTGGAATCTGATCAGTGCTTCGCCCTGCCGCTGCAGGGTGCTGGAAGGTACCGGCGGTCCCTCTTCCGTCTTGTTCTGCTGTTTCGTTTTTCTCACTGTCGTCCCAGTAAAGGTCTGTATGCCCGCGCTGGGAACCACGGCGACGTGCAATGAGGGAAACGACGCTGTCTCTGACTCGCTGCCCGCACTTCCGCCCCAGCACATAGGGGGATACTCAAAACCCCTTGATGGGGGAGGCGTTGCGGGAGTGCGCTCGGTTATGGCCCACGGATGAGATGCGTGCATGTTGGGGGCGATCAGACCGCCGGAGGATGAGCCGGTGCCATCCGTCAGCCAGCGACGACCGTAACAGCGCCGGCGCCTTCAGTAAAGGTCTTCGATGGGCAGTGACTACCATGTGGAGTGGCCGTCGTGGGCTCACGGCATCGAGGCATGAACCCTAAACACTCAAAGGTCTCAAGGATGACCTTCGGCAGGCCGAGGAAGAGCTGTCCCAGGCCGACATGTCTCGCCGGGAGCTGCTGGCTCGCATCCCGAACCTCCCGCATCCGACCGCCCCGGACGGCATGACGGAAGATGACGCCGAGGTCATCCGCACCTGGGCGAGCCGCCGACGTTTCCGTTCAAGCCCCGCGACCACCTCGAGCTGGCCTCACCCACGGGCTGGGTCGACATGGAGCGCGGCGCGAGGGTGTCCGGCTCCAGGTTCGCTTACCGCATTGGAGACGTAGCGCTGGCGGAGATGGCGCTGTACCGGTTCGTCATCGAACGTCTCGCGGGCAAAGGGCTCCTTCCGGCGCTTCCGCCCGTGCTTGTAGGCGAGCGCGCCATGTTCGGGACCGGCTTTCTTCCTACTGACGAAAATAATTTGTACTGTCTGGAGAAGGACGGCCTGTACCTTACGGGCACATCAGAGGTGGCGCTGGCAGCGATCCGCTTGGACGAGCGACTGGACGAGGATCAGCTGCCGGCCTGCTGTGCGGGCTTCTCGACCAACTTCCGACGCGAGGCGGGTGCGTCGGGCAAAGACACCCTCGGGATGTTCCGGGTGCATCAGTTCGACAAGGTGGAAATGTTCGTCTGCTGCCTGTCAGAGCAGTCCGAGGAGTTCCACGAGCGGCTGCTCGCCTACGAGGAGGAACTCGTCGGGGCGCTGGGGCTGCCGTACCGGGTGGTGAGCATCGCCATCGGTGACCTGGGCGCCTCCGCGGCGAAGAAGTACGACATCGAGGCGTGGTTCCCGGCTCAGGGGCGCTACCGCGAGATCACCTCATGCTCGAACACCACTGATTACCAGGCTCGGCGCCTCAGCATCCGGGTGCGGCGCGAGGGCAGATTCGAGTTCGTTCATACCCTGAACGGCACTGGGATCACCGCCAGGGCGCTGCTGGCGATCATGGAGAACTGCCAGGACGAGGGGGGCGCGGTGGCCATTCCAGAGGTTCTTCGCGAGTTCGGCGCCCCGGAGACGATCGGTGTGACCCGATAGCATCCGGCGTGGCGTCGGTCGTTCATGCGGTCAGGCTGGCCCTGAGCGTGGTTTCGCTCCAGGCGCGCAGGTGTCGGGCTGCGGTCAGGCTTGCCGAGCCCAGGCCTGTGAAGCTTCCCTTGGGCGACCGGCCGGCGTAGCCTCCCCCCACACGTTGGGGGAAGGAGGCGGCGGTGCCGTCACGGGTGCCGATCGACGGCCGGGTGCTGGCCGAGCTGCGCGAGGACCGGTTCTGGGGCCATGGACAGCTCGCCGAGCGGGCGCAGGCCTTCGCCAAGACACAGCATGAGGTGTGCGCGCTGTCGCGCACGCAGGTGATCGGCTATGAGGCCGCCCGGCTGGAGGACCCGCAGTCGCGCTACCCCAGCCGTGAGAACCTGCGCTACCTGGTGGGCGCGCTGCGGCCGACCATGGCCGCGCTGGGCCGTCTGGTAGGTCGCGATCCGCCGAGCGGGCTGGCACAGTGGGCCTCCGACACGGTCAAACCCGCCGGGCCGGCGGGCGTGAACCCGCACGCGCCCGGCGAGCCCGTCGAGCAGGCGGGGACGACCGCTCCGAACAGCGAGGAGCCTGCCGTGGACCGCCGCGAGTTCGCGATCAAGCTGCCGGCCGCCGTGGCCGCCTATGTCGCGCTGCCGGCCGCCGTGGCCGCCTATGTCGCGCTGCCGGCTGTGGCTGACCCGCTGCGCGCCGAGGTCGACGCGCTCACCGGCGCGTACGCGACCACCCCGCCTCAGCGGCTGCTCCCGCGTGCCCGCCGGCTGTCCGGACAGGATCGTGCGCGCCTTGGGCGAGCCGATGCTGACTGGGGTGCGGCGCCGGCTGCTCGTGGACGCCTCCGAGGTCGCCGCCGTGGCCGGGTGGATGGCGCTGTACGCGGACCATCCCGGCGACGCGGACGCCTATTTCGCCCAGGCGGTGAAGTTCGCGGCCGAGTCGGGGGTCGACCGGGCGCTGGGGTGCGGGTTGGCCTCGGCGGCGGTCATGCACGGCGTCGTGTTGGGCAGCGGGGACAGCGCCACCGCGTTGGGGCTGCTGCAGGCCGCTGAGCGGCTGCTGCCCGGCCGGGGACTCATGATGAAGCATGTGGTGCTGCGCCAGGCCGAGCAACTGGCCGCGCTCGGCCGCTACCAGGAGGGGTCGGCGGC
The DNA here is from genome assembly GCA_050743205.1 of Egibacteraceae bacterium. Classification (GTDB taxonomy): domain Bacteria; phylum Actinomycetota; class Nitriliruptoria; order Euzebyales; family Egibacteraceae; genus JBOGED01. The sequence continues at coordinate 2,417 of JBOGEA010000123.1, read as the reverse complement.
ACTGGAGCGCGGTGAGGGCAGGATGCACAGCATCACGAGCCTTTCACGGGTGGATCGTCTGGCGCCACCCATTCCCCGGCCGGATTTGGGCGTGCTCGCCGAGATCGCGAGGTCACCGCCGAGCGCCTCGCCCTGGTGCGCGAGATCTGGCAGGCGTTCGCGGTCCTGCCCGCGAATCCGCGGCGTCGGGGTTCAAGGCGATGAGCGAGTGAGGCAACCCTTGGGGTCAGCCGCTGCCTCCCGCGATGGTGGTGATGACGCCTGTGGGATCGATCCCGCGGAGCCGGCCGTCGCCGCTTTCGGTGATGTAGAGGTTGCCGGCCTGATCGATGGCGACGCCGGTTGGGTAGGCGAATCGGGCGTGGGTGGCGGGGTCGCCGCCTCCCAAGGGGCCCTCGGTGCCGGCGAGGGTTGTGATGACGCCGGTGGGGGTTATCCGGCGGATGCGATCGTTGTCGGAGTCGGCGATGTAGAGGGTGCCGTCCCCGCCGATGGCGATGCCCTCTGGGTTGTTCAGCTCGGCTTGGGTGGCGGGGCCGCCGTCGCCGGAGAAACCCTCGGCGCCGGTGCCGGCGACCGTGGTGATGATGCCGTCAGCGTCGACCCTGCGGATGCGGTTGCTGTCGTCGGTGATGTAGAGGGTGCCGTCATCGTCGACGGCGATCCCCTCTGGATGGGTGAGCTGGGCTTGGGTGGCGGGGCCGCCGTCGCCGGAGAAACCCTCGATGCCGGTGCCGGCGACCGTGGTCATGATGCCGTCAGCGTCGACCCTGCGGACCCGGTGCTTACCGGCCTCGGTGATGTAGAGGTTGCCGATCTGGTCGATCGCCACATCCGTCGGGAAGGCGAGCTGTGCCTGAGTGGCGGGGCCGTCGCCGGAGAAAGCAGGCCGGTCGGTGCCGACGACCGTGGTGATGATGCCGTCAGCGTCGACCCTGCGGACGCGCTCATTCCTGCCGTCGGTAATGTAGAGGTTGCCGGCCTGGTCGATGGCGACGCTGGTTGGGTAGTCGAGCTGGGCTTGGGTGGCGGGGCCGCCGTCGCCGGAGAAACCCTCGATGCCGGTGCCGGCGACCGTGGTGATGATGCCGTCAGCGTCGATCCTGCGGACCCGGTCGTTGTCGGTGTCGACGACGTAGACAGCGCCGTCGGGGCCGATGGCGACGCCCGTGGGCAAGTCGAGTTGGGCTCGCCTGGCGGGCCCGCCATCCCCTGGATAGCCCGGACCGGTGCCGGCGAGGGTCGTGATGGCGCCGCCAGCGTCGATTCCGCGGATGCGGTGGTTGCCGTCGTCGGCGATGGAGAGGGCGCCGTCGGTGCCGATGGCGACGCTGGTTGGGTAGGCGAGCTGGGCTTGGGTGGCGGGGCCGCCATCGCCGAAGAAGCCCTTGGCGCCGGTGCCGGCGAGGGTCGTGATGGTGCCGTTGGGGTCGATCTGGCGGATGCGGTGGTTGTCCGTGTCGGCGATGTAAAGGGTGCCGTCTCCGGCGATGGCGATGCCCTCTGGGCTGTCCAGCTGGGCTTGGGTGGCGGGGCCGCGATCGCCGGCGAAGCCCTCAGTGCCGGTGCCGGCGAGGGTCGTGATGATCCCGTTGGGGTCGACCCTGCGGATGCGGTGGTTGTCCGTGTCGGCGATGGAGACGGCGCCGTCGGGGCCGATGGCGACGCCCTGTGGGTCATCCAGTTGGGCTTGAGTGGCGGGCTCGTTGTCGCCGGAGAAGCCCTCAGTGCCGGTGCCGGCGAGGGTGGTGATGGTGCCATTGGGGTCGATCTGGCGAATGCGGTGGTTGTCGGTGTCGGCGATGTAGAGGGCGCCGTCGGGGCCGATGGCGATGCCGGTCGGGGCGGCGAGTGGCGCTTGGGTGGCGGGGCCGCCATCGCCGGCGAAGCGATAGGCGCCGGTGCCGGCGATGGTGGTGATGGTGCCGTTGGGGTCGATTCTGCGGATGCGGTGGTTGTCGGTGTCGGCGATGTAGACGGCGCCGTCGGTGCCGATGGCGATGCCGGTCGGGGCGGCGAGCTGGGCTTGGGTGGCGGGGCCGCCATCGCCGGAGGAGCCCTCGGCGCCGGTGCCGGCGACCGTGGTGACGGTGCCGGAAGGCTCCATTCTCACGATCTGGTTCTTGCCGCCCGCGGCGATGTACACGCTGCCGCCGGGGCCGACGACCGCGGCGGCCAACCGCCCGTCGAATTGGATGGACGTCACCGGGCGCGCCTCCACGCCCGGGGGGACTGTCGCACCCACCGAGTCGACCGCCGTCCTGCCCCTGATCAGCGAGGTCGCGACAAGGGCGATGACGAGCACCACGGCTCCAGCCGCGGCCAGCGTCAGGCGCGTGCCGGCCCGTCGAGCCTGAGCCTGCGGCGGGGGCGCGGCGGGGTGCGGGGTCGGGAGCGCGGCGGGGTGCGGGGTCGGG
>JBOGEA010000122.1:0-15038 GCA_050743205.1 Egibacteraceae bacterium | reverse complement strand
GCATTGGCGTCGTCGAAACGATAGCTCCGGCGCGTCTCGGCGCGGCCGTCGTGGATGCTGACGGAGTCCCACGTCTTGACATATTGCAGGTATGGGCGGGGGCGGTGTTTCCACCGCTGTTTCCATTCGGTGACCAGGTCGAAGCAGGTCTGGTAGCCGTCCCAGGACAGGATGTTGTCGATGTCGTGCTCGAAGAAATAGGAGACGCGGCGCAGGTCGTAGTCGGCTGGGTAGATATGGCGGTAGCAGGCCGACGGCCGCAGCGATGAGATGCAATGCTCGGACGGCTGCTCGAACATCGGCGAGCCGCGATCAGGACGCGCCTGGGCCATCGCGTACGGCGGTTGAAGATGAGAAATGCGGCGGATGACCTCGGCCTGCTGCTCGTAGTCCTGGGCCGTCTCCCCCGGAAAGCCGAAGAGGATGTTGTAGGAGTTGTCGATGCCGTAATAGGTGGTCCACTTGAGCAGCTCGAGGTTCTTCATGCCCGTGGTGTTCTTCTTCATGAGCGCCAATACGTGCGTGCTGAAGCTCTCGATCCCGGGCTGCACTGAGGCCAGCCCGCCACGGCGCATCATCCCGAGCTGGGCGCGGCTCAGCTTCGGGCGGATCTCGTAGTGGAGCTTCAGGTCGCTGTGCGCCTCGGCCAAACGGCCGAACAGCAGTGAGATGTATCCAGGCGCGAGAATGTTGTCGATCGCGTTGAAGTAGCGGGTACCGTAGCGCCGCGAGAGCGTCTTCAACATCTCGAGCACGCGGTCAGGGCTTTTGCGCCGGAACTCCATCCCCGCGCGGTTGAGGCCGCAGAAGGTGCAGTGGTTCTTCATCCCGTACCAGCACCCTCGAGCCGTCTCGATCGGCAGCATGACCTCGCGCGCGCCTCCGTCATGCTCATATCCTGTCGCGGTCCGCACGGAGAAGTACTCGTCGAAGTCAGGCACGGGAGTGCGGTCGAGATCTCCAAGGTTCGGCGCTCTGCCCTCGTATGCGATCGTTCCGTTCTCGCGTCGCATCACGCCCCGGATGCCCTGCAGCGACCGGCCGGCGTACACCCGGGACACCACCTCCGGAAACGACAGGTCGGCGTCGCCGCAGTGGATGAAATCGACCTGCGGATTGCGCGCAAGGATCTCGAAGGCGATGTCGTCCTCGAACGTGGCGCCGCCGAAGATGATCGGCACGCCAGGATGAGCGCGCTTGATCGCTTTGGCCAACGCGAGCGAGGCCACCATCTGCTGGAACACCACGGTGAAACCGACTAACCCGTAGGACGGCCAATCGATCTCTCGCATCGCCCATTCAATGAACGCGGGCACGTCCTGTTCACGCACACGCGCGATGTCGTCCAGCTCACAGCCGGCCCGAGCGCAGATGCTCTGCAGGTTCGAGCCGAACGTGCGGAAATATTCTGCCGTATCACCGGAGTCGCCGAACGCGGTCTTCGCCCAGATCCATTCTCCGACCATGCAGGGGTAGACGTCGGCGAGCGCGTCGTTGAGCCGCCACCCGATCCGCTGACCGAAGCGGAGGAACAGGGAGAGCGGCTCGACCTCGAAGCCCGCTCGCTCAAGAGTCGGCTTCAGCAATGCCAGTTGGAAGGAGGGAAACCGAGCCGCCAGGGTAGGCATGCTGACGAGCGCGACGGGTTTCATGCGCACTCCTCATAGCTCCTTGCGCCTCGGCCGCACGCTCAAAACGGCGCTCAGCGCGTGATGGACATAATCAATGCGGACGTCGCTGGAGGTGAGCGAAGTCCGCAGGCCGCCGATCGCCCAATCCGGATTGGGCAGCACAGACGCGTCACGCTCTTGATAGACCAACCGGTCGAGGAAGCGCAGCGCCCGCTCGCAGGCCGAGCGGTAACGCCGCTGGCCCGCAGCATCCGCCTCCGCCTCGGCCGCTGCCCACACCGCGGCGAGCCCCTCAAGGTACAGGGCGGTGGTGGCGCCGGGCGAGTCGCTCTGGTGATCGTTGAGGAACGCCCCCGTCCCGCGCGACTGGAACTGGAGCGCCCAGTCGGCGACCTCATAGGCGAACGCGGTCAGCGCGGCGTCGGCGAGCAGGCTCCCCCAGGCGGCATAGGCCTGAGGGAGCCACGCCACGGCTCCCCAGTGATGGTTCTGGCGGAAGCGGATGCGGTAGAAGCGCAGCGCCCGGCGCAGCGGCTCCGGCTGGGGCTCAACCACGCCATACTCGACCGCGCGCGCGAGGGCCAGCAGCGCCTGGCCGGGCGCGTAGTCCTGGTAGGCGGGGTGCGCCGCGTCCTTGTCACGGTGGGTGACGAAGCGCCCGTGGAGGTCGATCTGCGCCCACAGCCTCGACGCGATCGCAGGCGAGGCGCCCGGCCCGTCCCCCAGCTCGACGCGTGCCAACACCACGAACGCCAGCTCCGAGATCGAGGGCGGCTGCCCGTCGAGGCAGATCCAGCCGTCCGCGGTGTGACCGAGGCGGCTGAGGTCGTCCAACGCCTCGCGGCGCAGACCCGCGCGCGCCTTGACCCACGCGCCGTACGCCAGGCGCGCTGGGTGCAGGCCCGTGCGCAGCCGATCGGCGAAGACCTCGTAGCGGCTGGCCGGCGCCGCATCGACGACGTGGTGACGGCGGGCGTAGCCGAGGAGGAGCTGATGCAGGCGCTCGGCCTGAGCCTCGGCGCTCGGCGCCGGCTCACCCCGCGGCAGCCCGTGATCCAGCCTGCGCACCCCGCCCCCGTCGGCGAGCCACGTCGCGCAGTTGTAGCGCGTCCACCGGTACGGCGGGCGGGTGATGCCGGCTTTGTCGATGACCTCGTCCACGTATCCGCGCGGCGTCAGGTTGTTCGTCACGGCGATGGAGGGCAGGAGCAGCCCTCTGCGATCCGCCTGGGAGACCTCGAGGGCCTGGACGGCGAAGCGCGTTGGCCCCATGACCCAGTCCGGATCGGCCACGCCGATCTCGTGTCGGTTGAACAGCAATGAGACGCTGACCGCGATGTCCCCGCCCGGCTCCGGGGGCGCGAAGCGGGCGTCGCGCACAGCCGCCGCGGCGTAATCCCCCAGCGCGGCGTGCGGATCGTCCGAGAACCCTCCCGCGCAGCCGGCAAGCCTTCCGTTCGCGTACACCGTGACGAACGTCCCGACGACGTCCGGCGGCAGCGCTGGGGCGACGCCATCGACAGCCGCGGCGCCCAGCTCGTGGAGCACATGCTCGCGCGCTCGCGCCGCCACGGCGCCGACCTCGGACGCGTCCTCATGCCACGGCCGCGCGTCGGGAGCGGGCGTTCCCGTCGGCTGCCACGCCGCCCCGGGCTCGACCGCCTTCTCGACCCGGTGGCGGTAGAGGCGGTAGGGCTCAAGAGGAAGCAGCCGGGCGTTGCGGCGCCAGGCGTGCGCGAACTGCTGCCAGTCGTTGGCGATGCCCGGCATGCGGGGCAGGGCTCCGCCCATCCGCGGGGTCCGCTCCAGGCTCCGCACGACGATGCCGTAACGGTCGTTGTCCAAGTCACCCACCGTGCACTGCTCCAACTCGGAGAAGAAGGTCACGGCGATCGCGCACTCCTCCAGCGTCTGGGCGGGGTCGCGTTTACCTTGCAGCAGCTCCCGCGCCGTGCGCACCGACGCCAGCACCACGGCCTGTTCCGCTGCCTCCTCCGGCTCGTCCGGGAAGCGCCAGAAGCCGCTGCGCGCCGGGCGGTCGTGCACATTGGCACGGCGGCGCATGCTGACCCAGCAGCCTCCGGCGGCGTCGTAGGCCCGATCCAGCTCGGCCGGAGCGCCCAACACCTGGCCCGTGCGCAGGTACTCCGCGATGGCCTCCCGCGCCAGGTGGGCCGGGTGGAGCCGCTCGGCGGCGCGGCGGGGCGACGGCGGCAGCTCGCCGAACTCCCTGGTGGGGTTGGGCGGGTAAGGCGCCTCCCCCTCCATGTGCCGGATGAAGTCCTCATAGATGTCGAACACCGCCGCCATCCGGTACCCGCGCTCGAGCAGCTTGGCGGTCCCCCGCTCGTAGCAGAAGCGCACCAGGCACACCCCGCCCTCGACCTGGAAGCCCGCCTCCTCCAGCCGATCGGCGCACGCCCACATCGAGTGGCCCGAGCTGACCGAGTCGTCGATGAGCACCACCGGCTCCGACTTGTCGAGCCGGCCCTCGATCAGCTTGAGCGAGCCGTGAGCCTTCCGCTCCTTGCGCACCAACGCGCCCCGGTACCGGCCCTCGCCATGCAGGATGCAGCCCTGCAGCAGCGGCACGCCGGTCAACCCGTACGTCGCCAGTTGACGCCCCTCGAACGACTGGAGCAGCCTGAGCAGGCACCGGGCCGCAAGCTCGGCCCCGCGCGGGGTCAGCGTGACGCAGAGCGAGTCGAGCATCCACCGCGCTGACGACCCATCACGCGACAGGACGGGCTGCGCCTCACACCGGTGGAGGATGCCGTCCCGCCGCAGCAGCGCCAGCAGCTCGGCACGCTCGCGCGCAGCGTCAGCGCCCGGCTCTTCTGCGCCCAGGCGTGGCCTCGGAGCGTGAGCGACTGCCGACATCCGCTGTTTCCGGACAGCTCAGTGATGAAGGCTATTCATCGTCGTCCGACTCCTTCCTGGGCAGGTCGGGGGCGATCTCCACGATGACCTCGGGGCGAGGTCTGTCAGACTTCGGCTCGGTCTCGGAGGGAGCCACCTCAGGCGCGATCTCGACAATGGGCCCGTAGCCAGGCTTCTCGGGCTTATCCGGCTCCGGTTCAGTCTCAGGCGGAGTAGCAATCTCAGGCGCGATCTCGACAATGGGCCCGTAGTCGGGCTTCTCGGGCTTATCCGGCTCCGGTTCAGCCTCAGGCGGAGTAGCAATCTCAGGCGCGATCTCGACAATGGGCCCGTAGTCGGGCTTCTCCGGCTCCGGCCAAGCCTCAGGGGGAGCAGCCTCAGGCGCCACCTCCACGACCACCTCAGGGTCGGGCTTCTCAGGCTTGCCCGGCTCCGGTTTGGTCTCCGAGGCGGCGGCCTCGGCAAGCACTGCCCCGCGCGACCAGCCATCGGGAGCAACGCCTGGACGCTCGAAGTGCGTGACGCCTGCTCCCGCGAGGATTCTCGGACGCCCGGCCCTCCCGGTCACCTCCTCGGGAACGCTCTCCGGCCTGCGACGCGCTGACCCGCGTATCTCGGATGCCGAAGCTGTATCCGTGGCCATAGACCCTCCATCACCGTCGGTCTACCGCTCGAAAGCGCCAGTCTGAGCCTACGCCCGTACGCCCTCCACGTGAAGCGGGAACCAGCCGATCTTCGCCAGGGTGACGTCGGCCTCGGGGATGCGCGCGGGCGAACCCGCCGGCCTGGACACCAGACGCGCGCCCGCCCGTGGTACGAGCAGGCGTGGGACGCCGTCACGCCCGGCTGATCACCACCGCCCGAGCCGTCAAAAGCCGGTTCAGGCATGTCGGCGAACGGACGAACACCGCCATGAGCCGCGGGAGCCTCACCGGCCTCCAGCTCTCACCGGTCACGAGGCATGAGCGCCACCATCCTCGGAAGAGTTGGCGCGGCCCATCAGCGCCCGTCCGACCACGTCGCCGGCCAGGTAGCCGAGCGCGGGCACACCCAAGACCACGAGCAGCCAGACCATGAACAGACCGAAGAATAGACCGAACCCAGCGGCCACGAGTGGCACGAACAGCATCCTGATCATGTCGCGCCTCCGGCGGGCTGAAGCCTCAGGGGGACTGTCGCAGACATAGCTCCTCCTTTTTGATCTGTTTGATCCATCAGTGATGGTTCGTGTCCATCCTCTGCCCCAGTCCCCGGGCGCCGCATCACGGGCGGCCCCCAACGTTTCGCCAGGCCAACCCCAAGGTTTGGCCATCAACGATCCAACACGCCGTTGGGATGCGACATTAGTGGTAATGCTTGATGACGTGGCGCTGTTGGAGCGGGAGCGGGAGCAGGCGGCGCTTGCGGCCCTGATCGCGGCTGCGTGCCAGGGCGCAGGTCAGCTGGTGGTGGTGGAGGGCACCGCCGGGATCGGCAAGACACGCCTGCTGAACACCGCCCGGGTCGAGGCGGCGCGGGCGGGAATGCGGGTACTCGCAGCCCGTGGCAGCGAGCTGGAGCGCGAGTTCGCCTACGGCGTGGCGCGTCAACTGTGCGAGCCGGTTCTGGCTGCCGCGAGTGCGGCTGCGCGGGCTGAGCTGCTGGCTGGAGCCGCTGGTCGGGCGACCGCCCTGTTCGGCTGCGCCGATCCCGCCGCCGAGCCGTCTGGGGACGGGGTCACCTCGTTCGCAATGATGCACGGGCTGTTCTGGCTGACGGCGAACGTGTGCGCGGACCAGCCGCTGATGCTGGCGGTCGATGATCTGCACTGGTCGGATGCGGCCTCGCTGCGCTGGCTGGCCTACCTGCTGCCGCGGCTGGAGGGGTTGCCGCTGGTGATCGTAGGCGCGCTGCGACCGGCCGAGCCCAACACCGACCAGCACCTGCTGACGCAGATCATGACCGACTCGTCAGCCACGCTGCTGCGCTTGGCGCCGTTGAGCCCAGCCGGCTCCGCCCGGCTGCTGCGGGCGGTATTGGGCGGCCAGGCTGAGCAGGAGTTCTGCGACACGTGCCACGCGGCCACGGGTGGCAACCCGCTGCTGTTGCGCGAGTTGGCCGGCGTGGCCGCCGCCGAGGGCTTCACGCCGACCGCCGCCGGAGCGAGCCGCGTTACGGAGATCGGCTCGCGGGCCGTCAGCCGGCGGGTGGCGCTGCGGCTGGCGCGGCTGGGAGCAGATGCGGAGGCGGTATGCGGCGCGGTGGCGATCCTGGGCGACAGCGCTGACCCCGCCCACGTCGCGGCCCTTGCCGAGCTGGAGTTCGCGGAGACGCTTGAGACGGCGCGCCAGCTCGTCGACGTCGAGATCCTCTGGATCCGGTACGGGCGGCCCCCCCTTCCCCGGGCATCGGACCGACCCGGACGCATGCTCGGGTTCGTCCATCCGCTGGTGCGAGCGGCCGTCTATGACAGACTGCCAGAGACCAAGCGGCTGGCCGGCCACGCCCACGCCGCCCGCCTGCTGGACAAGGCGGGCGCGGCGGCCGAGCAGGCCGCGGCCCACCTGCTGCTGGTTCCGCCGGCCAGCGACCCTGGGGTGGTGGCCATCCTGCGGCAGGCCGCCGACGAGGCGCTGGCGCGCGGATCGCCCGACAGCGCGGTGACCTACCTGGAGCGCGCCCTCACCGAACCACTGGCGTTGGCGGAGCGGGTGGAGGTCCTCGTCCAGCTCGGCGCCGCGGCGCAGCTGACCGACTTGGCCAAAGAGGCGGAGTGCCTCAGCGAGGCCCTCGGGCTCCTCGAGGAGCCCGAGCCCCGGGCGGTGATCGCGGAGAAGCTCGGGCGTGCGCTCTATTTCCTCGGACGTTACGACGAAGCCGCCCAGGTGTGCGCACAGGCGGCCGAGGCGCTGGGGGAGGAGCACGTCGACCTGCGTCGGCAGCTCGAGGCATCCCTCATACGCGTAGCGCTGGCGGATCCAGCCCCGGAGCGGCCCATCGCCGAGCAGCTCAATCGCCTGCGAGACGCGCTTCCGGATGCAGGCCGGGGCAGCCGGGCGCTCGACAACATGATTGCGCTGTATGACGCGCTGACCGGGGCGCCGGCTGAGGCTGTTGTCGCTCGGGCGCGGAGGGGGGTCGCCAACGGCGCCACGATCGAGCCGGGCTTCATCCCAGAGGCGGTCCGCGGCTGCATTGTCCTCATGGCTGCCGACCTGAACGAGGTCATGCCGCTGTTCGACGCCTGGCTGGCCCAGGCGCACCGGCGCGGCTCGATGCGCGACTTCGCGCTGGTGAAGTGCTTCCGCGGCCTGGCACGCCTCTGGCGGGGCTCCCTCGCCGAGGCGGAGGCGGACGTCCGTGATGCGATGTGGGCAGTCGTGACGGCGGACATCAGCATCGGCCGGCCGTTCACCGGCGCTTACCTGGCCGACGCGCTCATGGAGCAGGGCCGGCTGACCGAGGCCGAGGCTGCCCTGGACTGGGCGGGGATGCCCGAACCGACGCCACGCGCCGGCTACTGGTCTTTGGTCCTGAGCAGCCGCGCCCGCCTGCTCATGCTCCAAGGCCGGACCGAGGAGGGCTTGGAGACGATGCTGGCCTGTGGCCACCGGTGCGCGGCCCGGGGCTCGCGCAACCCAGCGATCATCGCCTGGCGGTCCGGGGCGGCACTGGGCCTCCTCGCCCTCGGCAAGCGCGAGGAGGCCCGCACCTTGGCTGCGCAAGAGCTGGCCTTGGCCCGCCACTGGGGGGCGCCCCGCGCGCTTGGCCGGGCCCTGCGCCTGGTCGGGATGGTGGAAGGCGGCGAGGAGGGCCTCGCCCTCCTGCGGGACGCAGTGGCGGTATTGGCGCCGTCACCGGCCCGGCTTGAGTACGCCAAGACGCTCATCGAGCTGGGGGCGGCGCTGCGACGCGCGGGCCAGCGCACCGAAGCCCGTGAGCGCTTGGGCCGGGGCGTCGAAGTCGCCGAGATCTGCGGCGCCACCCCGCTGGTCGATCTCGGCTGGGCCGAGCTGCGCGCCAGCGGCGCCCGCCCGCGACGGCGAGCCATTTCCGGGCCGGACGCACTCACCCCAAGCGAGTACCGGGTAGCCGAACTGGCCGCCGTCGGCCGCTCCAACCGCGACATCGCCCAAGAGCTGTTGGGACGATCAACACCGTAGAGGTCCACCTGACCAGGGTCTACCGCAAACTCGGCGTGACCAGCCGGACCGGTCTGGCCCAGGCACTCTCCAACCAACAGGCCTCGTGACCCCTCGTCCTTGATTGCCACGGTGGGCACCCGCCGAGAGTTACAGGGCGAGTTCGGCGGCGGCGATGGCGGCGAGGCGGTCAGCGATGGCGGTTGCGTGCGCTTCCTGATCGGCCTCGACCATGATGCGCACGATCGGCTCGGTGCCGGAGGCGCGCACCAGGACACGGCCCGCGCTGCCCAGCCCGGCCTCCTCCTCGGCCACTGCCTTCCACAGCCGCTCCGCCCCATCGAGGCGACCCCGGTCCACGCCGCGGACGTTCACGAGGACCTGCGGGAGCCGGCGCATCACCTGGGCGAGCTGGGCCAGCGTCTTGCCCTCCTCGACCACAGCGGTCAGTAGCTGGACCGCAGTCAGCACGCCGTCTCCGGTGGTGGCGTGCTCGGCGAAGATCAGGTGGCCGGACTGCTCACCGCCCAGCGGGTAGCCGCCCGAGCGCATCGCATCCAGAACACAGCGGTCTCCGACGCTGGTCTGGATCACCTCGACGCCGAGACGCTCCATCGCCTGACGGAATCCCAGGTTCGTCATGACGGTCGTCACGACACCGTCCAGGCTCCGCTTGCGCTGCATGCGCGCCGCGAGGATCGCGAGGATGACGTCGCCGTCCACCATCGCGCCCATGTGATCGACGGCGATCAGCCGGTCCGCATCGCCGTCGTGGGCGAGCCCGACGTCGGCCTTGGCGTCCAGGACCGCGGCTGCGACGACGCTGGGATGGGTGGATCCGCAGCCGTCGTTGATGTTCGTCCCATCGGGAATCGCGTGGATCGCGGTCACGTCGCACCCGAGCCGCCGCAGCACCGCCGGCGCGACCTTTGAGGCGGCGCCGTTCGCGCAGTCCACGACGACCCGCAGGCTTGACAGGTCCGCCCCCCGGGCAGTGGCGACGAGGTGGGCCTCATACGCCTCGATCACCCCATAGGCCCGCCTGACGCGCCCGACCGAAGCCCCGGTGGGGGGCCTGGGGTCGATCTCGTCAAGGAGCGCGGCGATGCGATCCTCCTCACCATCCGACAGCTTGAAGCCGTCGCGGCCGAAGAACTTGATGCCGTTGTCCTCGACGGGGTTGTGGCTCGCGGAGATCATTGCGCCGCTGTCGGCGCCCAGTGTCGTCACCAGGAACGCGACGCCGGGTGTGGGAATCACCCCGATGACGACCGCTTCTCCCCCAGCGGAGCAGATGCCGGCCACCAGCGCCGCCTCAAGCATCTCGCCGGATGCGCGTGGATCACGCCCCAGCACCACGCGCGGGTGACAGGCACCCGCCTCACGCTCGCGCAGGGTGCATACCAGGGACCTGCCAAGCCCCATGGCAAGCTCGGGCGTCAGCTCCGTATTCGCGACGCCGCGGACGCCATCGGTCCCGAACAGCCTGCCCATGGCCCGGGCGTGAGCGCTCAGCGTTTGCTGTACTGCGGAGCCTTGCGCGCCTTTTTGAGGCCGTACTTCTTGCGCTCGACCTCACGGGCGTCGCGGGTCAGCAGCCCTGCCTTCTTCAACAACGAGCGCCACTCAGGATCCTCACCCTCAAGGGCACGGGCGATCCCATGCCGCAGGGCGCCGGCCTGGCCCGACACACCCCCGCCGTGAATCCGAGCGACGACGTCGAACTGTCCCTGCGTCTGGGTCACGCGGAACGGCTCCAGGATCGCTGCCTGAAGTGTCTCGATCGGGAAGTAGCCCTCAAGCGGGCGCCCGTTCAGCAGGAACTGCCCAGCGCCCGCACGCAGGCGGACACGGGCGACGGCGCTCTTGCGGCGACCGGTGTAGATCTTCTCAGCCATTGCGCGTTCCGATCTCCAGCGGTTTGGGCTGCTGGGCGGTGTGCGGATGATCGGGGCCCGCGTAGACCTTCAGCTTGCGCAGCTGCCCGCGTCCCACAGTGTTCTTCGGGAGCATGCCCTTGACCGCATTCTCCACGAGTTTCTCCGGCCGCTCCTCGAGCAGCCGCATCCATGGCACCGCCTTCAACCCGCCCGGGTAACCCGAGTGCCGGTAGGCCATCTTCTGCTCAGCCTTCGTGCCGGTGAGCCGCACCTTGGCGGCGTTCACCACAATCACATGATCGCCCACGTCTATGTGCGGCGCGAAGATCGGCTTGTGCTTGCCACGCAGGACATGCGCGACACGCGTGGCGAGCCGGCCGAGAACGACGTCCTGGGCGTCCACGACGTGCCACGTCTGGTCCACGTCCTTCGGCCGGGGCGAATACGTGCGCATATGTACGAACTCTCGGATCGTCCTGAAAACAGATGAGCGGCGCGGGCGGACACGACGACAGACCCCGGCCGTGGGAGGCTAAGGGTACGCGGGCCAGCCTCCAGGGTCAACCCGGCGGCTGGTGTGGAGCGCCGCAAGCACGTCGGCGACCGTGGAGTGGGCGATCATGCCGTCCTCGGTCTGCGTGACCGGCGAATGGTCGCGGCGCAGGGCGGCGAACGCCCGGCGTCCGGCCTGGGGATCGACACCGCGGAGCAGCAGCGCGGCATAGACGCGGCCGGCGGGGGTCGCGGAGCGCACGAGGGCCTCCAACTCCGACCTGGTCGCGCCGCCCGCGGCGCGGATGCGCTCGTAGGCTTGCAGGATCTTCGGCGTGCCGAGGTCGCTCGCGTTCGTGGTCGCGTTCAGTTCGAGTGTGTCGGCGCCCGCGATCGTCGCCAGGTCGACCTCCAGCGAGGACCCGGCCGCGCCCCACAGCGCGGGCTCGCCCTCCGCCCAGGCTTTGAGCTTGCCGAACACGCCCCGCTCCACCCAGACGAGCAGTGGCGCATCGCCGGCGGGCGCGATCTCAGCCAGCAGCCAACGCGACTCCGCCGGCTTGCGTGGCCGGTCCGGGCGGCTGCGCTCGATAAGGTCCCGAGCCATGCCCACCTCAGCGGCGGACCGCACGGCGGCCCGTTCGCCCGGTCCGGACGCCAACAGCTGAACCGGCGCGGTCGGGGGCCGCCTGGCCGCGCTGGGCGACCTCGGGACCGGCCGCGGCGTGCCCACCCGGCGCCCCTCGGCCATCACCACCAGCCGGTCCTGGTCGGTCACGCGCAGCCACACCTGGGTGCCATGGAACCGAGCCGGCGGGCCCTGATGGACGTACCAGCCGAGCAGGTTCAGCCGGTGCAGCAGCCACCGCAGCCGCATCCCGAGGCTCGGACCGGAGCCCTCGACCAAGGGGCCGAAGTACCGCTCGCCACGCCACGCCTCGATGACGCGCTCACCTGGCTCCAACCCCACCCCAGCCGTCCACGCCGCGGTCGCCGCGGCACGCCGCCGTCGAAGTCCCCTCCCGAACACAAACGCGACCCCGCCGAGCACCAGCCCGACGCTCACGACCTCGCTCCCGGTGATTTCACCCACTTCGCCCGCAACGATAGCCCAACCAGCCCGCCGGCCCGCCGGCTCACCGGCTCACCGGCTCACCGGTAGGACACCCCCACCAGCGTGAGGCCGTGCGGGGGGGCCACCTGGCCCGCCGCATGCCGGTTCTGCGCGGCCAGCACGCCCTGGACCCACTCCGGCGGATGCGAGCCGCGCCCAAGGGCAAAGAGACAGCCGGTCACTGAGCGGACCATCTGGTGGCAGAACGCCTTGCCGGCGACGGCGATCACGACCAGGCCGGCACGCTGACGGCGGACGGTCAGCGCGTCGATGCGGCGGACCAAGGTCTGGTCGGGATCACGACGGCGGCAGAACGAGCTGAAGTCGTGCTCGCCGAGCAGGTACCGGCCACCGGCCTCCATGGCGACGACGTCCAGCCCAGGCGGCCCCACGTGCCACGTGTCGTGCCGCCACAGCGGATTCATCACGCGCGCATCGCACATCCGGTACCGGTACCGCCGCTGCGTCGCCGAGAACCGAGCGTCGAACGTCCCGGGCACCCGCCGCACGCGCCAGACCGCTATCTCGGGTCCGCAGACGGCATCCAGGGCAGCACGGGCGCGGTCGAGGTCCTCCAGCAGCCGCGCGCCCACTGGAACGTCAAAGTGCGCCGTCTGCGCCGTCGCGTGAACCCCTCGGTCCGTGCGGCCAGCGGCGGTGGTGGCCACCGGAGCGCCTACCAAGCGTGCGAGGGCATCCTCCAAAACGCCCTGCACAGTGCGCAACCCCGGCTGCCGAGCAAACCCAGCGAACCCCCCGCCGTCGTACGCGAAATCGATCCGGACCCTCGCCGACGAGTCAGTTAGGGGCGCATCCGCCCCTAACCCGGATTTCAGGAGTCTTCATCCTCGTCGTCGCGCTCTTCTAGGCGCCCAGGAGCGCTGGAGGAGAGGGAACCCCCACCCCCACGCCGGCGGCGGAGCGGCCAGCGCCGGCGGGACTCAGCCTCGAGCTGGCCCTCGGCGGTCACGGGCACCCGCTCGACCAACTCGATCAGCGCCATCGGCGCGGCATCACCCTTGCGAGGGCCGAGCTTCAGGACCCGGGTGTAGCCGCCGTCCCGGTCGGCGAAGATCGGTCCGATATCGGCGAACAGCCTGTGCACCACATCCTTGTCACGGATGATCCGCAGGACCTGCCGACGGGCGTGAAGGTCGCCGCGCTTTGCGAACGTGACGATATGGTCCGCAAGCGGCTGCACGGCTTTCGCTTTCGCGTGAGTGGTTCGGATCCGGCCGTGACGGAACAGTTCCGTCGCCAGGTTGGCGAGGATCATCTTGTGGTGCGCCGGTGCGCCGCCGAAGCGGCCGGCCTTCCTCGGCTGCGGCATTGTTCGAACTCCCTTACCCCGAATATCCGCCGTAATCGGCGAGCGACAGCCCCATCTCGATCAGCTTCTGCTTGACCTCTTCAATCGATTTTTGACCGAAGTTGCGGATGTCGAGGAGGTCCTGCTCAGTTTTCTGCACCAACTCACCGACCGTCGATACGCCCTCGCGTTTCAAACAGTTGTAGGACCGAACCGACAGGTCCATGTCCTCGATCGGCAGCTGGAGGTTCGGCGACAGCGACGACGGCTGCGCGTTGTCGGGGCCGATCGACAGGCCACCGGGGCCGCCCTCTTCAAACTCGCTGAACAGCTCGAACAGATCGCGCAGCGTCTGACCAGCGGAAGCCAGCGCCTCGCCCGGCGAAACCGAGGCGTCGGTCTCGACATCGAGGATCAGGCGGTCGTAGTTCGTCATCTGCTCGACTCGGGTGGCCTCGACGCGGTAGGTCACCCGCCGAACCGGGGAGTAGATCGAGTCGATCGGAATCACACCGATCGCCTGGTCTGGACGCTTGTTGCGCTCGGCGGAGACGTAGCCTCGGCCACGCTCAATGGTCAGGTACATCTCCACGCGACCTTTGCGGTTCAGCGTCGCGATGTGCAGGTCGCGATTGAGGATCTCGACCTCGCTGGGGGCGGTGATGAAATCCGCGGTGATCTCGCCAGGGCCTTCACCGCCGAGGAAGATCTCGACGGGCTGGTCGCTGTGACAGCGCAGGACAAGGTCTTTGAGGTTGAGGATGACGTCCGTGACATCCTCTTTCACACCCTCAATAGAGCTGAATTCATGGAGGACGCCCTCGATGCGCACGCTTGTGACCGCCGCGCCCGGAATGGACGACAGAAGTGTGCGCCGGAGGCTGTTACCGAGCGTGTAGCCAAAACCAGGCTCAAGCGGTTCAATGCTGAACGCCGAACGGATCTGCTCGGTTATGACCTCTTCGGTGATGGTGGGACGCTGGACGATCAGCAACGGTGTCGCCTCCTAGGGCGGCTTTGGACTGCGCGATACGTGGGGGCTGTACCCCGCGACTACTGCTTCGAATAGAGTTCGACGATGAGCTGTTCCTGAACGGGGACGTCGATCTGTTTGCGACTCGGAAGGTCGAGCATGCGGATCTCGAATTTCGATGGATCCGTCGACAGCCAGCCAGGGATGCGGCGGCTGCCGTACAGCTCCAGGGATCCGACGATCGGCACGATGTTCGCTGAGTTCTCTCGAAGAGTCACAACATCCCCGACACGTACCTGGTAGCTGGCAATGTTCACCGTGCGCCCGTTCACTCGGAAATGGCGATGCAGCACGAGCTGGCGCGCCTCATCGCGGGACCGAGCAAGCCCGCCGCGGTACACGACGTTGTCAAGCCGGGTCTCAAGCAGCTGAAGCAGGTTCTCACCAGTCAGGCCGCTGCGACGTGTGGCTTTCTCGTAGTAATTGCGGAACTGGCGCTCGAGGACACCGTAGATACGGCGCGCTTTCTGCTTCTCACGCAGCTGCAGCAGGTACTCACTCTCCCGGATGCGCCCACGGCCATGCTCGCCCGGAGGGTATGGCCGCTTCTCGATGGCGCACTTGGGCCCCTCGCAGCG
>JBOGEA010000121.1:0-15073 GCA_050743205.1 Egibacteraceae bacterium | reverse complement strand
GCTGAGTACCGGTTTCCGGAACTCAGCCGACACACCCCGCTTGCGGGGCGGGGAACATATTGGGGGACAGCGAAGAGGGGGTCTCGGCGGTGAGCAGGTCGTCGTGGGCGACACCCAACCAGCGACGCGCCTCAGCGGTTGGGTCGTCAGGCAGCTCGCTCGTAGACGACCGCACCTTCCCGAAGTGCGGGGTACAGGATCGAGCCGGTCAAGTGGCCACGCCGGGCGATCTCGCGAGGATCGGTGACGTGGACATCCGCTGGCACACGGCCGCCCACAGTGCGATGAATCGCGATCATCATGTCGATCTTCTCGTCAAGCGCGACGCGGTCGAGCACCACCAGCAGGTCGATGTCACTGTCCTGGTGCTCCTCTCCTCGCGCGAGCGAGCCGAAGAGGATGATCCTGAGGGGCCGATGCTCACGCACAATGTCGGCCACGACCTCCGGCAGCCATTCACGCAGGCTCCGGCCATCCCAGCAGCCCACCACATCGGCAACGTCGCGCGTCATGTCCACCTGCCCGGCTCATCGCTCCTGGCCTATGCCGTACGTCACGCCTGTGTCAGGGTGGATCATTCAACAACGGCACGCCTGACCATGGTCAGGCGGCGGGGACGGCGGCGGACAGGGTGTTGACCACCCGGTCCGTCAGGTCGCGGCTGTCACGGTTGACCAGATGCGCCATCAGACGGAACGCAAACTCGATCAGGCGCCGCCGGGGCATCCCATGGACGACGCAGAAGCGCATGATCGCCGGATGCCCGATGAGGCCGACGAACATCCGCCCCAGCGTGTAGTAGCCGCCCCACTCCTGAGCGATCTGCCGGGCATAGCGCCCCAACGGGACGTCGGAGCGGGCCTCCAACGCGCACGCCGCGGCCTCGGCCGCGAACGCCGCGGCCTCGATCGCGTAGCTGATGCCCTCGCCGTTGAACGGGTTGACCATCCCCGCCGCATCACCGACCAGCAGGACGCCCTTGTACACCGGAGGCCGGCGGTTGTGCCCCATCGGCAGGCCAGCGCCCCGCGGCCGCCCAACCATCGTCTGCCGGCCGATCTCCCACTCCGGCGGGAACGAGGCGGTCCACTCGTCCAGGGTCTTGCGGTAGTTGGTCGAGCGGAAGTGCTCCGAGGTGTTGAGCAGCCCCCAGCCGACGTTGACCAGGCCGTCCGCCAAAGGGAACAGCCACCCATAGCCGGGCAGCAGCTCCTGGCCCCGGTACAGCTCCAAAAAGCCCTCCATCATCCGCTCCTGCGACCGCGGACTGCGGTAGTAGGCGCGGACGGCGACCCCCATCGGCCGCCTCTCGTCGCGGTGCAGACCCAAGCTGACCGCGAACCGCGACGACCCGCCGTCAGCCGCCACCACGATCGGAGCCCGCACCACCCCTGGAGGGCCGTCAGCCCGCCTGTAGGCCACACCGGCCACACGACGCTGTGAGCTGGTGAGGTACACCGGGCCGGTGACCTCGGTCTCCTCCCACACCTGCGCCCCCGCCTTCGCGGCGTGCCTGGCCAGGGTGTGGTCGAACAGGGACCGCGTCGCCGTCAGCGAATGCGACGGCCACTCGTCCAGGCGCGGCCACGGCAGGTCCAGCACCACTCCCCCGCCATACATCCGCAGGCCGTCCTGGCGCGCCCACCCGGGGAGGGTCCCCTCAGCCTCCTCATGCAGGCCCAGCGAATGCAGCGCCTTCACCGCCCGCGGGGTCAGCCCGTCCCCGCACACCTTGTCGCGGGGAAACGTCTCCTTCTCGATCAGCACCACGTCATAGCCGGCCTGGGCGAGAAAAGCGGCAGCCGCGGACCCTCCAGGACCAGCCCCGACAACCACCGCGTCAGCGTGCGTCACCTTGGCCACGGCCTCTCCCTCCTCGTGAGGCCCTTCACAAGCCGCGCTACTCAGTGTAGTGCCCCCGTCAAGACAGCGACTCTGCGTGCTGTGTCCACGCCTGAACCCAGGCACAAGGGGTGGCGCCTTGGATGCGCCGACCCCGACTTCGATGTGGGAGCGCATATGGCCTCACATCGAAGTCGGGGTGGTTCAGAGCGGCTCTTCATGAGGGGACAAAAGGGTGAACCTGCACCTCACGGCGGTTTTTCGTCCCCTCACTGCGCGATCCAGCACACTAGCAGGGCATGGCAGGCCTCGCCGTGGCTCTTGCCCCTGCCGCTACGCCTGCAGGTCGTGCCGGTGGCCGCCGCTGGCGAGATGGCCGAACGCCATCACCTCAGCTGGCATGACCACGAACGGGCGCATCATGCCCTCGTCCTCGTGCTCGAGGATGTGACAGTGGTACACGAAGTTGCCGGTTCCCCCAGCGAACTGACCGGCGACGCTGACGAAGTCGAGCAAGTCGACGCGGATGGTGTCTTTCCAGCCCTCTTCATGCTTTTCAAGCACTCTCGAACCCTTGCGCACCAACGGCCTGGGTGTCGGTGTGAGCACCGTGCCACCTTCCAGGACGTTGAAGCCCGTCGTGTCGTACTCGTCTCGCCTCAGCGCCTGGAACTGGGTCAGGTGGATGTGCATGGGGTGGTTCGCTGGGTTCGGTGGGGGACCGGCGATGTGGATGAAGTTCCAGATCGACCAGTCTCCATGATGGATGAAGAACGTGGTGGTCCCGTCGAAGTCACTCGCCACCCGCTGGAAGGTCCTGATCTCGCTGGTGGCCGGGTCCTCGATCTGGATGATGCCGTCGACGGCGCTGCGGCCCGGTTCCGGGATGGGAATCTGCGCCGGATCAGTGATTTCGGCCAGCTCCCACATCTCCGGGTGCGCGTCACCGGAGGTTCCCGGTGGGACGAGCGCGACCCACTTGTGGTCATGAGTTTCAGGCAGCGTCGTGCCGTGCTGCACCCGGTAGTAAGACTTGGAGATCTTCTTCGGCAACTCGAAGTGATCGCGCGCTTCGCGCTTGCTCACCCGGAACTCCATGAGATCCGGCTCCGGCGGGCGCCTCGGGTCGGTGTTGGTCAGGCGCAGCCGCTGCCCGCGGAACCCGCTGAAGTCGACCAGCAGGTCGGCGCGCTCAGCCGGTGTCAGGATCAGGCCGCCCGCCGGCAGCGGGGTCGGCTCGGGCAGCAGGCCGCCGTCTGTGCCGATCTGGCGGACGGCGCCGAGCTGCGAGCGCCCGTGCTCGTCGACGAGGTCGAGCTGGTAGAGCCGTGCGTTGGAGGCGTTGACGACCCGGAACCGGTACCAGCGGGCCTCCACGTCGAGGTGTGGCCAGATCACCCCATTGACCAGCGTGAACGGTCCAGTGAAGGGGAGCGTCGCCCCATTGGGCAGCAAGCCGATCTTGTAGAGCAGTTGGCCGGTGAGGTCGCCCACCTCGTCGGTGTCGAGGTTGCGGTCGGCGATGAGCAGGGGAATCTCATACCGGCCCCGAGGCAGGCGCAGGGCGTCCTCCTCGTCGTCCCGGATGATGTACATGCCGGCCAGGCCGGTCATGACATTCCACCGGGTGATGTTCATCGCGTGATCGTGATACCACAGCGCGGTGGCGGGCTGGTCGTTCGGATATTCCGTGAGCTGCGCATCGCCCTTCAGAAAGGCATTGTGCGGCCACCCGTCGTTTCCGCCGCCGGTCTCAGCGCCGTGCAGGTGCGTCACCAACCACGCCGGCAGGTCAGCCACGCCCTCGATGATCTCTGCCGTGGAGGGGTTGTAACCGGGCGAGTTGCCGGGATTTTCGCTGACCGGCGCCTGCACCGCGACGAGCGGGAAGGGGCCCTCGATCTCGTTCTTCCAGGCGACCCTCAAGCGCTGCTTGCGGTGCACCTCGATCGTCGGGCCGGGGAAGTGCCCGTCGTAGGCCCACACCGTCGTCGGTGGAAGCTGCGAGTGCAGCTGAACCTGCGTGGCGCGCAGCCGCATCGTGATGTGCGCGAGCCGCTCCCACGAATGCGGCCGCACCACCGGCGGGATGCGCAGCGGGTCCGCGAACTTGGTGAGACCGAACGTAGGAGGACCCGGCGGGATTGCTTGGGCCTCTCCAGGGACGTATGGAGTCTTTAAGACATCAGTCATACCATTTGCTCCTTTGCATAGATTCATGCCGCTTCGCATGCAGTCATTCCGCGGTTGTCGAGCGGCGCCTGCCCTGAGGCGCGCTGGTCTCGTCGATGAAGGAGAGGCGGACGGACCTATGTTAGATACTTCGTCGCGAAAAATGGGGGCGAGAAATCGCTGACCTGCGAATTCGCCCGCGCGCACGACTCAGGTGCGCCAACGAACGCCGCCGACGGGCTGTGGGCTGATCCGCGCACTTTGTGCGGATCAGCCCACAAGCGCCATCAGCATGGCCCGAAACGTCGGGCTGTGGTCTGCTGCTCATATGGCATGCCCGCAGGCATGTTCAGGACTTCCATCTGCATCCCCCAGGGGGCACAGAAATAGACCCAACGGTCGCCTTTGAGGGGTCCGTCCTGGATCGTCTCCGGGTCGCCCAGCACCCTGACGCCGGGCTGCGCCCGCAGGTAGGCGGCAGCGGCGTCGACATCATCCACATAGAAGGCGAGATGATGGCCGCCGTGGTCGCTGTTCCTGGGCAGCGATCGGTTCTGATCTGGCGCCTGGTACTCGAACAGCTCGACATTGGTCACGGGGCCGAGACGCAGCATCGCGATGTTGGCCGACGCACGAGGATGAACGTTCAGCTTTCTGCTCATCCAGTCGCCGGTCTTGTCCTCGACGGGTCCCTCCCGATAGATCAGCTCTGCGCCGAGCACGTCGACGAAAAAGTCAATCGCCTCTTCAAGGTCCGGCACCGTGTACGCGATATGGTCGACGTTTCTGGCTCCGGGAATACCTCTGCTTACGCTGGCGGACATTGTCTGCTCCTGTCTTCAGTGTTTCGAGGCTGCCGATCCGGCGCCTGACAGGGTCAGAGGACGGCGGCTGCCGTCCCCTGACCCTGCGACTGCGCACCTCGAATTCACCCTTGTGCCACCGGTGTGCGAACGGGCAGCCGCGCCGTGACCGCGGCGGGCATCACCGCGATCACCAGCAGCTCAAGCGAGGACACCGCGCTGTTGCGCAACCACCCGCCGGTCCCGCGGGGACAGACGATGAGATCGCCGGCTCTCATGGGAAACGAGTTGCCTCGGCTGTCGCTGAACTCGCCCTCACCGCTGAGAACGAACCACGCCTCCTCAATCCCTTCCCGGCCGCGCGTGTCGCGCCCGGCGCCTGGCGCAAGCCGCAGGTAGTCGAAGGCCTCGCACTCGCTGTACAGCATTCCGCGCCGCGCCAGGCACCGCCACTGGGTCTCCCCAAGACGCTCGTCGACCGCTTGGGCCACTCCCTGGATGCTGGAGACGATCACCTCGAACCCTCCGGGTGCGTAGGAACGGCGAGGCTGACGATGAACAGCTCCAGGCCCTCCAAGCCCGCCTCGATCGTGACGCTGCCGCCCAGCGGAAGCGTCACGGCGACGCCGTGCCGCAAGGGCACAACCGCCGATCCGCTCTTCGCGACGCCAGTGCCGCTCACCGTGAACATGGTGTGCTCCTGGGTGTCGGCAACCAGCTTCTCGGACTGGTCTGGCTCCAGCCGCGCCAGCCGGACACGGCGCAGTGGGCCAGTGAGGATGGTGTGCGCATCGACTTCTCCCACCTCACGAAGGTTGATGATCGCTGCGTTGGTCATTTCTTATCCTTTCTCTTCAGATCTCGTGGTGGTGGTGGTCGTGAAGCGCTGCGGTCATGGCTGGTCCCGCTACCTCGATGACCAGCCAGCTCAGTCCGTCTGTACCAGGGTTGCGTAAACCATGCCGGGTTCCCAGCCTTGTCAGGATCAGGTCGCCAGCGCCAACCTGGTAGGTCTGCCCGTCGATGGTCATCACGCCAGAGCCTGACAGGATGAAATACAGTTCCTCAGTGCGGGAGTGCACATGCTCGCCGCTGGCTCCGCCTGGAGGCAGCCACGACCACTCCACCGCCTCCCACGACCCGAACAGGATGTTTCGACGGACGAGGACCTTCCACCGCGCCAGGCTCTCGCCATAATGCATGCCGTACACCAGGGAGGGATCGTCCAGGTTTGTGACAATCAGGCCCTCAGCCAGGTCGGCCTTCGTCTCCTCATAGAGGATACTGCTCATGTCTTGCCTCCTCACTTGAATTGTCTGACCGGGCTCATGCCTGGTCGTAAAGCGCTGCCGCCATGGCTGGTCCCGCTACCTCGATGACCATCCAGCTCAGCTCGTGCGGACCAGAGTTACGCAAACCATGCTTGGTTCCCAGCCCTGTCAGGATCAGGTCATAAGCGCTGACCGGGTAGGTCTGCCCGTCGATGGTCATCACGCCAGAGCCTGACACGATGAAATAGATCTCCTCAGTGCGGCTGTGCACATGCTCGCCGCTGACCCCGCCGGGGGGCAGCCACGCCCACTCCACCGCCTCCCACGGCCCGAACAGGCTGTCCCGCCGAGCGAGGCACTTCCACTGAGAGATGCCTTCAGTGCCATGGACGCCGTGGACGATGGATGGCTCGTCCAAGTTCGCGGCCACGAGTCTTTCAATCACGATTGCCTCCTAGTTCCCGAAGTTGCGCGACCGCGGAGGTCAGCTCGCTCTGGGTCAGATCGTTGACGAAGTAGGCGGCACCGATGCCGACCGGCAGCGGCAGCCGCTGCAGCCCGTCGCGATGCCGTACGGTGTCCTCCAAAGCCTGTTGCAACAACTCTGGAGTGCACAGCCGATGGCTCACGGGAAGCCGCAGCTGATGCATCACCGCAAAGATCCGGTCACGCTGCTTGGGCGTGACGAACCCACGCTGGCAAGCAAGAATGGTCGAGAGCGCCATGTCGATCGCCACGGCCTCCCCGTGGAGCAGCTCGGGCAGCGCTTGCATCTCTATGGTGGGGCTGAAGGAGTGGCCGTAGTCCACCACCCGCTCAAGCTTGTGCTCCCACAGGTTGGGCTCGAGCTCTTCGAGCATGCCCTGGATCGCCCGGTAGAGGACCTCCTCAGCGGCAGCGTCGCCGACCTCCGTGTGCCCCTGCAGGCGCTCTTCGATCAACCGGGCGCCGTGCGACTCCAGCAGCTCGAACAGCCGCAGATCCTTCACCAGCGCGATTTTGAGAATCTCGGCAAGGCCGTTGCAGATATGCCGCACGTCGAGCGTCTCAAGGAATCTGCGGTCGAGGAAGGTCATCATCGATGGGAAATAGGTGCCCAAGCGGTTCTTGTGCTGATGGAAGTTGACCCCGGTCTTCGCGCCGATGCCTGCGTCCACCAGGCCGATCAGCGTCGTCGGCACCCGGATGTAGGGTGTGCTGCGCCGGTACAGGCTGGCCGCGAGCCCGACGATGTCGAGCAGCACGCCGCCGCCGATCCCGATGATGGGCTCATGGCGACGCGCGACACCGAATGCGTCAAGTCCCTCTGCCACCGCGAACACAGCGTCCATGGTCTTCGCCGGCTCGGACGCGGCCAGGGTGAGGATGCGGTGATCCACGCCGTGGTGCTGAAAATACTTCTGAATCCTGTCACCATAGAACGCATCGACGGTGGCATCGAGGACGACGAACCGACGCAAGGTCGAACTCTCCGCTGACCGCCCTACCCGAAGCAGCTCCGGGTCGTCGTCGATGTCGAACAGCCCATCAACCATCTGCACTCCATAGGAGACCTGCTTGTATGTCGCGACCCTCCATGCGCGCGGCGGCGCATCGGGTGGGGCGAGCTTGAAATCACTATCGCGGTGCCCGACAAGCTGCATCTCTGCAGACCTTTCTTCTGTCATATGTTCTGTCCTTGCGATTGAGAGCGAGACGACCCCTCACCAAATACAGCTGCAACGTAAGGGATTCACCCGACCTTATCGACGGTGAGGGCGTAGGGGTATACCCCTACGCCTGCGCCATATCCGACTTATATGTCTAAAGTGATTTGCCGGTTGCGGATATGTCGCGTTCGCCGCATGCCGAAGGGGCGTCAGCGACGGACCACAGACCTGAGGGCTCCTCGAAAAGGACTTCGGGGCGTATACGCCCTGAATCGATGCCTACGTCCCGCGGGTCAGCGGAGACGGGCGACGACCTACGGGTGTGGCGTTGCCCCGACGGCCGCGGGTCGGTGGCTACGGCGTGGGCATGAGCAGGACGGGTTTGACCGTCTCACCGGACAGCGCGCTGGCGACCGCGTCGTTGACCCGCGCCAATGGGAAGAAGCGCAGGAGCCGGTCGAACGGCAGCCGGCCCCGCCGATGCAGCTCGATGAGCTGGGGGATGAACCGCTTCGGGTTGCTGTCGCCCTGGTTGGTACCCACGACGCGAATGCCGCGGGACAGCAGATCGGGCACGTCGAGCGCCACCTCGCTGCCGAGCGGCGGCGCCCCGATGACCACGCACATCCCAGTGACGCCGAGTGCGTCGACGGCCTGCCGCAGGACCGGAAGCCGGCCGCTGGTCTCAATCGTGCAGTCGGCACCGGCGCCGTCGGTGAGCTGCCGGATCGCGTCGACTGGATCGTCGAGGGTGGCGTTGACCGCGTCTGTCGCGCCGAACTCGCGGGCGAGGGCCAGCCGGTGGTCGTCGACGTCGATGGCCACCAGCCGGGTCAGGGGCGTGAGCTGGGCGGCCATGATTGCGCTGAGACCGACCCCGCCGGCGCCGAACACCGCGAGGGTGCTGCCGGCGGCGGGGCTCAGCACGTTCAGGACGCTGCCGGCGCCGGTCTGCACCCCGCAGGCGAGGGGGCCGAGCAGATCGAGGGGCAGGTCGCTGGGCACCTTGACCGCGGATCGCTCGCTGGCCAAGGCGTACGTGGCCATCGACGACTGGCCGAAGAAGTGACCGTGGACGGAGCCGTCGGAGCGAGAGAGGGTGGAGCTGCCATCGAGCCGGCTGCCGCCGAGCAGGTTCAGCGGCAGCCAGTGCCGGCAGTAGACCGGGCGGGCGGTCATGCAGGAGGCGCAGCGACCGCAGGAGTCGAAGCTGAGCACGACGTGGTCACCGGGGGCGAGCGTACTCACCGTGGCGCCGACGGCTTCGACCACGCCAGCGCCCTCGTGGCCCAGCACCGCTGGGAGCGGGAACGGGGTGGCGCCGTCCCGGACGGAGATGTCGGTGTGGCACATCCCGCTGGCGACCACTCGCACCAGCACCTCGTCGTGGCGTGGCTCGTCCAGCGTGAGCTCTTGGAGCTCGAACGGCATCCCGGGACTCTCGACGACGGCAGCGGTGATCTTCATTGGGTTCTCCCGAGCCTGTATGACTCTTCCCACCGGCTGCCTGTGCCGTTATGCGGGGCGTTCGAGGCCGAGGGCGTGATCGACCGAGGGACGGCCTGGGCCCAACAGCGCCAGGACAGCCAGCCCCGCGATCAGGGCGAGGTCCAGCTCCGCTCCCGCGCCGCCCTGACCGATCAGACCGACCTCGATCTTCACGAGCAGAAGCGCGCCGATCAGGATCGCGGTCAGTGCCAGCGCCACCACCCGCGTCAGCAGGCCGACGACCAACGCGAGACCGCCGAGCAGCTCACCGAACGTCATCAGATACCCGAACAGCACAGGCAACGGCACGCCTAGACCCGCCAGCACGCGTTCGCCGAACCCTGCCGCTCCTCCCGGGCCGGTGAGCTTCTGCAGACCATGAGCCGCCATGATCACGCCGACGATGACGCGGACGACCACAGGAGCGGCGCCGGAGAACCGGCCGAGGGATTGCAACGGATTCATGAGGGCCCCCTGAGCAGATATTGCCCAAGTGTACCCAAGCCGGCCAGGCGCCGGGCGCCGTCAGCGCCACCTCGCCCAGGGGCGCGCGGCGTTCATTCCCTGAGCGCAGCGGCCAGAGGGCCGGGCGACTCCCCCGGCCGCCTGAACCGCGCACGCAAGTCAGGCCGCGATTCCCCAAATACGTACTAAGGTTTGCGGATAGAGAGCGCGTGGCCCGCTCTCAGTGGAGCCACGCATCACAGGATGCCGGGAGGCGCGTGGAGATTCGGATCCTTGGCCCGTTGGAGGTCGAGGTCGGCGGCCGGCAGGTCCGGCTCGGCCCTCAGCAGGGCGTCATGCTCGCGGTGCTGCTGCTGGAGGCTGGCCGTGTGGTGCCGAGGCTGCGGCTCATCGAGCTGCTGTGGGGCGAAGAGGCGCCCGCGGGCGCCCTGACCACGCTGCGCAGCCATGTCCGCAACCTGCGCCGGAGCCTTGAGCCGGAGCGGAAGGCAAAAGAGCGACCCAAGGCCATCGTCGCGGAGGGTGCTGGCGAGGCCGCCGGCTACGCGTTGCGGGTCAGCCCTGAGCAGGTCGACGCGTACCGGTTCGAGGGGCTGCTCGATGAGGGCCGCAGGGCGCTGGCGGCAGGTGATCCGGACGCGGCGGTCGAGCGCCTGCGCGCCGGTTTGGCTCTGTGGCGTGGACGTGCGTTGGCCGATGTCGCGGACCGGCCGTTCGCCGTACGCGAGGTTGCGCGGCTGGAGGGCCTGCGGCGGACCGCTGCGCAGACCCTGATCGAGGCCGAACTCGGGCGCGGTCATCACGCCGAGGTGGTCGGCGAGCTGCAGGGGCTGGTCACCGAACAGCCGCACGACGAGGGCCTGCGCCGGCAGCTGGCACTGGCGCTGTATCGCAGCCGCCGCCAGGAGGAGGCCGCCCGAGTCTGCCAGGAGGGCATCAAGCTCCTTCACGACCGCGGCCTCGACTCCTCGGCGCTGCAGGCGTTGCAGCGTGACATCCTGCGCCAGGCCCCCGAGTTGGAGTGGGCTCAGCCCGACGCACCCGAGCCGGCCCGCCCCTTTCAACTGCCCCCTGACACGCCTGTGTTCACCGGTCGCCGGGCCGAGCTCGCCGCGCTGCGGGCGCGTCTCGTCTCCACACTCCCCAGACCGGCCGTCGTCATCTCGGCGATCGACGGCAAGCCCGGGATCGGCAAGTCGGCGCTGGCCATCCACGTCGCGCATGAGCTGGCTCAGCAGTTCCCTGACGGGGTGCTCTACGTGAACCTCCGAGGGGCCGAGCCTGAGCGCTTGGCTCCAGCGCAGGTGCTCGGACAGTTCTTACGGGCGCTCGGCGTCACGGACGAGAGCGTGCCCGCCGACGTCGAGGCGGCGTCGGCGTCGTACCGGACCCTGCTGGCGGACAAGCGGGCGCTCGTCGTGCTGGACAACGCCGCCGACGCCGGCCAGGTGCGCCCGCTGCTGCCCAGCGGCTCTGGGTGCGCGGTCCTGGTGACCAGCCGCGTCTCGCTCGTCGATCTGAAGGGCGTCGCCCCGCTCAGCTTGGCCGTGCTCGATGAGGATGAGGCGGTGACGCTGCTCGCCCGGATCGCGGGCTGGCGGCGCGTCACCGCCGAGCCGGCTGAGGCGGCCGCGGTGGTCCGCCACTGCGGGCTGTTGCCGTTGGCCGTGAGGATCGCGGGGGCCCGGCTGCGGGCCCGGCCGGCCTGGCCGGTCGCCGCCCTGGCCGGCCGCCTGGCTGACGAGCGGCGCCGCCTGGAGGAGCTGAAGGTCGGCGAGCTTGCGGTCCGAGCAAGCTTCCAGCTCAGCTACCGGGGACTGGATCCGGCCGAGGCGCGGACGTTCCGGCTGCTCGGGCTGCTTGAGGGCCCCGATGTGACCCCTGAGGTGGCCGCCGCGCTGACCGAGTGCGCGGTCCCAGCGGCAGACGCGATCCTTGAGCGGCTCGTGGACGCTCAGCTGATCGAGACGCCGGCGCATGGCCGGTACCGCTTCCACGACCTGCTGCGCCTGTTCGCCCGGGAGCGAGCCGAGGCCGAAGACGACGAGCCCGCCCGCAACGCGGCGCTTGAGCGGGCGCTCGGCTGGTACCTGGCCACCGCCGAGCATGCCAGTGAGCTGCTCAAACCCACCGCCCTGCGCGCCGGCGGCAACGGTCAGTCTGAGCGCGGCCAGCCGTTCGCCGACCGGCAGGCCGCTCTCGACTGGCTCGAGGCCGAGCGGGCCAACCTCGCGACCGCCGCCGCACAGGCCGCCGCGCACGCCCCAGCGCCCCTCGCCTCAATCGCCTGGCGGCTCAGCGACACCCTGTTCCGGTTCTTCTACCTCCGCAAGCACTGGTCGGACTGGCAAGCCGTCTGCGAGGCGGCGATCCAGGCCGCCCAGCGCACCGGCGACCGTCCCGCGGAGGCGGGGCCACGCAACAGCCTCGGCGTAATCTCCTACGAGCAGCAGCGGTACGAAGAGGCGATCGCCTCTTATGAGGAGAGCCTGGCGATCTACCGCGAATGCGGCAATCGAGTCCGGGAGGGCACGGTGCTCAACAACCTCGGCGTCGCCCACCGGGAGCAGCGCCGCTTCGACCAGGCGATCGACCTCTACGAACAGAGCGTGACGATCGCTAGAGAGCTGGGTGATCGCGTCGGCGAGGCACGGGTCCTCAACAACCTCGGCGTCATCCACCGGGAGCAGCGGCAGTTCGATGAAGCCCTTGGATGCCTGGAGCAGAGTCTTGAGATTTGGCGGGACATCGGCGACCGTCCCAACGCGGGCCTGGCACTGAGCAACCTCGGTGATGTGCATCGGGAGCAGCAACGGTTTGAGGAGGCGGCTGTGTACTACGGCGAAGCCCTTGCGATCTTTCGAGAGGTTGGCGACCGCTACGGGGAGGGCTTAACCCTTCGAGCGCTCGGCTTGGCGGTAGAGGCAGGGCAGGGCGCTCATGCCGCGCGCTCGTACTGGACGGAGGCGCTTGGCATTCTCTCCAGTCTCGAAGCTCCCCAAGCAGACGAGGTACGCAGGTTACTGGAGACGTCCTATGGGATACAGACCAGCTCAGCGTAAGGACGTCCGACACCCAGCGCCCGGACGATCATGTTTTTCGGAGAAGAGGGGCTGGGTTCACCGGAGGGAGATCACGGCCCGCCGCCACAAGAACTCGGGTGGCATTGCTGCCCCGTGGGCCCTGCATGTACTGCGGACACTGGGCCGGCGAGAAGAAGCGCGCTCGCCAAGACCGTGACGACCCATCTCCTTGATCTCCGGAGCATTACCGTCTCCTGTTCGCATCGTGTCCTCGGCACCATCTTCCTGTGCGATGAAGGAGACGAGATCCGCCTGCACCCCACAGGGCTGGCGCTGCGAGACACGATAGCGCGGCCGGGGAGCCGGTACGAGAGGGGACCGGTTCCGCCTGACGATGCCACTCATGAAGAAGACTCGTCTGTCACCGCCTCAACGCTGGGCAAACCCGATGTCCTCATAGATGTGACTGGCAAAGCCGAAGGCTCCGAAGTTCGCGAGGGCAGACCTCGACGCCACGATGTCGGGACGCTGGTACAGCGGCAGCGAGTGGACCTCCTCCCAGATCACTTCATCGATCGCGTTGGCCGTTTGGAGCGCCAACCCGGGGTCCAGTTCGGCAGTCGCCTGATCGAAGAGTTCGTCAAGCTGGCGCGAGCCGACGCGGGCGTAGTTCGACTGGACGTTGAGCCGCCCGTCCGGCCCAGGTATGGGGCTTGCGTAGATCGACCTCGCTCCGCTGATCGGAAATGGGCCCCCAAACCAGGCAAACGCGGTGAGATCGAAGTTCCCAGGTCTCAGGTACTGATCGAAGAAGTCACCGCCCGGCACCGCCTGGATCTGCACCCGGACGCCGACCTCGCTGAGCATGCCCCGGACAAGCTCAGCTATCTGGTTGTCCGTTGCCGCCTGCGCTCGCATGACATACCGGAGCATAAGCTCCGTGCCGTCCTTTACCCGGACTGCACCGTCGAGCCTCCACCCAGCTTCCTCAAGCAACGCCCTGGCTCTCGATGGGTCATACCTCCCGATGTCGCCGGAATTGTCCTGGTAGCCCTCCTGGTTCACCATGAGGATGTGATTGCCCAGCGGCGTGGTGGGAAGGCCGAACGGTCCGATCAAGGCTTCCGCGATCCTGCCGCGGTCGATCCCCATGGCCAATGCCCGCCGCACCTCGACGTCCGCGAGCACCTCGCTGACACCGTTTATCGTTATATGTACAAAATCTGGCCCGGCAGCCATGTGGACTGCAATGTTCGGTATGGCCTGGGCACGGCGAAGGGCGTCCACGTTCGCCCCGATGTTGACGAAGTCGATCTCGCCGTTGGCCAGCGCATCGATCTGCGCGTCGGTGTCGATTGCTTGATAGATGATCCGCTCCAGCTTCGCCTGCTGGCCCCACCAGTTCTCGTCGCGCACGAGGGTGATGGTCTTGGAGGTCTGATCGATGCTCTCGAGCCTGAAAGGTCCCGCCGTCGTGAGCGGCATGTCCCGCCATCCATCGTTGAACACGCTTGGATCGGCGTTCGTCGAGGAGGGGTACAGCGGGGTGAACAGGCCCCGCCAGTCGGCATAGGGCTCAGCGAAGGTGACGACGGCCTCGCGGTCGTCCCGGCCCTCGGTCACGCTCACGATCTTGTCGTAGCCCTGGGTGAAGGCGACGTTGAACGCGGGGTCAGTGCCGCTGAGCGCCCTCCACTGCGCCTCGAAGTCCGCCGTGGTGATGGGCGTACCGTCGGACCAGGTGGCGTCCGGGTTTATCCGGTAGGTGACCACCTGCCTCGGGGCGGTCGCGGTGAGGTCGACGGACTCCACGTACTCCGTCCGCAGCACCGGCTGACCCGCGGCGTCGAAGACGAACACCGAGGGCAGGAGCGCCGCCACCACCGCATTCGTGTCAATGTGCGGCCCGTCGAACTCATGGAAGTTGAAGGTGGCGGGGAGCTGCGTCAGGGGCCAGCGGAGGGTTCCGCCGTCCTCCAGTTGGTCGCGGGGGACCGGGTTGATGTCGTTCTGCGTGGCCGGTGGAAGCGCGCCGTCAAGGCCACGGTTGCCGTTCCCCGTGCTGCAGGCGGAGACCCACAGGGCGAACCCGAGCAGCGCGGTCAGGGACACCCTCCCCCGCCTTGAACGCCTCATCGTTCCTCCCACTCCACGGATTTCGATCGTACCGGCTCGGGATGAGGAGCGGCCCGCCCGCATCGTGCTGCTCACCCCCCCCGCGGCCTGACCACGTTGCCCCTAACACCGTGGTCAGGCCGCCCCATCCCAGCAGAAGAGTGCCTCGCCGGTGTGCAAGCTGTGTGGCAGTTGCGTGCAAGCCGACGCTCTGTGGCTTGTGGAGCATCCGCGTACGCAGAAGG
>JBOGEA010000120.1:0-15077 GCA_050743205.1 Egibacteraceae bacterium | reverse complement strand
CCCCAACCTCGCCGCCGCGCTGAACAACCTCGGCGCCTGCTACCGCGAGGTCGGCCGCCGCCACGACGCTCTCGCGCCCGCAGAACAAGCCACCCGCATCTACTGCGCGCTGGCCGGGGACAACCCCGCCCACCTCCCCAACCTCGCCAGCGCGCTGACCAACCTCGGCAACTGCTACGCCCAAGTCGGCCGCCCCCACGACGCACTCGCCCACACCGAACAAGCCGTCAGCATCTACCAGACACAGGCCGCCAACAACCCCGCCCACCTCCCCAACCTCGCCAGCGCGCTGAACAACCTCGGCATCCATTACCGTCAGGTCGGCCGCCCCCACGACGCACTCGCCCACACCGAACAAGCCGTCACCCTCTACCGGACGCTGGCCGCCGACAACCCCGCCTTCCTCCCCGACCTCGCCGGCGTGTTGACCAACCTCGGCGCCTGCTACCGCAAGGTCGGCCGCACCCACGACGCCGTCGCACCCACCGAAGAAGCCATCAGCCTCTACCGCGCCCAGGCCGCCGACAATCCCGCCTTCCTCCCCGACCTCGCCATGGCGCTGACCAACCTCGGCCTCCGCTACGTCCAGGTCGGCCGCCGCCACGACGCCATCGCACCCACCCAACAAGCCGTCACCCTCTACCGCGCGCTGGCCGCCGACAACCCCGCCTACCTGCCCGACCTCGCCATGGCGCTGAACAACCTCGGCACCTGCTACGCCGAGGTCGGCCGCCCCCACGACGCCGTCACGCCCACCGAACAAGCCGTCACCCTCTACCGAGCCCAGGCCGCCGACAACCCCGCCCACCTCCCCAACCTCGCCAGCGCGCTGAACAACCTCGGCACCTGCTACACCCAGGTCGGCCGCCCCCACGACGCCGTCACGCCCACCGAACAAGCCGTCACCCTCTATCGGGCGCTGGCCGGCGACAACCCCGCCCACCTCCCCGGCCTCGCCACCGCGCTGAACAACCTCGGCACCTGCTACACCCAGGTCGGCGTGGGCGACGAGATCGCCCATGTCTGGGAGCAGACGATCGACCTCCTTCCATCGGTGGCCGCGAAGGCGTTCCTGCTGATCCGCCGAGCAGAGGCAAGACCGCCCAGCGAGCGCGTGGCGGCCGTAAGGGACCTGCGCCGTGCCCTGCGGCTGGTCCCCAGGGATGAGCACCGGCTCGTCGCCGACTGCCATGCCACAGGCCGCCGGCTGCGTGCCCTCGACCCGGATGCTTTCGATCGTGTGTGGCCGGAGGCGCTGTCGCCGTGGCTCACGCTCAACCAGACCCACCTCGATCTCACCTTGGAGTGGATCGGGACCGACACCATAGAGGCGGAGTACGCCTTCTTCGTCGCGCACGTCGGCGAGCTGCTCGGTGACGCCACCGCGGTCGCGCTCGACGAGATCGGCCTGTACCAGGTCGATCCGACCAGCGTCGATGTCTACCGCAGCCTGTGGGACCAGGCCCGCCGGGGCGGCGTCGACGAGGCCTATCGGCTGCGGCTGGCCGGGGCGCTGCTGGCTCGCTGGGTGGACGCCGACCTCGACGCGAAGCGCGAGATGCTCAACGAGCGCGGTGATGAACTGCTCAGCACCGACGTCGCCGAGGTTCTCCAAACCTGGCGGGAGCAGGACCCCGAAGACGACCAGCTCGCCATCCACGAAGCCCTGCTCACCCTCGCCTCCGCCGGCCACACAGCCACCGCCGACCCCGACCACACAGCCGCCACCGCCCCCGCCGACCACACAACCGCCGCCGACACCGACCACACAGCCGCCACCGCCCCCGCCGACCACACAACCGCCGCCCTCACCGACCACACAGCCGCCACCGCCCCCGCCGACCACACAGCCGCCGCCCTCACCCGCCACGCGGACGCTGCCTTCGACGCTCTCGCCGATCCCGGCCGGTTCCCGCCGCTGCTCAACCAGCTCGCCCGCGCCGGCGCCGACCCCGCCGTCCTCACCGCCGCCGCCACCCTCGCGCGCCTCGCCACCGACCGCCCCCAGATCCAGGCCGCCGCCCTGTTCCACCTCGCGCTCGCGCTCACCCGGGACGGCCAAACCGAAGAAGCCACGGCCACCCTCCACGCCGCCCACGCCGCGGACCCCGCCCAGTCCACCGACTGGCTTCGCCTGCTCTTCGAGCTCGTCCCCCGCCACCCCGAACTCCAAGCCCTCAGCTCCGCCCTCCTCGACTGCTACTCAGGCCACACCGCCCCGGAGTAGGCCCGGCGCCGCTCGAGCCGCGGTTGGCCAGCACGTCCGCGACCCCCAGCTCGTCTTCGCCGTGAGGCGCCGTAAGCGGCTCACCGGTCGTACACCTGCCGGCGGTGCCCAACCTTGCGGATGAGCACCTGTCCAGCTACATCGTCCACGTCGTAGAGCACCCGATAGTCCCCCCACGCGCAGCCGCAGCCCGCCATCTGGCCCCTTGACCGCCGCCACGCCCCGTCGGCGCGGGTCGGCTCGCAACTCCTCCAGCGCGGCCAGAACCCGCCGCTGCATCAGAGGTGAGAGCTTTTTGAGGGGTCTTCTCACGTTTCCGTGGGCGGTCGGGTCTGTGCGGGCGCAAGCAGAATCACGCTCACGGTCCACCCGGCTCAGATCTCCGCCGCCGAGCGTGGCTGCGCACGGTCAGCGGACCCGTGACGCGCACGGGCCAGCCCACGTCCTTGAGGACCACCGTGAACACGCGCCACCAAGCGGCCCACACAATCGGCGCATACCGGAAATACAGGCCGACCAGACAGTCCCACACCATCACCCATTAACTTGTGAATATCCTTGCGCGACGGCCTCCGCCATGCCATAATCAAACATATGTACGAGACGGTGGTGTTGGGAGAGCGCGAGGCGGCGCGGGGCGCTGTCGATGCGCTCGCGCCGCTGCTCGACACCCTCGCCGCCGTCGCTTGGGATGACCTCGACGCCGACACGCTGGGCCGCTGCGTGGTGGATCTGTCACGCCACCGCGACCGGCTCGACGGGCTGTGCACCCTCGCCATCGCCGCCCACGACCGCGCCCAGGCATGGAAGGCCGACGGCTGCCGCTCAGAGAAACAGTGGCTCGCCGCGCGCTGTCGGACCAGCATGGGCGAGGCCGCGGGCCGTGCCGAGACCGCCAGACGGCTGGGCCAGCTGCCGGCGACCGCCCAAGCGCTGGCCAACGGCACGATCACCCCAGCGCACGCGAAGGTTGCCGCCAAGGCGGCGCGGGACCTGCCCGCCGAGGGGGTCCCAGGATTGGACCGCCTCGTCGCCGTGCAGGGCGCCCAGACCGACGCCGGGCAGCTGCGGGAAGCGCTCAGCGACTACGCCCACCGCGTGGCGCCCGAAAGCCTGGAATCACGGCAGGAGCGGGCGTGGGCCACCCGCCGGCTCACCGTCACCCCCACCGCCGATGACGGCGCGCTGATCGAGGCCAAGCTCGACAAGGTGGGCGCTGAGACGGTCCTGACCGCGCTCGCGCCGCTGGCCGCCCCTCACGGTGAGGGCGATGAGCGCACGGCTGAGCAGCGGCGCGCGGACGCGCTGGTCGAGCTGGCACGGGCGCAGCCTCAACGGCGGCGGCCTGCCCGAGGCCGGCGGCGTCCGCCCACACCTGACCGTGATCGTCGACCTGCCCACCCTGCTGGGCCAGCAGGGCGCGGCGGCGGCCAGGCTGGACCGGCTCGGCGCGATCAGCGGGGAGACCGCCAGACGGCTCGCCTGCGACGCGGCGGTCTCCCGGGTGATCGTCAACGGCCCGTCCCAGATTTTGGACGCCGGCCGCGCCACCCGCACCGTCACCCCCGCCCAGCGCCGCGCGCTGGTCGTCCGCGACGGCGGCTGCGTGGGCTGCAGGGCGCCGGCCGCCTGGTGCGAGGCGCATCACATCGTGCCGTGGGCGGTCGGCGGCCCAACCGATTTGACCAATTTGACCCTTCTGTGCACAGGCTGTCACGTCAATGTGCATGAGCGGCGGTGGCGGCTGGCTCGGGAGCCGGATGGGCGCTGGCGGCTGCATCCGCCGGACCGCCAATGACCACCCGGCCGGCAGCGCCCGCAGGTGTCGCGGGTGGCCTCGCCGAGGCGCGGCCACCGGCACCGGCTGCGCACGAGCCGCGGTCGGATCCGCGGTATCTGCCGGCGTCCCACCGCGCGCCCGCAGACCTTGCTCCTGATCGCGCGACAGCCCGCATGCATAGACGCATCGGCAGAGGGGAAGCGGCTGCTGCCAAGCGTGTCGGCGATCAGCTGCCCACGGAAACGTGACAAGAGCCCTTTTTGATCGGGCGACCAGCGGTTGTGGAGTAGATCAGCACATAGCGGTCCTGGCTCATGCGTCGCATGACGACCGACGAGCGTGACCGCAGCGGGCAAGCGCAACGGGACCGCTACAGGCCCAGGCGTGCCTGGACCTCTGCCCAGGGGATCCGCTGGCCGTCA
The DNA here is from genome assembly GCA_050743205.1 of Egibacteraceae bacterium. Classification (GTDB taxonomy): domain Bacteria; phylum Actinomycetota; class Nitriliruptoria; order Euzebyales; family Egibacteraceae; genus JBOGED01. The sequence continues at coordinate 10,648 of JBOGEA010000120.1, read as the reverse complement.
TCCTCAGCGCGGGCACGCGCCAAATCGGCCGCGTCGCGGGCGTCCTCGAAGGCCTCGAGCAGCTCGAGGTCCTCGACAGGCATCACCGCAACGGTGTACTTGCCACGGTGGATGACGACGCGGTCGTCGTCCTCGACGACGCGGCGGATCACCGCGTCAAGGTCAACGTCGTGCGCAAGCCCATCCTCATACTGCTGTGCCGGCATGCTCGGCATGGCCCGTCTCCTGTCTGTCCCCACGCACGATAGCGCGAGCCGCCCGCGGCATCACGCAGCGGGGTCGGCCGGGAACCGGCCGCGTGCGGTGTCAGAGCGAGCTGACCGGGAGCACGACAACGCCTGGGCAGAAACTCGCGAGGTGCGTGAGGTCACCAGCGTCCGAGGTGAGCACCACATCACCGCGCCTCACCGCCGACGCCACGACGACCGCATCGACCGGGTCATCGGTGCCGGCAGTCCCGCACAGCTCGCCGGCTCTGCGGGCTCCCGCGTCGTCCAGCGCCTCGATCCGGCAGTGGCGGAGCACCTGCCCCAGCCGAGCCTGACGAGCGCCGCGCCACGCCTCCACGAGGACCGGTGACGGGATGACCGGGACGACCTTGTCCGCGACCGCCACCTTGAGCGCCGTCCACACCCGGCGGTCTCCCCGCTCGACCGCGACCAGCGCGCCGGTGTCGAGCGTGAGCCCGACCGTCACAGCCGCGCACCGGCCGCTGGCCCCCGCATCGCCGCGCGCACGGCGTCCATCTCCGCTTCGGTGATGACCCCGTGCTCAGCCTCGTACGCCGCGACCGCGCGCCGCAGACCCCTCAATCGCAACCGGTCACGCGCAGCCTCGGCCAGCCATGCGGAGAGGCTGACGCCCTCTTCCTCGGCGTCTGCCCGCGACTGCGCGAGCAGCGCGCCTTCCATCGATGCGGAGAACTTCTCTACTGGCATAGCGGCATGTTACTACCGTGGTGGCAAACCGGCAATGCCTCGGCGCTCATGAGTTCCGCGCCTCGCGCTCGCGGGCACCCTGGATGGCCAAACCGACGCCGCCACGGACGCCCTCCGTGCCGCGCACACCGCCGACCTCGCCCAGGCCACCGGCTGGCTCGCCTGCTGTTCGAGCTCGTCCCCCGCTACCCCGGGCGCCCGGAGTAGGCTGACCGCCGATCCCCTCATCTAGATCAAGGAGCACGGTCGAATCATGCCGCAGGGCACGGTGAAGCACTTCGACATCGAGACCTACACGGGCACGGTGCTGCTCGACAACCAGGAGGAGCTGCCGTTCGACGCGCAGACGTTTGCGGCCTCTGGCCTGATCGAGCTGCGGCTGGGCCAGCGCGTCCGGTTCGAGATCGACGAGGGCGCGGGCGGCAGGCATCTCCGCCAACTCCAGCTCGTCAGCCTCTGAAGCGCCGCCCCGCAGAATGCATCCGCCTGAGGCAGCACTCGTCGACGTGGGCGACGTCGAGCTGTGCGTCCGTCGTTGGCCTGCGGGCGGGGAGCCGCGCCGCGTTGCGTTCGTGCTGGTCCACGGGCTGGCGAGCAACGCGTTGACGTGGGAGCGGGTGGCGGCGAGGTTGGCCGAGCGCGGCCATCCCGTCACGTCGCTGGACCAGCGGGGCCACGGACGCAGCGGCAAGCCGGACGGGCCGTACGACCTCCCCACGTTCGTGACGGACCTCGACCGGCTCCTTGCGGCGCTCGACCTGCGAGACGTGGTGCTCGCCGGCCAGTCGTGGGGCGGCAACGTCGTGCTGGAGTACACGTGGCGGCACCCCGAGCGCCTCTGCGGGGTCGTCTGCGTCGACGGCGGCACGATCGACCTGCGGTCCCACTGGCAGCGGTGGGAGGACTGCCAAGCCGCGCTCACACCGCCCCCGCTGGCCGGGATGCCCGCCGCGGACCTGGAGCGGATGCTGCGCCAGGCGCACCCGTCGTGGGACGACGAGGGGATCGCCGCGACGATGGCGAACATGGAGATGCTGCCTGACGGCACGGTCCGGCCATGGCTACGCTCGAGCGGCACCTTGAGATCCTGCGCGGGCTGTGGGAGCACCGGCCCGGACAGCGCTACGGCGGGCTGCGCGTGCCCGTCCTACTCGTGCCTGCCGACACCGGCGAGGCGACCGCCACAGCGCAGAAGCGCGAGGAGACCGCGCAGGCCGAGGCCTCGATCCCCCGGGTGCGGGTCCACTGGCTCACGGCCGACCACGACATCCACGTCCAGTACCCGACCATGCTCGCCGAGGTCATGCTCGACGCCCTGGAGTGGTTCGCCCGGCGACCGTAGGATGGGCCCGTGAAGCAGATCACGAGCACCGCGGTCTCCCGCCCGCCCACCGTCACCGCCGCCGCCGTGCTGATCTTCGGATCCGCGCTGTGGACGGCGCTGCTGTCCATCGGCCACCTCGGCGTCGACATCCCCCTGATCTCCGCGCTGGGCCCGGGCGGCAACCGGGTCGTGCTCAGTGCCGGGATCGTCTTCGCGCTCGCCACCGCGGTGCAGGTCGCGATCGGCATCGGCCTGACGCGCATGCGGCCCTGGGCCTGGACCGCCGGCGTCGTCGTGAACGCCCTGGCGCTGCTGGGCGGCATCACGGAATTCCGTGGCGCCGGCAGCGTCATCGGCATGGTCCTGTCCGCCGCGGTCCTCGTCCTGCTGCTCACCCCGCAGGCGCGGGACGCACTCCGCGGCACCTACGCCCGCAAGCAGCGTGCAGGGTCAGCCTGAGAGGCACCCCTCGCCTCACTTGACGAGTCCGGCGCAGTGCACGGCGTCGGCGTTCATGCCCCCCGCCAGCGTCAGACCCGCTGGACCACAACGTCTGCTCGGGACCCGGTCAACGCGGCAAGGTCCGCTGGGTCGCTGGTCAATACGACGACAGGGCCGGGCTGGTCAAGCGCAGTCGCCGCCACCACAGCGTCAACAGTCGCCTGAGTCAACCCGGTCGAGCCCAACAGCTCTCCTGCCCGCCTTCCCAGCGCAGGGGATACGGGCAACTGGACCACACGGCTGAGAATCCGGTGGATGGAGGCGTCGCGGTGGCCTCCGCGCAGCACCTCCGCAAGCGTCACCGCGCTGACCACAACGCGCGCGTCACGCTTTCGGGCAGAGGTCAGAAAGACCTGTGCTCGGGGGTCGGAAGCTCCCGCTTGGTGACGCCGTCGGCATCGAGAACGAGCGTGCCGCCTGCCCTCACGTGCCTGTATCGTCGGGCCACAGCGCCTCCACCTCCTCCAGCAGCTCGGCCGGCGCCGGCCCGTTGACCGCCTCCATGTCAGCGAGCAGCGCGTCGAGATCATCGCGCTCAAGCTGGCGGCGCACGGCCATAGCGACGAAGCCGCTGAATCCCCGGCGGCCGACACGCCGGCGAACCTCGGCTGTGAGGTCAGCGGGCAGCGAGACGCTTACTTTGTCGGGCTTCGTGGAAGCAGACGATCCCGGAGCGAGCATGACTGGAACGCTACTCGCAGTGGCAACGACGCGCCTCGGGCCGGCTGCCGGCGGGTCAGCGGGCGGCTGCCTGGACCGGGTGTGCGGCAGGGGCGGTGTCGTGGACACCGTTGCCGGTGGCGGTGTAGGGGACCGGCAGGGTGATGCGAAAGACGACCAGCCGGCCGTCACTGCGCACATCGACGATGCCGTGGTGGGACTGGACCAGTTTGCGGACGATCGAGAGGCCCAGCCCGATGCCATCGAAGTGCGGTTCCCACTGGACCGCCGGCGTCGTCGTGAACGGCCTCGCGCTGCTGGGCGGCGTCGCTGAGCTTCGTGGCGCGGGCAGTGTCATCGGCATGCTCCTGGCCGCTGCCATCCTCGTCCTGCTGCTCTCCCCGCAGGCCCGCGCAGCGCATCGCCACGCCTGAGGCGCGGCCCACCCCCGTACGAGGGGGTAGGCGACGCTCTTGGCGTCGAAGGCCCCTTCACCTTATGGGATGAGATCGGCCAATGGGGCTGTGTATCAGGGGTGCGCGCGGCGCTGTGAACGGGGTGCGCGTCATCAGCGTCGTTTCCGCAAAACCTTCGATCCAGCCGCGGGTTCACCGGCTGGATTTGCCGCGTGGTGAGGACGCGCGTTATCCCACAAAATACCAACGCGTTGGGCGGGGCCGATGGCTGGAGGGCATCCAGTCCTCCCGACCTAGAGGAATGAATGTCCTGGTAGACGGGGTGGGGTTCTCCACCTTCTGTCGGTTTTGTGTGTTATTCCTTGTGAGGCAGCAGGTGGTTCGCCGAACCCGGACCACGGCGATTCGGCGATCTGGGCTTGGCTGCGGTTTTCCTTCGGATGTGGAGGAAACCTGTGGGCGAGTGGAGAGGCCGCGTTCTTGAGCTGCGGTTTTCCTCCGTAAGCGGAGGAAAGCCGTGGGGTCGGGTGAGCTTGTGGCCACCGTCGAGGCCGGCAACGGCGTTGCTGTTCTCAGGTGGTGCTGGGCGGGAGAGGAACGCCACCTGGCGGCTGGCGACACCGCACCGATTATCGCCCCGTCTCAGGAGTGCTGGAATCAGCGCTGTTCGCGCTGACCGCGGGACGACCCAGCGGTCGTCGACGCGAATGCTCGGCTTCAGATTGGCCTCGGCCTGCGGGGAGGAGTCGCTCACGGAACTGATGTGGAACTGATAAAGTGCATCGCCTGCATGTCTATCAGTTAGGGATCAGTTCCGCGGACGTTCAGAGGGTGGATCGAGCGCTCGAGGAGCTCTGCCGTGGCGTCGCTGCGTGCGACCCCGAGGACGACCGCCTGGACTTCAAACAGACCAAGGGCGACGTCAGGGCAACGCTTGAGCTGCTGGCCGACGCAGCGGTCTGCTTCGCCAACGCGGCGGGCGGCTGGGTGGTACTCGGCGTGGACGACAAAGCGACGAAGCCGATCGTCGGAGTCCCGCACGTCTACACCGTCGAGGCCGTACGCAAGGGCATCTTCGACCGCACGCGCCCCCACCTGACGTGCTTCTTGGAGGAGCGTGAGCTGGATGGCCAGCGTCTCGTGCTCGTGGCGGTCCCACAGGGCGTGGGCATTCACGCGAACGCGAAGGGGACGGCGACTCGCCGGCTGGGGCGGGAATGCCAGCCGTTCACGCCGGACCAGCAACGCGAGGCGCTCGTCGCGCGAGGTCATATCGACTGGTCGGCGGAGCCGAGCAAGGCGAGCGCCGACGACCTGTCCGCGGCGGAGTTCGACCGCCTCCGCGCGTTGCTGGCCCGCGCTGGCAAAAGGGAACTCGCGGATCTCGACAATCTGCGCCTGCTCAGCGCTCTTCGGCTCACGCTGCCCGACGGCTCGCTCACCAATGCGGCGGTGCTGATCCTGGGCGCAGAGCCCGTGATCGAGGCCGCCGTCCCCACGTACGGGTACTCCTACCAGTTCCGTCCGACCGCCGGCACCGAGGCCACCTCCCGGCAGCGAGGACGCCGCCCGCTCCTGTGGGCCGTCGAAACGCTCCTCGATCTGGTCGACAGCCGGCGGCAGGAGCATCCGCTCACCCTGCCGGGTGGAGTGCAGCTGCAGCTCAGCGACTACCCGCTCGACGCCGTACGCGAGCTGGTCGTAAACGGGCTGATCCACCGGTCATACGAGACCAATGGCACCGTCGACATCGAACACACCGCGGAGCAGTTGACGATTGCAAGCCCGGGAGGCCTCGTCGCGGGCGTCACGCCCAGCAATATTCTCACGTACCCATCGACGCCGCGGCACCGGCTCCTGACGGAGACCGTGGCCGCGGTGCAGCTCGCGGAGCGCCCCGGCCAGGGCGTCGACCGAGCGTACCGGGAGCTGCTGCGCAGCGGCAAAGAGCTGCCATGCTTCGAGGACCTCGGAACCCTCGTGCGCGTCGTGGTGTCCGGGGGCGTCGGAAACGACGCCTTCGTACGCTTCCTCGACAGCCTCCCGGACGCTGTCACCCGCGACGTGGACGTGCTCTTGGCTCTGTCGTGCTTTCGCCGCTCCCGCACACTCGACGCGGTGAGGCTTGCGCAGGTGGTGCAGCGGAGCGTCGGCGAGGCCGGGTCCGTGCTCGCGCGGCTCGCCGATCTCGACCTCGTCGAGCCCACCCGACGCACCGCCGGCAACCCCGCCCCCCGTTACCGCCTGCGATCGGCGACCCTTGCGGGGATGGCGCGCGCGGTGACCTACCGGCGGCGAGGTGTGGACGAGGTGGATCGGAAGATCATCGAGCACGTGCGAGAGTACGGGTACGTGACGAACAGAACGGTTCAGCGGCTCTTCGACGTCAACGTCTACGCTGCCCGGAACATCCTCTCCGATCTGCGGGGACGCGACGTCATCACAAAGATCGGCGACGCCCGCGGAGGACCGGGTGTCCGCTACGGGCGCGGTGGCAAGTTCCCGGGATGAGGACGGTCCATCGATCCGACGCGCCGCCCAAAACCGGATCGAAGTCGCCGTCAGCGGGTCTCAGAGGCGACCTGAACGAGCGTGCCGCCTGCCCTCACGTGCCTGTGTCGTCGGGCTACAGCGCCTCACCTCCTCCAGCGGCTCGGCCGGCACGGGCCCGTTGACCGCCTGCATGTCAGCGAGCAGCGCGTCGAGATCATCGCGCTCGAACTGGCGGCGCACGGCCATAGCGACGAAGCCAGACGCGTCTCGGGCCGGCTGCCGGCAGGTCAGCGGGCGGCTGCCTGGACCGGGTGTGCGGCGGGGGCGGTGTCGTGGACACCGTTGCCGGTGGCAGTGTAGGGGACCGGCAGGGTGATGCGAAAGACGACCAGCCGGCCGTCACTGCGCACATCGACGATGCCGTGGTGGGACTGGACCAGTTTGCGGACGATCGACAGGCCCAGCCCGATGCCATCGAAGTGACGGTTCTCAGTGGAGTCGATCTGGACGAACGGCAGGAAGATCCGCTCTCGCGCCTCGGGTGGGATGGGCGTGCCGATGTTGGCGACCTCCAGGATCGCGTACTCGCGGGTCCGACGCCCCCGCACCTGGACAGGCGTTCCCGGGTCCGCGAACTTCAGCGCGTTGTCCACCAGGTTGGACACGGCCTGAAACGCGCAGTCGGCGCCCATCGAAGCCCGAAGACCACGCGGCACGTCGGCGCTGATCCGGAGATTGGCGGCTGGGTGCGTCTCGGCAAGGTCGTCGATGACCTCCTCGACCGCCTCGTGAAGGTCGGTGCTCGCCCCCGGCTCGAGCCGCACGTCGCCCGAGGCGGCGAGCAGGTTGTGGACCATACGGGACAAGCGCTTCGCCTGGTGCTCGATGCGCTCGGCGCAGAGCAGGGCATTCGGCCGATCGAAATCGGCGATACGGGCCGACAGCGTCTGCGCGAACCCGAGGATCGAGGTCAGCGGGGTGCGGAACTCATGTGAGACGACCGCGATCAGCTCATTTTTGAGCTGCTCGGCCTCGCGAAGCTGCTCGGCGACCCCCCGCTCCGCCTCGTAGAGCTTCTGGTAATAGCGGCGCGAGCGGAGCTGCTCACTCTCTGTCATTTTCCAGAATGCGATGCACCCGATGGCGGAGGCCGCGAGAAAAGCGCTGTGGATGAGGCCCCATCGCAGAGGGCTGGCAACCGCGTTGGGGTGGTTATAGAAGACCCTGGGCAGGAATACCCCAAAGACGTGATTCGTCATCACTGTGGCCAGCGCCACCAAATACGCCCACCAGTCCTGATAGAGGCTGATAAAGCCGAGTACCACGAAGTAATGGAAGTGTGCCTCGATGAAGCCGCTGGAAAAATGCACGAGCACGGCCGAGCACAGCATCAACCCGATCGCCACCCCGAGCGTCGCCACCCGCCGCTTCGTCACCAACCACCCCACCGCAAGACCGGTTGCGATGGGGATGAGCTCCAGCGCCACGTGCAGCGGACGCCGGCCTCGGGCCACCCCGATGACCGCAAGGATCGGCAAGTGCATCGCCAGCAGGCCGAGCAGCAGGCGATGCCGCAACCTCCAGGTCCGCTCGTCCAGCAGCCCCCCTTGTGGCAGGAGGACTCGCAGGCGAGCGGGGAGGAAACTGGTCAGTGCTATCCCTCCCGGGTGTGGTGGGTTCCCGTCAACCCCTTGTCGACCTGAGTCTCTATCCATTTCGCAATGCGGAACAGGGAGACCTGGCTCATTTCCTGGTAGGAATTTTTGACTAGGAGGGTTACCTGCATTTCCCCATGGATGCGCATCTGAGGGCAAATATGCCTCGATTGCGCATCCCCCCGAAATGCGCTCGACTCGCCGTTTTTGGGGCTGCCGACTTCACGGACCGTAACCTCGCCGCCGGAAGGGCTGGATTGAGCGGCGCCTGGGCGGTGGGGTGGGGTCCGGGCCGTCGCCGGCTACGTGAAGATCAAGCAGAGCGAGGCCTCACCTACCTCGATGGGCACGGGGAGAGGGCTCAGCTAGTGAAGTAGCCTGGCACAAATGGTCCAACAGACGCAGCCGTGGTCCAGTGACGGCGGGAACGTAGGCGTGCTCCTGCTCCACGGGTTGACCGGCTGCCCCGCGAGCATGCGGCCGCTCGGCGAGGCGCTCGCCGAGGCGGGCTTCGCGGTCGAACTGCCGCTGCTGCCCGGCCATGGGACGCATTGGCGGGATCTGGCCCGCACCACCTGGCCGGACTGGGCGGAGGGGGCGATCCAGGCGCTTGAGCGCCTGCGGGCGCGGACCGAGGCGCAGGTCGTCGTCGGGCTGTCGATGGGAGGGGCGCTGACCCTGCACCTGGCCTGCACGCGCGGCGACGATCTGTCGGGAATCGTCGTGATCAACCCATCGCTGTTCGGTCTCAACCCGAGGCTGAAGCTGCTTCCGGCGCTGCGCCACGTCGTCCCGTCAGTGCCCAACATCGGCAACGACATCGCAAAGCCGGGAGCCGACGAGCACGCGTACCCGCGGATGCCGCTGCCGGCCCTCTACTCGCTCACGCGGCTGTGGCGGTCGATGCGCGGGAACCTGGCCGCGGTCAAGGCTCCCGTGCTCGTGTTCACCAGCCGCCAGGACCACATCGTCGAGCCTGAGAACAGCGCCGCGGTGGTGTCCAGGGTCTCCTCCACCGACGTCGAGCAGGTGTGGCTGGAGCGCAGCTACCACGTCGCAACGCTCGACCACGACGCCGATCTGATCGTCGACCGCACGATCGCGTTCGTGACCAGGGTCACCAGCCACCAGTAACGGCCCCACCGCCCTGGGCGCAGGCCCTGGACGGGCCGGGCGAGGCGGTGGCGCCATGGCGCTGCCGCTTCGGTGGCGTGGAGCAGCCAGGCTTCGGCTGGCAGGGGGTGGCCGCGAAGGCGTCGAGGTATCTTTCGACGGAGTACGGTGCTCTCAAGGTCTGACGCGGTGCTCGAGCGCGGCGGACCCCCGCCGACTCAGCACACTGAACGACATGATTCCTGACTGGCTCACCCTGGTGTTCTGGGCGCGGCTGCCTGTGGCGGCCACGCGCCTGTCGCCCTCCCTGGCGAGCGTCCTGACGGACGGCGTCTACCTCGTCCGCGGCACGCTGGCCGGCGCCGGACTGCCTGTGCTGTGCCTGCTGCTCGGGCTGCTTGCCGGGGCCGCGCATGCAGGCGAGACGTTCACCGGGTCGCTGCTGGTCCTGGGATTCCTCGGCGTCGCCGGGATGCTGAGCGCGCACCTGGGGCTGTGGAGCACACTCGGCTACGCGGTCGGCGACCTCACGATCCACGACCACACGATCACGGGGCCACAGGGTTGGGTTGCGCTGCTGGCGAGCTACGGGCTGCTGGCGCTGCTCACGGTGTACCTGCCGCTGCTGGTCGGGACGGTGCGGCTGGCCATCCGCAGAGTGGATGTGAAGGGCAACCCGCCCATACTGCTCGAGCTTCTCGCGGCGGCGTTGGCGGCTGGGGCGGGCATGTTCATCTGGTCACAGGCGCTGCGCGTGCTGATCCTGCCCGTGTTCACCTGGCAAGGTCTGCAGAACGCCGACGCCGACGCCGCCGTCCTCACACTGCGCGACCGGTGGCCGGTGCTCGTCGGCATCCTGATGATCGCTGCGGCCCTCCGCGTGTGGCGCGAAACCACCAGCCGCGGCGAGCTGGTCGCGACTCACGTGGCTGAGCTGCGAACCGAATTCGCCAAGCGCGCCCCCCGCCCAGTCCGGTCCTGGCCGCGGCCAGTGACGACCGGAGCGGGAGCGGCGCTGCTCACGCTGGTCGTCGCCGGGCTGATCGCCAGCCCGATCCAAGCGCTGCTGGTGCTCGCGTTCTTCGCCGCGCTGCTGTACAACCGCGACAGGCCGATCATCCCTCTCTGGTCGCCGACGCCCACGGGCATGCCAGGGTTCCTGCGCCCTGTCCTCGCGATGACCGCGGGGTACGGGATCAGTTGGCTGCTGATGCGCGCGGCAAGCGGACCGTGGCCAGCAGTGTCCTGGCCGGCGCTGGCGGGGGCCTGCCTGACCGTCGCGCTCGTCTCGCTGGCGGCTGTGCAGCCCCGAGAGACCCAGCCATGATCATCACGCCCATCATGATCGCCGCGGTGGCACTGGTCGTGGCCGGGCTGATCTTCGGGAGCGCCCTTCTGCGCCCGATGCTCCGCCAAGGGGGCCTCACCCTCGCCGCCGGCGGCCTCCACCCGTCTGATTCCGACCCGATCGCATAAAGAGCAGGGTCTCTCTTTTCAAGAGCAGGGGGCGCGCCTCGTCGGGTTCCGCTCGCGCACACCCTTTTAGGT
>JBOGEA010000119.1:0-15131 GCA_050743205.1 Egibacteraceae bacterium | reverse complement strand
AAAAGGCTCTTCGCGAGCGGAACCCGACGAGGCGCGAGCCTTACCACCAGTTCGCAAGCGGAACCCGACGAGACGCGAGCCTTACCACCAGTTCGCAAGCGGAACCGACGAGACGCGACCCCCCGTATGCGCATACAGGTTGTGCACACAGCCTCAGCTGTGCTCCTGGACGGCGGCGATCACCTTTTTGGCGACATGCTCCGGGCACTCCTCGTGGTGGTCGTAGCGCATGGCGACGGTGCCGGCACCGCTGGTCAAGCTGCGCAGCTCGGCGGTGTACATCGTCAGCTCGGCCTCGGGCACCAGAGCGCGGACGATGCTGTGTCCCACGCCCGCGGGCTCCATGCCCTGGATCCGGCCGCGGCGTGAGTTCAAGTCGCCCATCACGTCGCCCGTCAGCTCCTCCGGAACGGTGATCGCCACCTCCATCACCGGCTCGAGGAGGGCGACGCCGGCGTGCTCGGCCACGTTGCGGAACGCAATCGATCCCGCGACCTCGAAGGCGACTTGCGACGAGTCCACGGAGTGGTGCTTGCCGTCCACCAGCCGCACCCTGACGTCCACGACCGGGTAGCCCGCGAGCACGCCCTGGGCCATCGCCTCGCGGACGCCCTTCTCGACCGAGGGGATGAACTGCCCCGGGATCACCCCGCCGACGATCTTGTCCTCGAACTCGAACCCCTTCCCACGCTCGAGTGGCTCGGCCTCGATGTGCGCGATGCCGTATTGACCGTGACCGCCGGACTGCTTGACATGCCGCCCCATCGCCTTTCCCGGGCCTTTGAGCGTCTCACGGTAATTCAGACGCAGGGGGACCGGCCTGACCGTGACCCCGAACTTGCGCTTCAGGCGGGCGATCGCCACGTCGATGTGGCCCGGGCCGTAGCCGCGCAGCACGAGTTGGCCGGTCTCGGCGTCACGATCGACCCGCAGCGCCGGGTCCTCCTCAGCCAGGCGCTGCAGTGAGGTCGACAGCTTGTCCTCGTCGCTGGCTGAGGCCGCCACGACCGCGACCCGATGGAATGCCTCAGGCACTGGCACCGGCGCCAGGTCTGCCTTCGCGTCCTTGGCCCGCAGCAGGTCGCCGGTGACGACGTCGTCCAGTTTCGCGACCGCGACGATGTCGCCCGCGCTGACGCGCCCGACGGGCGTCTGGTCCTTGCCCCGCAGGAAGAACAGCTGGTGCAGCCTGACGCTGTTGCCGGTCCGCTTGACGACGACCGTGTCGTCCGAGGCCAATGACCCAGTCAGCACCCGGAGGATGTTGATGCGCCCTACGTAGGGGTCGGAGAGCGTCTTGGTGACGTAAATCGTCAACGGCCCCTCAACCGGCAGGCCCCGGGCCTCGGCGCGGTCAACCGGCGACGGGCCTTGGTCCACGATGAAGTCCGCCAGCGGATTCACGCCGATCCCCATCCCCACGGATCCGCAGAGCACGGGGACGAACGCGCAGCTCGCGATCCCACGCTTGAAGCACCTCGCCAGATCCACGGCCTCGGGGACGTCACCCTCCAGGTAGCGCTCGAGCAGCTCGTCGTCCAACTCGACGATCGCCTCGACCAGCGCCTCGCGGTCGCGCTCAGCCTGCTCGCGATACTCCCCGGGAACCTCGCCGGCCTCGATCGCCCCACGGATCTGTCGCGCCGCCGTGAGGTGCAGAAGGTCGATGACCCCGGCGAAGTCGTGCTCGGCGCCGATCGGCATCTGAACCGGCGCCGCCGCGTTGCCATAGCGCTCCCGCAGCTCATCGACGCGCGTCTGGAACACGGCGTTCTCACGCTCGAGCTTGTTCAGGAACACGAGCCGGGGCAGGTCCAGGCGGGCGCACGCCTGCCACAGCTGCTCGTGCTGCGGCTGGATCCCCGTGCTGGCATCGACGACGAAGATCGCGAGGTCGGCGGCTTGAAGGGCGGGGTAGGCCTCACCGACCGCCTCGGGGCTGCCCGGCGCGTCGAGCAGGTTGATCTTGTGGCCCCGCCACTGCAGCGAGGCGGTCGCAAGGCTCAGCGAATGCTGGCGATCCCGTTCCTCAGGCTCGAAGTCCAGGATCCCCCCGCGCCCATCCCCGGCGGCGCCGGCCGCGGCCAGCAGCGCTTCGGCCAACGTCGTTTTGCCGGTCCCGCCGTGCCCGAGCAGGACGACGTTGCGCACCATTACGGTAGGAGGCTCCTGGGCTGGCATCCGGCCACGCCTTTCACGTCAAGGCGCCAGCCACGGGGATCCGCCGAGACGGGACCGGCGCGAGTCGCCCGATCCTAGGACGCCGAGCGCTCGATGGACAGTCCCCGAAACCACAAACTCCTCAGGGCTGGGCGTTGCCCATCGGCTGGCCGCAAGGACGATTAGGGTCGCGGGCATACGACCAGTACCATAGAATCACATGATTCACCTCGTTTTGGGTCTGCTCCATCTGATGATTTCCACCAGGCACGCGCAGAGCTGGCCCGCCTCACTATGTGGGAGCAGGAGGTAGCTCACGGTGCCCACAGCGGCGCAGAGGCGGCTCGGACACAGGTCCGCACCCGTCCAGCCACCCGGCCGGGCGTCGAGCATCCACGACTCAAGACGCTGGAGGTGATGTAATCAATGGCGCGGCCACCACTGGGCACTGCCGGCGGTGGCTGACACGGGTACGTCGCTGCAGAGAGCTGGGTGGTCGACCGGGCTGGTCGGCATGGAGAGGCCGAGCTGATCTGCATGCTTGAGAGAGGTGATCTTCTGAGTCGCGTGGCACCGGGAGCAGCGCAGCATCTTGACGCTCTCAAGAATTGCGAGAACGGGCGGCAGAACAGCGGGTTCCGCAAGGAGTTCGAGACCGGATCGTTTCTTGCCACGGTTTCGGGGGAGACCATCCGCGCGATCAGCGAATTGGGAAGGCGCAGGCTCTTTCACCGAGGGGCCGCGCTGCTGACGCAAGGGCAGACCCCGCATCGGACGCTGATCCTGCTGCAGGGCCGGGTCAAAGTTTCGTATCACACCGACGATGGCCGTGAGGTCCTGTTCGACATCTGCGGGCCCGGAGAGCTGATCGGTGCCGTCTGCGCCGTCGATGGCGCGCCCACGGACGCCACCGCCACAGCGGTGGACGATGTCGAAGCGCTCGCGATCGACGCCGCGAAATTCGATCACTATGTCAGGACCGACACCGAGACGATGCGCAGCCTTCTGCAGGTCCTGGCCAGAAGCCTGCGCAAGGCGACGGCGGATCGGGCAGCACTCGCGATGAACGACGCGCTCGGCCGGGTGGCGCTGCGTCTCGTGGAACTCGCTGATCGCTACGGCGAGCGCATGGAGGAGCGTATCCGCATCACATTGCCGCTCTCGCAGCAGGAGCTGGCTGCTTGGACCAGCACATCCCGCGAGGCGACGAGCAAAGCGCTGCACGCACTGCGGCGCCGAGGCTGCATCGAAACGCGGCGCAGGGAGATCCACATCCTCGACATCGCCGAACTCCGGCACCGCGTGTCCGGAGACCCCCACGATCTCCATCCGGACATCATCTCCTGAACAGGGCAAAACGCCGCTCCATCCGAGAAGGCTGCGGGCCAGGCGGGCGGCACGCGCTAAAGACACGAGCAGGCCACCGAGACGGCGGGACTCGGGTGGACTCGGATATGCCCATTGTGCGGTGTTCACATCCCGAATGAGCATAAATACATAGCGCGGTTTGGGGCCGGGTGTAACTGTTGAGTAGACAGGATGTCGGCGCTCGTTCACTGTCGCGTTGTTGAGGAGGTCCGCGGGGGCCTACGGGGGACAACGGGCGGGGGGAGTTGATGGCTCGCATGAGTCGTGTAGCGTCTGGGCGGCCAGGGGAAATGCGGTCAACACGCGGTCAGGAGGACAGCGCGCAGCAGCCCAGCAGTGCGCTGTGGATTGGCGCGCTCCTCGGTGGTGGCCTGCTCGCGGTGGCTGCGGCGATCGCGGAGACACCAGCCGGGCCAGTGAGCACTGGAGTGGTGGGGCTCGGCACGCTGGCAGTCGCCGTCGCCGGGTTCTTGGCGGGACGGACGAGCCAGCGTCCGCTGGATGATCTGACAGAGGGAGTGCGCAGCGAGCGAACTCTCGACGAGCAGAGTCCCGCACGGGTGACAGCGGCGGCCGAGTTCGCTCGCGAGCTGGAGCGCAGCCGGCGATACGAGCACACATTCACGATCGTGAAGGTGGTCCCGAGGCCTCAGCTGTCAATGGCGGCCTCGGCGGGCGGCGGTTGGCGCGGACGCGTCGCCGCCTCCGCCATTGCATCCCGAATGCGCACCCGACTGCGGAGCGTCGACCGAGTTTGGGCGCTTCGCGACCAGGTCTACGTGCTGATGCCAGAATGCGATCACGCGCAGGCCGCCCATGCGCTGCGGCGTGTCGAACGGGTCGATCCTGGGCTGCTGCGCCCCGGCCGCATACACCTCGCGGCCTTCCCAGCTGACGGGTTGACCATCCCCGCCCTGCTCGCGGCGCTGGAGTCACCCCCCAGCGCACAGGCCACATCCGCTCCTCTGGAGCGAATCTCCGAGGACATCTGATGCCCGCCACGCTGGGTCTGCTCGCTGGCCGCGGGTCGAGTGAGCTGTTCACCCAACGGCGCGCGTATCTCATGGTCAAGCGCGTCATGGACATCCTCACCTGCATGCTGGCGCTGCTGGCGCTGCTGCCGCTGTTCGGCCTGATCGCATTGATGATCAAGCTCGACACGCCCGGACCCGTCCTGTTCACACAGCTACGGACAGGACGTGACGGCGCCCGGTTCCAGATGCTGAAATTCCGGACAATGGTGCAGGGCGCCGAGGAGCTCAAAGCATCGCTCCGCCACCTCAGCGTCGTGCCATGGCCCGACTTCAAGGTGATCAATGACCCGAGGGTCACCCGTGTCGGGCGGATCCTCCGCAGGACCAGCCTGGACGAGCTGCCCCAGGTCATCAACGTCCTTCGTGGCGAGATGACGCTCGTGGGGCCTAGGCCCACCTCATTCGATGCGAGCGCGTATGAGCTGTGGCACACAAGGCGCCTCGACGCGTCTCCGGGTATGACCGGGCTCTGGCAGGTGAAAGGGCGCCATACGACGACGTTTGACGAGCGGCTCCGACTCGACAGCAGATACATCGCGCGAAGGTCGTTCCTGTTCGATCTGTTGATTCTTCTGGGGACGGTCCGCGCCGTCTTCCAACGATCAGGGGCTTGATGTGGCTGACATGCCATCCCTGCGCGTCCTCGTGACCGGCGCCGCGGGGTTCGTGGGCTCGCACCTGTGCGAAGCGCTGCTCGTCGAGGGTCACCAAGTGGTCGGCGTGGATTCGTTCATTCCGTATTATCCGCGATGCTTGAAGGAGGCCAATCTCGCCGTCGCGGCGGCGCACCCCGGGTTCCGGTTCTTCGAGCGTGACCTGCGGACCGACGCCCTGGACGAGTGCCTCGAGGATGTCGATGTCGTGGTGAATGAGGCGGCCATGCCCGGCCTGGCCAGAAGCTGGGCTGATTTCCAGACCTACGTCGGTTGCAATCTTCTCGCCGTCCGGCGGCTCCTCGACGCCTGTCGGCGCGTCCGGCTCCGCAAATTCCTGCAGATCTCGACCTCGTCCGTGTACGGACTTGAAGCCGTGGGAGACGAGACCCAGCCGACGAACCCGGTGTCGCCCTACGGCATCACCAAGCTGGCCGCGGAGCATCTGGTCCGGGCATATGTCCACCGCTACGACATGCCAGCCTCAATCCTGCGGTATTTCTCGATCTACGGCCCCCGCCAGCGCCCGGACATGGCATATCGCATCTTCATCGACGCGATAGTGCGGAACCGGCCGATCACGGTCTACGGCGATGGGCTGCAGAGCCGCTCGAACACCTTCGTCGCCGACGCGGTGCGCGGCACGGTTCAGGCCATCGAGGGCTCAGGTGTCGGGGAGGCCTACAACATCGGTGGCGGCGAGCCCATCACGCTGAACGATGCGCTCGGCTGGATCGCGCAGTGCATGGGCCGCTCCCCCGTGATCGCGCACGGCCCCCGCCGGGCGGGCGACCAGCGACACACGATGGCGGATACTTCCAAAGCCCAGGCCACGTTCGGCTACGAGCCCCGCGTCTCACCCCGCTCCGGGCTGCGTGCCCAGATCGCGTGGCAGGTCGGGCGGCACTCCTCGACCCGGCCCCTGCTCCCCGAGCAGGTCGCGTAACGGCGGTCAGCACCCCTCGTGCGTGCCGGTGCGCCTCAGGTGGCGGACCAGCAGTGGGCTGGCGAGCAGGGCGTTCCGCGGGGTCACGCGGAGCGCCTGCATCTTCAGGTCCGCGTTTCCGTGGTCGGCGAACCGCCACTTGAAGTCGTGATTGCCCCGCAGCAGGTCGAACTCCTCGAACCCCTCAGCGGCGGCGGACAGCACTGCCTGGCCTATGACGGTCCGTCCCGGACTCAGGCTTCGGTCCGGCGCGATGCCCAGGGAGTAGTAGTAGAGGCGGCGGTCCTGCGACAGGGCGTACAGCAGCGCGGCGTGGGTGCCGTCACAGGACAGCCGGTAGATCCGGGCCATGCCGGCCGCGGCGAGCCGTCTGGCGGCCAGGACGTGGAAGCGGCGGCGGGCGGGGGTGGCGAACACGCGAGAGGTCGACCCGAAGCGCGTGTTGTGCAGCGCCATCATGTCCTCAAGCAGATCGGCCACCTCGTCCGGGTCCTGGGCGACCGACAGGCCTCCCCCCCCGCGCTCCGCGCTCCGCAAGCCACGCCGGACCTGTTGGCGCAGGTTGCGGCTGGGAAGGAGCTCCTGCTCGCTGCGCTGGCCGAGCGTGACGGCGGGGCTCTGCCGCTGCTTGGACAGCACCGCGAACCGGGGGAAGCGCACACGCCGCCGCAGGGCCGCCGCCAGGGCTCCGTCCCACGCGAGGCCCTGGAAGTCGGCGATGTCCCAGTCCGCGTGGCTCACCAAGTGGCGGCTGATCGCCTCCGCGGCGGCCTCGCGGTCCTGGGGAACGGCGACGACGTCGAGGTGGTCGGGGGCAAGCCACTGCCATCCCGCTGGACCGACCACGACGAGACGCTGGGACGTCCGATCGACGCCCTCGTCGAACCCGCGTGTCCACTCCAGCGGGAAGAGGGCGACGGGCTGGGTGTCGCGGCGCACCAGGAGCGCCGACAACCGCGTCCAAGCCTCAGGCACCTCCGCGAGGCTGGAGCACCACTCGACGGTCAGGAACGGCACCGGCACCCCGCCCTCGTCCTGCAGCCGTCGCCAGGTGGCACGGACCTCATCGTCCGTGACCGCTCGCCGCTCCACCTGCAGGACGCCCGGCCTCACGGTCGCCACGGCCGTGGTATCACTGCTCACGGACACACCGAATTAAGGCATACAGCACAGATCCCCCTCCGCTCTTGCACGGGATACTATAGGTTCAACCAGGGGGAACGGGTCCAAATAATGCACGGAATGGAGAAAGGCACGTTCGACGTTCTGGCTTGTTCCGATTGTCCAATGCAGAGGAGGAGCATGAAGCACGCGGGGCCGCAGCCCGCACCTCGCCTGTCCCCGCCAATGGGCAGCCGTCCGAAGGTCGCCTATGTCATGTCCCGCTTTCCGAAGCTGAGTGAGACGTTCGTGCTCTACGAGCTGCTGGCGGTGGAGAGGGAAGGGGTTCGCACCGAGGTGTACCCGCTGCTCCGCGAGCGGGCCGGCGTCATGCATCCCGAGGCCGCCGCGCTCGTTGAGCGGGCGCGCTACCAGCCGTTCGTCTCCTGGCCGATCCTGCGCAGCCAGCTGCACTTCCTGCGCCACTGCCCGCGGCGGTATCTGCGGACGCTGTGGGCGCTGCTGGCCGGGGTCGCGGGCAGCCGCAACTTCGCCGTCGGCGCGATCGGGATCTGGCCCAAGGTGGTGCACATGGCGCGGTTGATGGCCGGGGACGGCGTCACCCACGTGCACTGCCACTTCGCGTCGCACCCAGCGGTGGCGGGCTGGATCGTCCACCGCCTGGTCGGGATCCCGTTCAGCTTCACGGCGCACGGCTCGGACCTCCACGTCGACCGTCACATGCTGCCTCAGAAGGTCGCTGAAGCCGCGTTCGTCCTGGCCATCAGCGACTACAACCGCGATGTGATCATGTCCGAGTGCGGGCCGGAGGCGGCGGACAAGGTCCGTGTCCTGCGCTGCGGGGTGAACCCAGACGTCTTCCGGCCCGGGAAGCAGCCGCCGCCCGACGCGCGCTTGAGGATCCTGTGCATCGGCACCCTTCACGAGGTGAAGGGTCAGCGCCATCTCTTGGAGGCCTGCCGCCTGCTGGCGGAGCAGGGTGTCCAGGTGCGGTGCACGCTCGTCGGCGACGGACCGGACCGGCGCATGCTCGCGCGTCTGATCGCGGCATGGTCCCTTGAGGGCTCAGCCGAACTCGTTGGACGCCGCACCACCGCCGAGATCGCCGCGCTGCTGGTGACCGTCGATGTCCTGGCCGCGCCCAGCGTGCCGACACGGCAGGGCAAGCGGGAGGGCATCCCGGTGGTGCTCATGGAGGCGATGAGCGCTCAGGTCCCGGTCGTGGCGAGCAGGCTCTCGGGCATCCCCGAGCTGGTCGAGGACGGGCGCACCGGGCTGCTCGTCCCACCCGGCGATGCGGCGGCGCTGGCCGGCGCGCTGCGCCGCCTGCACGAGGACCCGCGGCTGCGCCGTCGCCTGGGGTGTGCGGGACGGGACAAGGTCGTGCGCGAGTTCAACCTCCGGGTGAACGCAGCCCGTCTGGCCGAGGAGTTCGCGGCAGCGGGACAGCCCCGGTGACCGGTCCCGCGGGGATACTCGGGCAGACCCTGGCGACCGAGTTCGTCGTGGGCAGCAACGCCAGCGGCACCGCTGGCGGGAACTGGCCGTTCCTCCTCCCCACACTCCAGGTCGGCAGGGTCCTGTGCTGCGGCGCGCCCACGCTCGCCTCGCTGCGGACGCTGTCAGGGATCGCGGAGGATGTCGTCGTCAGCCCGACGAGGTCCGGACGTGCGCTGGCTGAGGCCGCCCGGCGTGAGGGCCTGGGCAACGTCCGTGCCTGCGACCTTGCGGCGCTCACAGCCGGGACCGTTGATGTCGCCTGGGTGGGCAGGCGCGCGAGCGCCGCGCTGCTCGACCGCCTCGACCTGCTCCTGCGCCCGGAGGGCCTGCTGTTCGCCAACGTGCCGACGGCTGCCATGCGGTCCAGGTTCTCAGGCGGCCAGACGCTGTGGACGGCGCCGCGACGCCACGATGTCCACCTCGCCGTCCCTCTCCCGCATGGCTCGGTGATCGACTGGGCGCGCCGCGGCGGCCTCGCCGAAGCCACCCGCGGCCGGCTCGCCCGCCGCGGCCGCCGAAGGCTGGCGGTGCCCACACCGATGAGGCGCCCCCCCACGCGACGAGCCGCGCTGCTCGGCCGGCCTGGAATGTCCGGCCTGGCGCTGCCGGCCTACGTCCTGCGGATCGCCGAGGAGGCGGGGGTCCCGATCCAGGGCCGGCCGTGGGCGTTCTGGGCGCCGGGCCGGTACGCCTCGAAGAAGATCCTGTTCTTCGTGTTCGATCAGGCCGGTGAGCGCCCGGACATCATCGTGCGACTGACCCGTCACCCAGCGCTCAACCACCGGCTCGAAAACGAGTGGCGCGCGCTGCGGCGGCTGGAGCGCATCGGCGTCGGGGACGCCGAGACGCTGCCCCGGCCGCGCTTCTTCGGCTGGCATCAGGGGCTGGCGATCCTCGGCGAGACGGCGATCCAGGGCGTGGCATTCCAGGGTCGGTCGCGGGGCGGCGTGGACTGCCCCTACGGGCGGGCGATGATCGACTGGCTGGTCGATCTGGGGGTACGGACCGCCGACCGCACCTCGTTCGGCCCGAGCGAGATCGCGGGTGCGGTGTCCGCCCTGCACGACCGGTTCACGGCCACCTACCAGCTGCGCCCCGACCACGCGCGCATCCTGGCCGACCACGTGGCCGCGCTCTGCTCAAAGGCTGATCGCCTGCCCGCCGTCATGCAGCACGGCGACCCCGGGACATGGAACCTGATGGTCACCCCCGCTGGGCGAGTGGGGATCCTGGACTGGGAGGCCTGCGAGCAGCACGGCATGCCCCTGTGGGACATCTTCTACTTCCTGCGAAGCTACGGCGTATGGGCGTCGCGCGTCGCCGGGACGCGCGACCAGCTGCGCGGCTGCGCGCGGCAGTTCTTCGACGCCTCCCCGCGCAGCGAGCTGGCCGCCAGCGCCGTGGAACGGTTCTGCGAGCGGGCGGGTCTCTCTGGGCAGCTAGTGGAGCCGCTGTTCTTCACCTGTTGGATGCACCGGGCGCTGAAAGAGGCCACAAGGCTGCGGCCGGGCCGCGTCAACAGTGGACACTTCGTGCGGCTCCTGCGCCGCTGCCTCCAAGAACGGCGATCGCCTGGACTGCGCCGGCTCTTCTCGGTGAGCCGTTAGCAGTGGCCGTGATGGGAGGCTGTGTGCTGGATCCGCGCAGCATGCCGCGCGGATCCAGCACGGCCCCCCCACCGCGCCCAGAGGAGCCCGGCCTGACGGCAGTGCCCGCTCAACTGGCGCCGGCCCCGCGCGCTGGCGCCCGATCCGCCGTGCGGGGACAGGCGTGAGCCCACCGGCGCGGGCCATCGAGTGGCCCGCGGCTCTCCTCCTGCCTCCAGCGCGGGGGGTTGCGCTGCGGGCAGACGACCGCTGGCGCTTCGACCCGCGGGCGCTGGACACGGTCAGCGGCGGGATCGTCTGGGGACGCGCGCCCCTGCCGGCCGGCGCCGGCAAGGGCAGCGCGCTGGATGCGGCGCTGCGCCGCGAGATCGCGCTGCGGCGGGTGCGCCGTGAAGCCGCCAAGCGGCGGCTGGCAGCGAGCGTCCACCGGATTTCCGCAACCGGCGCAGGGGGCCCGAAGGACTGGGTTCGCCGCGCGGCGCGTGGCGGCGCGCTCGTCGAGCTGGCCAGCCCGGATGCCCAGCCGCGGCTGCTCGACGCGATCGCGCGCGCGGCCGGCGCCGCCCTGCCCGCCGGGACGCTGCGCCTCGGATCAGGCGGCGCGGCGCTCGCCCGGGTTCGCCTCACCGACGGCACCGACGCGCTGCTCCGCATGGCGCCGGCCGGCAGCCCGGGTGATCCGTCGATGACGGCGGCCAGGCTGGATGCTCTGGCGGCGGCCCACGTGGACCTCGTGCCGCGCCTGCGCGGCGCCGGCGCGATCGCGGGGATCGCGTGGACCGTGGAGTCGCTGCTCCCGGGCCGCCGACCCCGGCGCGTGTCGGCCGCCTGCGCGCGCGACGCGGCGGCCTTCTGCGCGCTGCTCCCGAAAGGCACGGGATCGCCTACGGCCCCGCGCGAGGATCTCACCGCGCTGGCGACGGTTCTCGACGGCCGCGCTCCGGCGCTGCGCCGCCTCATCAATGAGCTTGAGGGCAGGCTGGGCGCAGTCCCGGCGGTGATGCGCCACGGCGATCTGTGGGCGGGCAATCTCCTCGTGTCTGGTGGGAGGCTGCGTGGGGTCGTGGACTGGGACTCCGGCCACCCGAATGCAGTGCCGGGAACGGACATCCTGCAGCTGATCGCCACCGAGCGCCGGCGCCGCGGCGGGCTCGCGCTCGGCGAGGTCTGGCTCCAGCGCCCTTGGCGGTGGACCGAATTCGCGACCGCGACCGAGTCCTATTGGCCCGCCGTCGGCCTGCGGCTGACGGATGAGCTCGCCGAACTGCTCGCCCTCGCCTGGTGGGCGACAGAGACAGCGGGGACGCTGCGCCGGCTCCCCCACCGAGCAGCCGATGGCCAATGGCTCGCGGCCAACGTCGACCCAGTCCTGTCCACCATGTCCCGATGCCTGTAGGAGAGTGGCGCACCGCAGGGCCACCGCTCGCGGCCTGATCTCGGGTTCTCTAAATCTGTGCGGTTTCAGCCCGGCTTGTGGCTGACGAAAGCGTGCTGGGCACTACTCATTATTTGCGCTTTGATGCCGCGATGCTGGTGTGTGGCGCCGAAGCGCCATCAGCGTGGCGCTCACCCGTCAGGGTCCGCAGCCTACAGTGCTTAGCGCTGCAATGATCGGTGATATGACTGTGTCGTGATCCGACCAGCGGGCAAATCCTACAACCCCGAGACGCGAAATGTGGGCCCTTGGGAGAATACCTCTTCAGGCGTTTGAACGGAGAGTTAAGGGGATATCAAGGATGCTACCCAAGAACGTAAGTGCCATAATTGTCAGGAATCTTGCTAAAAACTACGGCAAAAGACAAGTGGTCCGCGGACTTTCGTTCGAGGTCCCATACGGATCGATCACGGGACTCCTGGGGCCCAACGGGGCCGGCAAAACCACAACTATGCGGATGATTCTCGGTCTCATCCAACCCGACGAGGGCATGGCCACCATCCTCGGTCGGCCCTACCGGGAGCTGACGCAGCCCATAAAACTCGTGGGGGCGCTCCTCGACGGAGTCCGCACCCATCCCTGGCGATCCGCTCGTGACCATCTGAGGCTCCTCGCCTGGTTGGCCGATCTCCCCGAAGACCGCATCGACGAGGTCCTCGACCTCGTCGAGCTGACGGAGCACGCAGCCCAGCGCGCGAGCACGTTCTCGCTCGGAATGCGTCAGCGGCTTGGGATCGCCACAGCTCTGCTGGGTGATCCCGGTGTGCTCATCTTCGACGAGCCTGCCAATGGGCTCGATCCAGCGGGTATCCGTTGGCTGCGCGCCTTCCTGCGCTCGCTGGCCGCTGAGGGACGGGCGATTCTCGTCTCCAGCCACATCTTGGCGGAGATCGCGCAGACAGCCGACCGTGTCTTGATCGTCAATCGTGGAACGTTGACGGCCGAGTCGAGCCTGGACCAGTTGCGAGCCGAAGCCACCGCCGCGGTACGGATTCAATCCTCCGCGGCGCAGCCACTGTTCGAACTGCGGACTCCTGGTCCCATCGAAGCCGAGACACGCACGGAGGTGGCCTCATAAGCGCCGTATCAGCACAAGACGTTCGACCCACGCCGCTGCGGCGGCTTATCGCCGCCGAGATGCTGCGAGCCTGGACGATACCCCTCATCTCCATCTTCGCGGCCGGCTCTATGGCGCTGGCGATCCTGGGCATCGCGGCCAGCATCGCCACCACCGAACAGGCCGGCATCCCTTTGACTTCCGCTGCAGCGCAACGCCAGGTTCTGGCACCTGCCGGGGCGGCTTGGGTGTTCACGCTGGCGCTGGGCGTCCTGTGCATGGCCGGCGAGCATCGCCACCACACGGCGACCACGACCTACCTGGCCGAACCGCGTCGCTGGCGGGTGTTCACCGCGAAGCTTGCCGCATGCGGGCTGGTCGGCCTCCTTCTGGGGCTGATCACCCAGGCTGATGCGTCGGGGATCGCGTGGTTGTGGGTCGCGGCCAGAGGCGTTCGCCTGGCGCCGACCAGCGAGGTATGGCTGGCTTTCGGCGGAGCGTTGATCGCCACGGTCCTGTACGGGATCTTGGGTGTCGGGATCGGCGGGCTGCTCCGAAGCCAGATCGCGGGGCTGACGGCCGTCCTCGGTTGGAGCCTTCTCATTGAGCCGATTCTCGCCAGCCTGTGGCCGCGGGCAGCGAAGTATCTGCCCAACGGCGCGGCATCCGCGCTGCGGCGCATTCCTGCCGATGACGTGCTGTCGATGGGAATAGGCGGCTTGCTGTTCTCAGGCTATGTCGCTGCGTTCGTCATGCTCGGCCTGTGGTCCGTCCACCGACGCGATATCACAGATTGATCCGCCCATGACGACCGTTCTCATACAGGTCCCAGCAGTCCACAAGTTCAGCTATGACCGACCATACATCGGAAGTGCGCCGTGAGGGCAACGAACATAACGATCGAAGGTCAGTACGCGGCGGGCGGACGATCATCCGATCACCTGCGGGTTCTGATCGCCAGCGAAAGCGTCGTGCTGCGGGCGGGCATGCACGCGCTCCTCCGCGATCAACCCGTCGTGATCATCGATGCCGTCCCCAACCTGGATCAACTGCTGTCCTGCACCGCCACAAAACGGGCGCAAGCCGCGCTGGTGGCCCCCATCGGGGGGCTCACGGCCAAGCTGCGCGACGTGCTGACCAATCAGTCCTTTCCGCTCCGCATGGTGCTGCTCCTGCCACCAGCAGCAGTGAAGATTCACAGCGGGACCCTCCAACTGGTTGGAAACATCCACTGCCTCTCGCTGCAAGCCACCCGAGACGTGATCGTTCGTGCCCTGATAAGGCCCGCGATCGCACCGGTGGAGGGCGTGCTCACCGAACGCGTGAGTCGTGGCCCTGGCGGGCGGCTCACGCCACGGCAGCAGCAGGTGCTTGATTGTCTCGCCCGAGGTCTCCGAAACTGTGAAATCGCCGCACAACTCGCAATCAGAGAGGACACCGTGAAAGCGCACCTCGGCGCGATCTATCGCAAACTCAAAGTGAAGAGCCGGGCCGAGGCGATCACTGTCTACCTCGAAGCGAGCTGACCATGTATTGCAGTACGGATTCCGCGGCTCAGGCAACAGGCGTGAGAATCCAGCACCGCCCGATCGGGGTAAAGCCATGCCATGAAAGTGGAACACCTTCTTGCAATCGACGAAAAAATTAGCCATTCTATTCACATCACACCGCTAGCGTCGCTTGCTGGCGTAACCATAAGGAGTGAGACATGAATGTTACGGAAACAGCTGTAGCGGGCCTCGGAGTCGAGGAACTCGACGAACTCACCACCCCAGTGATCGTCACTTTCCTCCAGACCGTGCTGGGCGCGGTCGTGGCACTCGTCGCCGGCTTGTTCGTTTAGCGGGAGGAGACCCCACCCTGTCGGGATGAGTCGGGTCCCGACTTCGACACGGTCACATCTTTCGCGCAAGGGCTGTTGACATCACCTTTGCGGGGTGTGGCCGTGTCGCCCGTGGTCAAAGCGCAAGTTCACCCGAAAGAGTGTCGCGGCAACGCCATGAACAAGAGGCATTTCCGCACGGACCACCCAGTCGGACAGGCGCGCGCCAGCGAGCCATGGACTGGTGGCGCGGGCAGTGCGGGTTGGCAAGCGGGCCCCATTCCTGCAGCTTTCCGTCAGTTCGAGTCTGTTGCAGAATCAATGGGAGTGGCTCTCCAGGAATGGCTGAGTGCCGCGGGCCGTGGGCGCCTTTTGGGCCAGCCGCACTGCAGGTTTCCTCCGTATTCGGAGGAAACCTGCATCTTTG
>JBOGEA010000118.1:0-15176 GCA_050743205.1 Egibacteraceae bacterium | reverse complement strand
GTATACCGCCGCGATCCAGCACACAACCTCGGTGCGGTCTGACGGTCGTTCCGTTGGTGTCGGGGTTCTCATGATCACCGGGAGGCCTATACTGCTGCCCGGTGGTCGGGCAATACGTCACGTTCAACCTGCGCGGGCTGGTGGGGATCCAGCTCGTCGGCGCGACGTCCGCCGAGGCGGCTGGGGTGCGCCGCCAGCTGGGCCCGATCGAGGGGCCGCTCGATCGGGAGCCGGACATCGTGATCCGCTACCGCGACCAGATTCCGCTCTCCCAGACACCGCGCCTGCTCGGCATCGACGAGGTCGGGTTCACCGACGACCGGTTCCTCGTCCTCGCCGGCCAGCGTGGGACCCGCGTCCGGGTCGCCATTCCCATGGACCGGGTGGGCGGCCAGTGCGAGATCCTCTGCGAGCGCGGCACGCCCGCGGTGCCGCTGCTCATCCCGATCGTCAACCTCACCGCGCTGGCCCGCGGGACGGTCCCGATGCACGCCACAGCGCTCGTCTACAACGGACGGGGCGTGCTCGTCACCGGCTGGGCGAAAGGCGGCAAGACCGAGACGCTGCTCGCGTTCATGGCACAGGGCGCCCGTTACGTCGGGGATGAGTGGATCTACATCGACCCGGACACCCGCCGGCTCGTCGGCATACCCGAGCCGATCCGGCTGTGGGACTGGCAGCTGCGCAGCGCCGCCGAGTACCGGCGGCGCGTCCCGCGCGGCGCCCGCGCCCGGCTGCGGACGCTGGGCAGCGGGATCAGGATCCTGGAGGCGCTCGCCAGCGGTCACAGGCAGGCTGGCCTCATGCGGCGCGCCCTGCCCATCGCGCGCCGCCAGCTCAGCGTGCGGGTCCCCCCAGCCCGGCTGTTCGGCGCCCACGCCTGCGTCGAATCGGCCGACCTGGACCATGTCGTCATGGTCGCGAGCCACGAGTCGCGGGCCGTCGAGGCAGCGCCTGTTCCGGCCAGCGAGATCGCCGAGCGCATGGTGTTCTCGCTGGAGTACGAGCGGTTGGGCCTCCTCTCGTACTACCAGCGCTTCCGGTTCGCCTTCCCCCACGCGGCCAACCCGCACATCGAGGAGGCCGCGACGACGCAGCGGCAGCTGCTGCACAAGGCGCTGGACGGCGTGCCGAGCCATGTGGTCCACCACCCCTACCCGCCGGTGATCTCCTCGCTGTTCGACGCGATCGCCCCCCTGCTCGCGCCTTGAGATGACTCGCCCTCCCAGGCCCCGCGGTGGACTGACCGTCGCGTTGATCGGCGCCGACGGCGCGGGTAAGACGACCGTCGCCCACGAGCTGGTCCGCACCCTCGACGTGCCCGTGAAATACCTCTACATGGGCGTGAACCTCGAGGCCAGCACGCTGATGCTGCCGACGACCCGGCTCGCGCTCGCGCTGAAGCGGCGGGCGGGGCGCAGGCCTGACATGACCATGAGCAGCGGGCGTCCGGCGATGACCGCGGGGGTGGGAGCGCGTGTGTCGCGCGCCGTGAGGTCCGCGGCGCGCACGTGCGCCTGGATCGCGGAGGAGGGCTTCCGCGAGGCGGTGAGCTGGTGTCACCGCCGGCGCGGGTATGTCGTGCTCTGCGACCGCCATTTCCTGCCCGACTACTACGCCCACGACGTCGCCCGCGTCGACGAGGCCAGGCCGGTCGCGAGCCGCGTCCACGGCTTCTTCCTGCGCCGCGTCTACCCCACACCCGAGCTGATGGTGCTGCTCGACGCGCCCGCACGGCTGCTCCACGAGCGCAAACCGGAGAGCAGCGTCGAGTTCCTGGAGCGGCGCCGCCAGGAGTACCTAGAGGTCCGCGAGGCCGTCCGCCGCTTCGAGATCGTCGACGCGGCGCAGCCGCTGCCCGTGGTCACCGCCGCTGTGGCCGAGCTGATCCGGCGGGCGTATCGCCAGCGCCAAGCGACGGGCCGCTGACCTGCGAAGAACAACACGGTGAACGGCGGGTTGCGCGGCACCCGTTGATTCGGTGGGCAAAGCGCAATATCGTACCCCGATGTGAATTATGCGCCCGTATCATCGCTTTGCGTATTTGCACGTCGCCGCTGCTCGATGCCCGCCCTACCGCGACAGGTCTTGGGAGGCACCAGACGGATGAGGCTCTTGGTCGTCAGCAAGATCGATCCCGCCGCGTTGGGGCGTCTGCGTGCCGAGCATGACGTGGTGGTCGATCACAACCCCGGCCAGGAGCGGCTCGCTGCGCTGATCGGCGACCGGCAGGCTCTGATCTTCCGCAGCGGCGTCACCATCGGCCCCAGCGTGCTGGATCGGGCGCCGCACCTGCGCCTGCTGATCCGGGCCGGCAGCGGATTCGACAACGTCGACTCAGACGACCTCGCCCGCCGCGGCATCGCGTTCGAGCGCATCCCAGGTCCGGGCGCGCAGTCTGTCGCGGAGCTGACGTTCGCGCATCTGCTGGCCCTGGCCCGCAACCTCCTGGCGGCAGACCAGTCGATGCGGGCAGGACAGTGGCGCAAGGCGGAGCTGACAGGCCGCACGCTGGCCGGCGGGACGCTCGGCGTCGTCGGGCTCGGCACCATCGGCACACGCGTCGCGCGGATGGGCCAGGCGTGGGGTATGCGCCCGGTGGGGTGCGTCGAGCGGCTGGCCACAGCCCGCGCCGCGCACTTCGCGATGCTCGGTATCCACCTCGCAGCCCTGGACGAGGTGCTCCAGACCGCTGATTTCGTCACGGTGCACGTGCCGTTGCAGGCCAGCACAGCGCACCTTCTCGACGAGCGGGCGCTGTCCAGGCTGAAGCCCACCGCGTTTCTGGTGAACGCGAGCCGGGGCGGGGTGGTCGACGAGGCCGCGCTGTACGAGGCGCTGCGCCGAGGTCAGATCGCCGGCGCGGGCCTCGACGTGCACCTTGTGGAGCGGGACGGGCACACGTCGCCGCTCGCGGCGCTTCCCAATGTCGTGCTCACCCCCCACATCGGCGCCTCGACGGCTGACTCTCAGCGCGAGATCGGCCTTGAGATCATCCGGATCGTGACGGCTCTGGCGCACGCGACCGTGGAGGTCTGATCGGCATGCAGCTTCCCTTTTCACGCGCGGACGAGAAGCGGCTGCGCCTGCGGGCCGGGCTGCGGGGGGCCGCGGCGGTCGTCGCCGTCGGCGCGCACGACGCCCTCACCGCCAAGCTCATCGAGCGGCATGGGTTCGACGCGGTGTGGGTCAGCGGTCTGGGCGTCTCGACGATGGCGCACGCGCTGCCCGACCTCAACCTGATCTCGATGACCGAGGCGCTGGACGCGGCGCGCCGCATCGACGCGGCCACTGAGCTGCCAGTGGTCGCGGACTGCGACAACGGCTTCGGCGGGCTCTCGAACGTCGTCCGGACCGTGTGCGAGTACGAGCGGGCGGGCATCTCGGGCATCTCGATCGAGGACAACGCCTTCCCCAAGCGCAACAGCCTCTACCCGGGAGAGTCGCCGCGGGAGCTGATCCCGGTGGGCGAGCAGGCGCGGCGTATCCGCGCTGGCAAGCGCGCGCAGTCCGGCGAGGCGTTCGTGGTCATTGCCCGGATCGAGTCGCTCATCGCCGGGCACGGCCTCGCCGACGCCTGCGAGCGCGCCGACGCCTACGTCGAGGCGGGCGCCGACGCGATCCTCATCCACTCGAAGGACAAGACCCTCGGCGAGATCGAGGGATTCCTGTCCGGCTGGAGCGGCACCGACCGGGTGCCGCTGGTCGCCGTCCCGACGCTCTACCCGACGTTCACCGCAGAGCAGCTTCGGGCGAAAGGGTTCAACATGGTCATCCTCGCGAACCAGGCGATGCGAGCGGCGGTGCAGGCGATGGAGAAGGCCCTGCGGACCATGCGAGAGCACGGCAACGCGGCTTCGGTCGACCCGTCGATCGCTTCCGTCGACCACATCTTCGATCTGGTCGGCACCCGCGAGGCCATCGAGGCCGAGGACCATGCGGCTGTCCTCGCCCGCCGGCCATCCATGGCGTCACGCGCCCGCGTCAACGGCCGGCATCCATCGTGACGCGGATGCGACGGAGCGCAGAGGACTCGTCGAGCGGTGCGCCCGTGCCGGCGGTCGTGGTCGGCCTCGACTGCATCACGGGACTCCAGACCGCCCGGATCCTCGCAACGCGCGGGATCCCCGTCGTGGCAGTCGCGGCTGACGGCCGGCACTTCGCCTGCCGCACCCGCGCGATCAGCCGGCTCGTGGTCGCTCCGACTGCCGGGGCGCCGCTGCTGGACGCCTTGGACGACCTCGCGCGGGAGCCTCTCCACAAGCAGCCCGCCGTGCTGTTTCCCTGCACCGACGCGGCGGTCGCCACGCTCTCGGCCGGCCGGGAGCGGCTGACCGGCCGGTACCGGCTGCTGCTGCCCTCCCACGAGGTCGTCGAGCGGCTCATGGACAAGCGGGCGTTCGGCGAGTACGCACGAGCGCACGACCTGCCCATCCCGCGCACGATCAGCTTGCGAAGCAGGGAAGATGCCGAGGCAGCGGCGAGCGAGCTGACGTTTCCCGTCGCGCTGAAGCCCGCGCTGAAGACGCCGCGCTGGCAGCAGTGCACGCCGGCGAAGGCGTTCAAGGCCGCCGACCGGGACAGTCTGCTCAGCCTGTACGACCGCTGCGCCCCATGGACCGACGAGCTGATCGCGCAGGAGTGGGTCGTCGGCGGTGAGGACTGCCTGTACTCCTGCAACGCCTACTTCGACGCCCAGTCGCGGCCGCTCGCCACGTTCGTGGCGCGCAAGCTGCGTCAGTGGCCGGTGCAGACGGGGACGAGCTGCCTCGGCGAGGAGGTGCGCGACGACACCGTCCTGGCCGAGACGCTGCGGCTCTTCCAGGGCGCTGGCTTCCATGGCTTGGCCTACGTGGAGATGAAACGCGACGAGCGCACCGGGCGCTACGCCATCATCGAGCCGAACGTGGGGCGGCCGACCGGACGCTCAGCGATCGCGGAGGCCGGTGGTGTGGACCTGCTGCTGACCGCGTACCGCGACGCGGTCGGCCTGCCCCTGCCCTCCGCGCGGGTCCAGGCGTACGGCAGGGCCAAGTGGATCTATTTCCGCCACGACGCCCAGGCAGCGGCGCATCACTGGCGGCGCGGCTCCCTGTCCGTGCGCGAGTACCTGCGGTCGGTATCAGGGCACAAGGTCGACGCGGTGTGGGCGCTCACCGACCCCCTGCCGTTCCTGCTCGACTTCTGGCGGGCCGCCCGCAAACGCCTCCCCCGCGCCAGCGCCGGTCCAGCCGAGACCCCGCAACGGGCGGCCTGCACCCGCCGGGACTGATCTCCAGCACGACCGGCGACCTGCCGCGTGACGGCGTCTGCGTGGTAACGCCGACTCATGGCAAAATGGCATGAACATGCGACTGAACCTGAGGCTGGCGAACCCCAACTCGGGGAGGACCGACCACGTGGCCCTCACCGCGGAGCCTGAGACACCGATCGAGGACGTGGCGCGGATCCTCGGCACTGTCCAGCAAGGGGAATTCTTCGTGCGGGGCAGGCCGTTGGCTGGCCAGGGACAGCTGGGCTCGAGCGGTCTGCGCGACGGTGATGTCGTGACCGTCGGGCGGCCTGAGGCAGGCGCCGCCCACGGCGGCACGCTCCAACTGGCCGCCGTCGGGGGTCCGCTGAGCGGCCGCCAGTGGCCGCTTTCGGCTCGCTCCACGGTCGTCGGCCGCTCGCACGAGGCGACGATTCCCGTCGGGGACTCTTCGGTGTCCCGCAAGCACTTCCGCCTGATCGTGGACGACGGCGTGTGGACCGTCGAGGACGTCGGCTCCACGAACGGCACGTTCGTCGATGAGCAGCCCATTCAAGAGGCCACGGCCATCCACCCCGGCACCATCGTGAGGGCGGGCGCGTCGCTGTTCCAGGTCCGCCCGCCACTCCGGGGCGACGCCGACACGCGCCCCGACGACGCGGGCGGCCTGGCCTTCAACCGGCCGGCGCGGATCCGGCCAGCCTCGCGCGAGGTCAGAGTGGCCCTCCCGGCACAGCCCTCGCCACCGGAGCCGCACGCGTTCCCGTGGGTCCAGGTGATCGTGCCACTCGTCATCGCCGTCGCTGCCGCGCTCATCCGCCAGCAGCCGGGGTTCCTGCTCTTCGCCCTGATGAGCCCGGTGCTCGTCATCGCCTCGTCGATGTCCAGCCGGCGGCGGGACGCCCGACGCTCCAAGCGGGACACGGACCGCTACACCGCGGAGCTGGCGACCGCCGAGGAGCGTATCGCTCAGGCGGCCGCCCGCGAGATCACCGAGTCGCGGCAGCAGTTCCCCGACCCCGCAACCTTGGGAGCGATCGCCACCGGCCCCAGCCAGAGGCTTTGGGAGCGCCGGGCGTACGACCCGGACGCGCTCCTGCTGCGGGTCGGTGTGGCCGACCGCCCCGCCTCCATCGTCATCACCAGCAGCGGCAGCGGCGACGTGCCCGACCCCCCACGGCTGCCGACCGTCCCCGTCACCGTTGACCTGGCCCGAGCGGGCGTGCTCGGGGTCGCCGGGCCAGTTGCCGGCACCAGGGCGATCACCCGGTGGCTGGTCGCCCAGCTCGCCATCCTGCGCAGCCCCCGCGACCTCCAGGTCATGCTCCTCACCGACGCTGACGCCGGCCCCGACTGGGACTGGGTGCGGTGGCTGCCCCACACCCGGGTGGACGACCCCGGGTTCCCCCTCGCGATGGTGGGCAACGACAAGGCCACCCGTGAGGAGCGGATCAAAGAGCTCCTCAAGCTCCTCGACGCCCGAACCACCGCCGCGCGTGAGGTACGCGACGCCGGCTTCACGCCCTCGTTCGCCATCGTGCTCGACGGCATCCGGGCACTGCGCTCGCTGCCGGGGGTGCCCCGGCTGCTGAAAGAGGGGCCCGCCGTCGGCATCTTTGCCATCGGGTTGGACACTGACGTCAACCGGCTGGCCGAGGAGGGAAGGGCTCAGCTGGTCCTCGACCCGGACAACCCGGTCCTGGCCACCCTTGAGGTGGACGGCGCCGAGCCCGTGCCCGAGGTCCTCCTCGACCAGGTCGACGCGACCTGGGCCGACGAGGCCGCCCGCAGCCTCGCGCCCATCCGGGACGCCGGCGGCGAGGAGGGCGAGGCGATCATCCCCAAGTTCGTCCGTTACGTAGACCTGGCCGGCATCGACCTGGACCGCACCGACGACGTCGCCGGCCGCTGGACGCTCGGGGGCGGACGACCGAGGCGCTGGTGGGGTCCTCGATGGACGGACCGTTCAGCTTGGACCTCAAACGGGACGGCCCGCACGCGCTGGTCGCGGGAACGACGGGCGCCGGCAAGAGCGAGTTCCTCCAAACACTCGTGGTGTCGCTGGCCATAGCCAACCGCCCCACCGCCATCAACTTCGTGCTCATCGACTACAAGGGCGCCTCCGCGTTCGCCGACTGCGAGCGCCTGCCCCACACCGTGGGCATGGTCACCAACCTCGACGGCCACCTCACCGAGCGCGCGCTCGTCTCGCTCGACGCCGAGCTCAAACGCCGGGAGCAGGCGCTCAAAGCGTTCGGGGCCCCCGACGTCGACGCCGCCTGGGAGCGCGACGCCGAGCGCGCCGCTGCGGTCGGCCTGGCTCGACTCGTCATCGTCATCGACGAGTTCGCCGAGCTGGTCCACGAGCTGCCCGAGTTCGTCACCGGACTCATCCGCATCGCCCGCGTCGGCCGCTCCCTGGGCGTCCACCTGATCCTGGCCACCCAGCGGCCAGCGGGCGTGGTCTCGGCCGAGATGCGGGCCAACACCGGCCTGCGGGTCGGGCTGCGCATGGAGGACAAGACCGACAGCGCCGAGGTCCTCGAAGGGCCCAACGCCGCCGGCATCTCCCGCGCCACGCCCGGTCGAGGGTTCGTTCGCACGGGAGGCCGGGCGGCGCTGGTCGAGTTCCAGACAGCGCGGGTGGCCGGGCGACGCAAGGGCGCCACCGAGGGGCTTCCCCCGCCCCGGATCGACCCGGCGCCGTGGAGCCGCCTGGGCTACCCGCCTCCCGCTCCCAAGCGAGCGGAGGAGACCAGCGGCGCCGGCACGGACCTGCGCGCCCTGGTGGAGATCATCGGCGCCGCCGCCGCGCAGCTGGAGATCCCCCAACCGCCCAGCCCGTGGCTGCCGCCCCTGCCCGCCGTCTTCAGCCTCCCACCCGTGGATGCCGGCTCGGCGGACGGCCATGTCGCGCCTGTCATATTCGGGATGGAGGACCTGCCCGCCGCCCAGGCCCAGCGCCCGGCGACGTTCGACGTCGCCGGCGGCAGCCACCTGCTGATCGCCGGGTCCGCGCGGTCTGGCCGGTCGAGCGCCCTGCGCACCCTCGCGGCCTCACTGGCTCAATCGATGTCGCCCTCTGACCTGCACCTGTACGGGTTGGACTTCGGCAACGGCGCGCTGCTGCCCCTGGCCGACCTGCCGCACTGCGGCGGCGTGGTCTCCCGCTCTGAGACCGACCGGATCGAGCGGCTGATCAGCCGGCTCACCGATGAGGTCGCCCGCCGCCAGGAGCTCCTCGCCCGTACCGGCCTGGGCGACATCGGCGAGCAGCGATCGACCAGCGCTCCTGGAGACCGGCTGGCGTACCTGGTCGTGCTGGTCGACCGCTGGGAGGGCTTCACCTCGCAGTTCTCGATGGACACCGGCTCGGAGCTGCCAGCCGCGGTCCTGCGCCTGCTGCGGGAGGGCGCCGGCGTCGGGCTGCGCCTGGTCATCGCCGGCGACCGCAGCCTGCTCACCGACCGCATCGCCTCGCAGGTCGAGGACAAGCTGATCCTGCGCCTGGCAGACCGCAACGATTACCGGATCGTCAACATCAACCCGAAGAACGTCCCCGAGGAGCTGCGTCCGGGGCAGGCGTTCCGGGCAGACTCGGGGCTCGAGGTGCAGTTTGCGCTCCTCGGCACCGACCCCTCAGGCCAGGCCCAGGCCGCCGCCGTGCGCCAGATCGGCCGGGAGGCCGCATCACGATGGCCCGCCGCCACCCGCCTTAACCGGCCCTTCCGGGTCGATGTGCTGCCCTCGACCATCGGGTTCGACCGGGCCTGGTCACTGGCCGAACAGGTGCGGCCCGCCTCGCCGCTGTGGGCGCTGGTGGGCGTCGGCGGCGACGAGCTCACCGCCTACGGGATCGACCTGGCCGCCGAGGGCGGCGGCTTCGTGATCGGCGGGCCATCCAAAACCGGGCGCAGCACCGCCCTGTTGACGGTCACCCGCAGCCTGCTCGCCAGCGGCGCCCATGTGGTCGTCCTCTGCCCGCGCCCGTCGCCCCTGCAACGCCTGGGCGACGCCGACGGGGTGCTGCGGGTCTTCGCCGGCACGCCCGGCCCTGACGCGGTGTCCGCCGTGCTCACCGGCCACGACGGCCCCTTGGCCGTCGTCATCGACGACGCCGAGACCCTGTCCCGCACCCCCGCCGACGACGCGATCCGCGCGTTCCTGCGAACCGCGGACCGCAGCCGGGCAGCGGTCGTGGTCGCCGGCCAACTGGAGGACATGAAGACCGAGCTGCGCGGCGCGGTCGTCGAGGCCAAAAAGGCCAAAACCGGCCTGCTGCTCTCGCCTCCCTCAACGCTTGACGGCGACCTCGTCGGCCTGCGCCTGCCCCGCAACCTGATCGGCCGTATGCCTGCGGGGCGGGGGGTTTTCGCTCTGCACGGCGACGCCGTCGTCGTCCAAGTGCCGCTGTAGTCGTCGCGCAGATAGGCTTCGGTCAATGCCGCAAACGACCAGGTCGGGCCCGGCGGTGAGTCGCCTTTCCGCGCGGCCTCTTGATCGAGATTGTGGGTGCTGCTCATGATTGAAACACTCCCGCCAGCTGGGTACGCGGCCGATGTCCCCCGCCCGTCGATCGGCTTCTCGATCGACGTGCCCGATCACTGGACCGTCCTGGACCTCAATCCCCAGACGTGGGAAGACTGGCTCTACGCATTCCTCTCGCAACGGCTGGCCGGCCGGCCCAACGCGTCTGCGGAGCGTGGCCCCGCCCGCCGCGCGCTGTTGGACCTGCTGCGCCAACTCCACGACCAGAAGGTCTTCATGGCCGCAATCCTGCCTGCCGTGGTACGAGGAGAGCTGCTGTCCGCCAGCGCCACGCTGGCGTGGCGAAAACTGGACCTCGGCGGCGAGGGTATCCCTCTCGCCGGACTGAGGGAGGCGTATGCCCGTGCGCCGGCCTCGTCCGGCGAGAATCTTAGCGAGCGCCGGGTCGAAACCGTCGAGATCGGCTTGGGAGGCGCGGTGAAGGTTTCGACGCGCGAGATCATGCAACTTCCGATGATAGCCGAGGCTCGGCGGGTGGCGGTGACGCAGTACTTCGTTCCCGTACTCGACACCGAATGGCTGTCGGTGATCACCACCACTACAGGCGATCGGGCCCTGGAGTCAGGCGTCGAAGAGGTCGCCGACACCATGGCCGCCAGCCTAACCTTTAGCCGTAACGCGACGCCACGCCGGTAATCAGGGCTTGCGAACGTTCAGAGTTGCTCTGCTCTTCGACGGAGCTGGCCGAATATCGTCCAGTAAACGTCTAGGTCGATAACTTCCAGATTCTCGATCGTGTCCTCACCGCCCAGGAACAAGGGGACTTTGTAGCCGACACAGTCGGTCGGCGCCAGAGGCAACAGGTGTCGGTTCTCGGCCACCCACGACTCGAAGAAGTTACTAACAAGCGCCGCATCCGGAGACTCCACCATCTCCTCATCGTGGATCTTCAAGAAGGTGGCCGGAATTTCAAGAGCCTCCCCGGCGCCTGGATCCAGCATGAGGATCAAAGACTCCCCATGCTCGCGTCTTTCAAGGTCCAACGCGTACTGGTCGCCGAGCCAGTTGAACCCAAAGCAGTGAATTCGATGGGCGAAGTCGGGAAAGGCGTCGGCGGCCAGTCTGTTACCAAGCTCTCCCGAGGACTGGGTGTGGAGCCGGTAGATACCCTCATTGAACGTGCAGCCGGAGAACTGTGACATGAACTCGACAAAGCCTGATGCAATAAATGGTGGAGGAAGCTGCAGCGGCGCGGATTGGTCACCTGCATCAGGCTGGTAGTGTGATAGAAATCGTTTGAACGACTTCCGATTGAACATGCTCACCTCTCACCAGAGGGGGCTACACCCACGGGGGTCGAGACTTGTCTTTCTGTTATCGTGACCTTGCTCACAGGAGTTCCTTCAGGCAGTTTCCTGGTCTGATGCCCGATCTGAGCCCCGAGACTTCTGTTGACGCTTGAGTCTAGCGGTTTCATGTTCGAGGGGACGTCCTTTCCGCCCAGTTGGAGATCGACGACATGATCGACGTCATGATCTTTGGGGACCTCGACTTTTCTGGCCTTCTGATATTTGGTTTTCGCCGAGGACCCGGTCCGGTTCACTCGCGTGACCTTCAGCGGGGCGGCTTTGTTCAGCGCCGCAACCTTGCCATCCGCCGCCGTTCGCTGAGTAGCCGTCCAGCCCTTCTTGTATTTGAGCGCCAACTCGACGCTCCCATCTGCGAGCTTTACGGTGCGGCTGCCTCCTCTGATGGCCCCCGAGATGAGCTTGCCCGCTCCCGGCAGCGCCATGAGAGCAGCATCGACGAGGAGCATCTTCCAATCCCCGTTCCCGGTAGCCGCCAAGAGGGCGTCCGTGAGCAGGGCGAGCCCCCCGGCGATAAGCGCGATCGGCCCGAAGATGACGCCGAGGCCGGGAATGAACGACAGCAGACCGGCGATGGCCGAGACCGTCTTGAGGATGTTGGACAGCCCCCGCAGGATGTCGGCGTGCTCGTCGACCCACCGGTCCACGGCATCCCACGCCCGCTTGTACCAAGGATCGTTCTTGATCCCCAGATCCTGGGCGTCCTCCAGCCTGCCCATCGCGGCGCTCTCCGCCGCCTGACGCCCGTCACGAAGGTCGGCGACCTGGCCGGATACGCCGCGCAGGCGTTGATGCGCGTCGGCGATGGCCTGGTCGTAGCCGGCCGTGGAGGCGGTCGGGTCCGCGGCCTGGGCCTGGTCACGGCGGCGGACCAGGCTGTCCTGCTCGTCCTGCGCGCCTTGGGCTCGGGCGAGCAGGGCCCTGGCCTGGGATTGCAGGTCGCCCAAAGCCCGCGCGTAACCGCCCATGCCCTCCGAGGCGGCCTGATAGGAGTCGTGCAGCTTCGCCAGACGCGGAGGAAGCTCCGCGATCTTCTCACGAAACGCATCCGCCGCCTCACCCCGCCAGATGCTGTCATCGACGGAGGCGGCGAACGCGTTCAGCCTGGACCGCGCCTCACCGGCGTTGCCGGCCGTGGTCGAAAACGCCCGCGCTAACCCGTCGAACGCGCCGGGATCACCGGGAGCCGGGTCGCCTCCCAACGCCGCCCAACTCAGCGTGGCCACTGCCACCCCATCTCAGCCGCCAGTTCTGGTCGCCTCCGCCAGTTTGGCCTCCTGCTCGTTGTACGTGTCGATAGCGCCTTGAATACGCCCGAGCAGGCCGTCGATCCCCTCGATGATCTTCTTGCGCCCATCGCGCCAACCTCCGACGAAGTCGTCCAGAGCACCCTCGATCCGCGATGACCCGAGCCGGCTGTCGTAGGCGCTCACGTCGTCGGACGCACGCTCCAGGGACGCCTTGACCTGCCCGAGCTGGCGGGACAGCTCATTCAGCGCATCGACATCGACGTACAGGTCGGCCATAGGGCCCGCTTCCTCACGCCCTCATCCACCCGGGGGGATGCTCACCCGCGCATCTGGGCGGCGAGCTGGTCCTCGGTGTCCTGGTAGGTCTGGGCCGCCGTGCCCAACTGCTGGGAGATCCCGTCCAGCGCCTCTTTCACCTGACGCGCGCCGGTGTGCCACTGGTCCCACAGGTCACGGAACGAATCCGACGCCGCGCCCTCCCAGTCGGCGTCCACCAACGCCTTGACCTGGGACTCCATCGACTGCAGCTGCTGAGACACATCGTCCGAACCGGTGCGCAGCTGGTTGGACACCGACCGAAGCTGATCCGACGTCACCTTGATAATCGCCACGATTGCTCCAATGCCACTGCGGCCCAGGCCGCATCCGACAAAACGAACAGACGCGCGGATAACGCGTCTGTCAGGCACGCCACCCGTCACCCAGATCCTGCCACACGCTGACCACTCCGGGACAGTAAGGGAAATCCCTGACTAGCCAGCCGGCACCCTCCAAATAGAGAGTAGTACGCAAGACCTGCACATCGCTGAGGAGAGCCAAGCGTACCCGGAGATCGGACGCAAACGACACCGATGGGGCCGTATCGGGACAGGGTGCATCTGCGCAGGCGACTGAGGAGGAACAGCCTCCCGTTGATCGCCCCCTCTGTGTCAAGCTGTAGCGAGGCAGGATATAGCCGGCCTCGCCTGCTGGATTCATAGGGAACATGGTGGCGGCTGAGGGGAACGTGCCGTATGGCCACGCGTAAGCGGAGAGCTTCCGGCGTGGTTCGTGGCAGTGGGCATGTCCCCAGCGTTGGCGAGAATATCCCCCGGCTGCCGGGCTACCACATCGAGTCGCAGCTGGGGCGCGGGAGCATGGGCGTGGTGTACCTGGCTGAGGACGTGCGTCTTCAGCGCAAGGTTGCGCTGAAGATCCTGGCTCCATCTCTCGCCGATGACCAGCGGTTACGCGACCGCTTCGCCCGTGAGTCGCAGATGGCGGCCAATCTCGATCATCCCAACGTCATCCCGATCTACAGCGCGGGCGAGGCGGACGGGCTTCTCTACATCGCTATGCGCTATGTGGACGGCCGCGATCTGCGCAGCCTCCTCGAGACTGAGGGTCCGCTGACGCTCGAGCGGACAGCCACCATTGTCGCCCAAGTGGCCGGCGCCTTGGACGCCGCCCACGACCATGGCCTGATCCACCGTGATGTCAAGCCAGCGAACATTCTGATCGACAGCCGGAAGGGTCAGGAGCACTGCTACCTCAGCGACTTCGGCATCACGAAGAGCCTTTCGTCGGGTGGTGGCCTCACTGCGACAGGCCAGTTCATCGGCAGCATCGACTACATCTCGCCCGAGCAGATCCAGGGTGGGCCGGTAGACGGCCGGGCCGATGTCTATGCGCTCGGCTGCGTGCTCTACCAGTGCCTGGCTGGGGTGGCTCCCCACCAGCGAGAGGAGAGCGCCGCGGTTCTGTGGGCGCACGTGCATGACGCGCCCACACCGGTCACCACCCTGCGCCCTGGCCTCCCGTCTGAGGTCGACCGCATCGTGGCCATGGCCATGGCCAAGCGGCCCGAGGATCGGTACGCCACCTGCGGCGAGTTGGCCACCGCCCTTCGCGCCGCCGTCGGCCCGGGCTCCGCGCCTGGCTCCCATGGCGCGACTGCGGTCCAGCCGATCAGGAATCCCGCAAAGGCCACGGGCGGCCAGTTCCCTTCCGACCCCAAGACCAGCGCGTTCGCGCTGAAGCTCCCTCACCCGCCAGGAAGTCCCCCGGCAACGGCGCAACGGCAGACGCGACGGTGGCCTGTCCTTTTGGGCAGCGCCGCGGCAACGGCGGCAGTCGCGGCCTTGATCGTCGTCCTCATCCAATGGCTCAGCTCCAGATCCCTCAACGCGGAGGAGCGGAGGCTGGTCGATGAGGTGGTGCCCACCACTTTTCAGAGCACGTGCGCACGATATGTCGCTGAGGACGGCTCGGTGAGCGACGTGCTCGCCGCAGTGCGCTGCACACCGAACGGAGGCGCCGACCAGGCCACCTTCACGCTGTACGTCTCTCAGAGCGCGCTGGACTCCGCATACGGACGCGCCGTGACCGAAGCCGGGATCAGCCCGAACACGGGCGACTGCCGCATCGATTATCAGGCCGAGCACGAATACACCGGGGAGGACGATAGAGCCGGACGGCTGCTCTGTTACCGCGACGAGGGGCAGTCGCTCATCGTGTGGACCGAGGAAGGATTCCCGACGTTGATGTCGGCGTCTCGGACAGACGGGGAGCAGCTCTACCAGTGGTGGGAAGCCCTCGTCGAGCGACCTGTTCCCGAGCCGGCTGACACACTTCCTCCTCCTGACCCGTCTCAACCCGAACTCGCGAACCCGCTGCCACCCCCAGCCCCACCACCACCCCCGCCCCCAGCACCGCCGCCCCCAGCACCGCCGCCCCCGCCCCCAGCACCGCCGCCCCCAGCACCGCCGCCCCCAGCACCAGCACCGCCGCCCCCAGCACCGCCGCCCCCACCACCGCCCGCCGAGACCGAGACCCCACCAC